>JBOHZO010000145.1:0-12318 GCA_050738555.1 Steroidobacteraceae bacterium | reverse complement strand
GTCCAGATCGTCGCCACAGTCCTGTCGCTCGACCCTGAAATCGATTCCGACATTCCGTCGCTGATCGGTGCTTCTGCTGCGGTCGCGCTGTCGGGGATTCCGTTCACTGCGCCGATTGCCGCCGCGCGCGTCGGCTACAAGGACGGCCAGTACCTGCTGAATCCGACGGCAACCCAGGTCAAGACCGGATCCGACCTCGATCTCGTGGTTGCGGGCACGACGGCAGCCGTCCTGATGGTCGAATCGGAAGCCAGGGGCCTGTCGGAAGAAGTCATGCTGGGAGCCGTGCTGTTCGGTCACGAGCAGATGCAGGTCGCGATCGCCGCGATCAACAAGCTCGCTGCCGAGGCCGGCAAGCCGCGCTGGGACTGGAAGGCGCCTGAGCCGAATGTCGCGTTGAAGCAGGCTGTCGCCAAGCTGGCCGAAGCCGACCTTGCGTCCGCCTACGGCGTCGTCGTCAAGCAGGCGCGAGTGTCGCGCCTTGCCGAGATCCGGCAGGCGGTCCAGGCTGCGCTGTCCGGCGGCGAGAAGCCGCAGTTCACCCGCGAGCAGGTGACGACCGAATTGCACGAGCTCGAATATCGCCTGGTCCGCGATCTCATTCTGGGTGGCAAGCCGCGCATCGACGGGCGTGATCTGCGAACCGTCCGGCCGATCACGATCGAAGTCGGCGCATTGCCGCGCACCCACGGATCGGCGATCTTCACGCGCGGCGAAACCCAGGCCCTCGTCACGACGACGCTCGGCACGGGACGTGACGCCCAGATCGTCGATGCGCTCGCCGGCGAGCGCCGCGAACCGTTCATGCTGCACTACAATTTCCCGCCGTTCTCGGTCGGCGAGACCGGTTTCATGGGTTCGCCGAAGCGCCGCGAGATCGGCCACGGCAACCTCGCACGCCGCGGCATCAACGCGGTCATGCCTGATCTCGAAACCTTCCCGTACGTGCTGCGCGTTGTCTCCGAGGTGCTGGAGTCGAATGGCTCGAGCTCCATGGCGACGGTTTGCGGCACCAGTCTCGCCCTGATGGACGCGGGCGTGCCAATCAAGGCGCCGGTCGCCGGCGTCGCCATGGGACTCGTGAAGGAAGGCGAGCGATTCGCCGTTCTCACCGACATCCTGGGCGACGAGGACCATCTGGGCGACATGGACTTCAAGGTGGCCGGCACGGCGCAGGGCGTCACGGCGCTCCAGATGGACATCAAGATCAACGGCATCCCGGCCGAGATCATGAAAGCCGCACTCGACCAGGCGAAGTCGGGCCGGCTGCACATCCTGGGCGAGATGAACAAGGTGCTCGACAAGCCGCGGCCGGAGATGTCCGAGTGGGCGCCGACCATCGTCACGATCAAGATCGATCCGGAGAAGATCCGCGACGTGATCGGCAAGGGCGGCGCGGTGATCCGTCAGATCACCGAGGAAACCGGCACGACGATCGACATCGAGAACGACGGCACCGTCAAGATCGCGTCGGTTGACGCCGCGTCGGGCCGCGAGGCGCTGCGCCGGATCGAGATGATCACGGCCGACGTCGAGGTGGGCCGCGTCTACGAGGGCAAGGTCGTGCGCTTGATGGATTTCGGCGCCTTTGTCGCGATCCTGCCGGGCCGCGACGGTCTCGTGCACATCTCGCAAATCTCCGACGAGCGCGTCGAGCGAGTCAGCGACAAGCTCAAGGAAGGCGATGTCGTCAAGGTGAAGGTGCTCGAAGTCGACCGCCAGGGGCGCGTCCGGCTTTCGATGCGCGGCGTCGCCTGACGCCTTACGGCGGATCCTGACCCTCGAGGCGCCGTTCGCGCCGGCCCTCGAGGCGCTGCGGCCGCCAGTTCGCAATCGCCCAGCTCCAGATTTCGCCGATCGGCGCCCGCGCAAGTCCCGCGGGCGGCCCTTGTTCCAGCCAGTTCAAGACCTGCCAGAGCTGACGCGGTGCAGCGCGCGGTTCGAGCGGCACCGCGCGCCGCGCCTTCGCGAGCTTGCGGCCGTCCGGTTCCGTGAGCAGCGGGAGATGGCCATAGCGAGGCGTTCGATAGCCCAGGGCCCGCTGCAGGAGTATCTGCCGCGGTGTGCTGGATAACAGGTCCGCACCGCGCACGACTTCGGTCACGCCTTGCCGCTCGTCATCGACGACCACGGCCAGGTGATACGCGAAGAAGCGGTCGCGGCGCTGGATGACGAAATCGCCCGCTTCCCGCCGGCAGTCCTGCCGCACGGGTCCCTGAAACAGGTCTTCGAACGAGATATCCGGCTGTTCCGGGTCAATGTGAAACCTGTTTGCGTGCGGCCCGCCGTCGGTCGGCGGCTGATCGCGGCAAGTGCCCGGATAGACCGGCTCCAATGCTGGATCCGCCGCCTGCGCGGCGGCAATGTCGGACCGGCTGCAACGGCAGGGGTATGAGTAGCCGGCAGCCTGAAGTGCGGATAGCGCTTCCGCATACGTGTCGATTCGATCCGACTGGAAATTGACTATTCCGTCCCACTCGAAACCAAAAATTTCGAGCATCGTCTGAAACTGCGTCTCGAGTCCGGGAATACAGCGGTTTCGGTCGAGGTCGTCGATGCGCAGCAGCCAGTGCCCGCCGCAGCTTCGCGCGCTCAGGTAGCTGCCGGCCGCAGCGAGCAACGATCCTAGATGGAGGGGTCCGGACGGAGTGGGGGCGAAACGGCCGCAGGCGCCCTGTGGGGGCGAACTAGCGGTACCAGTCGTCGCGGTCGCCGTATTGCTTCTCGCGGCGCTCGCGCCGCTCCTGCGCCTCGATGCAGAGCGTCGCCACCGGGCGCGCCTCAAGGCGCTTGACGCCGATCGGCTCGCCGGTCTCGATGCAGTAACCGTAGCTGCCGTCCTCGATCCGGCTGAGCGCTTCCTCGATCTTGCGAATCAGCTTCCGTTCTCGGTCGCGCGTCCGGAGCTCCAGGGCAAACTCCGATTCGAGCGTCGCCCGGTCGTTTGGATCCGGCGGATTGGCCGCCTCGTCCTTCATGTGCGTCATCGTGCGGTCGACTTCCTCCATCAAGTCGCGCTTCCAGCTGCTCAGGATGCCGCGGAAGTGGCCGAGCTGTTCCCGCCCCATGTACATCTCGCCCTTGCGTTCGCGATAGGGACGCACGTTACGAGGACCGAGCAACAGGTTGTGGGTGGCGGAGGCTTCGTCATCCTCGTCGTTGAAGATGGCGCGGCGCACGGCAGTACGTGCCTGGATGGCAGCCAGCATGGAGCGTGTTTCAGCAACCTGGGCCAACGCCGACGGCGTCCGCGGCTTCATGAAGACGGGTTCCCGCGCGGCCACTGCGTGGTTGACGGGTTTTACAGATTTCGGCGCCGGGCGCGGCGCGGCGGCGATGCGCACTGCGGCGCGAGACTTGGTCTTGACGGGCTTGGCGGGCCTGGCGCGAGCGGCGCTGCTCCTGGCCTTGCGCGCCGCGGGCTTCGCGGCTCTGCGGGGGGCGGGCGCTTTGCGCAGCGCGGCCTTTACAACGGGTTTTCTGGATCTGGAAGTCTTCTTGGCTGGCATCAAGCTCTCCGCGGCCGGTTCAATCGAGCGCCGGATTATAGCCCCGGTTTTCCTGTGGTCCAGTGCCACCGACTGTCGCCCGGTTGGCACGGTTGCGGCTCACGGCAGGTTCACGGCCGGAGGCGCATTCCACCCGCTGCGACGATGCTCGGCGACAATGGTCGTAAAGATGCCGCCACGCACGTTGAACTGCGCGGTCAGGCGCAGGAATCGCGGTCGCAGCGATGCGACCAGGAGATCGGCGATCTCGTTAGTCACGGCCTCGTGGAACGCGCCGCGGTCGCGAAACGACCAGAGATAGAGCTTCAACGACTTGAGTTCGACGCAGAGCTCGTCGGGAACGTACTCGAGCTCCAGCGTCGCAAAATCCGGCTGGCCCGTGCGCGGACAGAGACAAGTGAATTCCGGCACGCGCATGCGTATCGTGTAGTCGCGCTCGCGCTGCGGATTCGGAAATAACTCGATCTCGCGGGAAGGTGCTGTCGGGCTCATGCGGAACGCTACCGGTCGTCGTCAATCGCGGGCGGTTAATCTACACTAGCGGGAATGCGCCTCGCCAGGATAAAACTCGCCGGATTCAAGTCATTCGTCGATCCGACCACTGTCTCCTTTCCAGCCAATCTGACCGGCGTCGTCGGCCCGAATGGCTGCGGCAAGTCGAACATCATCGACGCGGTCCGCTGGGTCATGGGCGAGATTTCCGCGAAGCACCTGCGCGGCGATTCGATGACGGACGTGATTTTCAACGGCTCGCGCAGCCGCAAGCCGATTGGCAGCGGATCCGTCGAACTCGTATTCGACAACAGCGAAGGCAAGCTCGCGGGGCCGTACGCGGGCTATGCCGAAGTGGCCTTGAAGCGAATCGTCTCGCGTGACGGCAACTCGACGTACCACATCAACGGCTCCAAGTGCCGGCGCAAGGACATCACGCACCTGTTTCTCGGCACCGGCCTCGGCTCGCGCAGCTACGCGATCATCGAGCAGGGGATGATCTCGCGCCTGATCGAGGCGCGCGCCGAAGACATGCGGGCCTTCGTCGAGGAGGCGGCGGGCATCTCCCGGTACAAAGACCGCCGCCGGGAAACGGAAAGCCGGATCTCGCATACCCGCGAAAACCTCGAGCGCTTGAACGACCTGCGTGAAGAGGTCGACAAGCAGATCCGCCACCTCCAGCGCCAGGCCGGCATCGCGCGGCGTTACCAGGAGAACATGACCCGCCAGCGGCGGTTGCAGGCGGAGCTGCTGGCGCTGCGCATCCGCGACCTCGACGCCGACATCGCGGGGCGGCACGCGCTCGCCACCCAGCGCGAAACGGAAGCGCAGGCTGCAATCGCCGGGCTGCGCGCGGCGGAAGCGACGCTCGAGCGCGCGCGAGCCCGTCACGCGGAATGTTCCGACGCGCTCGCGGCCGTGCAGGGGCGCTATTACCAGGCCGGCGCCGATGCGACTCGCACCGAGCAGGCCCTGCAACATGCGCGGGAATTGCGGCAGCGGCAGCGCACGGATCTCGAGCGCGTCAAGCGTGAGCATTCGGAGTCGAGCGTGCTCGCTGGACGCGACCAGGAGCAACTGCGGGAGCTGACGGTATTTCTGGCGCGAGCCGAGCCCGAGCTGACCGCGGTCCGGGCGACCGAAGCCGCGGCTCGGGTGTCGCTCGCCGAGGCAGAAAGCGCGATGGCGGGCTGGCAGCAGCGGTGGGAGTCATTTGGCCTGGAGTCTTCCGAGGCCACGCGGCAGTTCCAGGTCGAGGGCGCGAGAACCGAGCAGATCGAGGCGGGTTTGCAACGGCTCCGGACACAGCGGGAGCGCCTGCTCCAGGAGAAGACGCAGCTCGAGCAGAGCATCTCCGGCGCCCGACCGGACGAGTTTGCCGCGGCGGAGAAGCAGGCTCGCGAGCGCGGCCGCGGGGCGCAGGAACAACTCGACGCGGCCCTCGAATCTCTGCAATCGTTTCGCGAAGAAGAGCGCCAGGCATCGGCGGCGCTCGATGCCGCGAAGGCCGCGCTGCAAACGGCGCGGAGCGAGTTGCTGACGGTTGAGGCCGTCCAGAAAGCAGCGCTCGGCAAGGGTCAGAGCGGGACCGTGGAATGGCTCGCGCGGCACAAGCTCGACCGCCAGCCGCGGCTCGCGCAGCAACTGGAAGTGGAGAAGGGCTGGGAGCGGGCTGCGGAGACGGCACTCGGCAGTTATCTCGAGGCCGTGTGCATCGAAGCCATCGATTCGATTGCCCGGGCGACGGATGGATTCGACGCCGGCCAATTGACCTTTGCGGAATCCGCGCATGGACGATCCTCGAAATCGGCGTCCGGAACGCTGCTCGCGCGCGTATCGGGACCGGCAGTGATCACAGAGCTCCTCGAAGGAGTGATCGCGGTCGACACGCTGGCCGACGCAATTGCGCAGCGGCGATCCCTGCAGCCGGGCCAGTCGGTGATCACGCGCGGCGGAATCTGGCTTGGCGGCAAATGGCTGCGCGTGGCACGAAGCGAAGCAGGCCATGCCGGGGTCATCGCTCGGGAACAGGACTTGCGACGACTTCAGTCGGCGGTCGCCGGGCACGATCGCCAGGTTCTGGACCTCGACGCCAAACTGTCGAGCGTTCGCGAGCGCATTGCCGCGCTCGACGCCAGCCGTGACGAACTGCATTCGAAGGTCAACCGGCTGCACCACGACCTCGTCAACGTGCGGGGCGCCCACGAGGCGATCCGCTCGCGGACGCTCCACATTGCCGAACGCATCGCCCGCCTGGTTGCGGAAGCGGACCAGATTGACGTCGACGTTGCGCGTGATGAGAGGGACATCGGCGAATCTCGATCACGGCTGGATTCCGCCGCGGCGATGCAGGATCTGCTCAAACAGCGCCAGCCCGGCCTCGAGAGCGAACGCGATGCGCTCAAGCTGCGACTCGCTGCTGCGCGCGATCGCCTTGCCGGGGATATGGCCGCCGCACAGCAGGTGGCGATCCGCGTCGAATCGCAACGGTCGACGCTCGCGACGCTGCGCACCAGCCTCGAGCGGGCGAACGAGCAGTCCCGTCAGCTCGAAGCGCGACGGGCGGAACTCGAAGGGCAACTTGCGGAGGGCCAGACGCCCTTTGCCGAACTCGAAAAGCAGCTCCAGGTCTATCTCGAGCAGCGCCTCGCGGTCGAAACGGAACTCGGCAATGCGCGTCGCGCGGTCGAGGACGCGGATGCCCAGGTGCGCGAACTGGACCTGGAACGGCAGAAGGCCGAGGGTGTGGCCGACTTCGCGCGTTCGGCGCTTGCCGAGATCAGCCTGGGCATGCAGGAAACGCGCGTGCGGCGCGAATCGTTGCTGGAGCAGTTCGGCGCGACGCAGTTCGATCTCGAACAAGTCACCGCGGCGCTGCCCATCGACGCGACGGTCGTCGCGTGGGACCAGCAACTCGCCGAGATCGCGGAGAGAATCGAAAAACTCGGTGCCGTCAATCTCGCGTCGATCGACGAACTGACGGAACAGTCCGAGCGCAAGGAGTATCTCGACCGCCAGTTCACCGACCTCACGGATGCGCTCAACACGCTCGACCAGGCCATCCGCAAAATCGATCGCGAAACACGGCAGCGTTTCCAGGACACGTTCGACCGGATCAACAGCGGGCTGAAGGAGAAATTTCCGCGGCTGTTCGGCGGCGGCGCTTCCTATCTCGAGCTCGTGGGCGACGACCTGTTGACCGCCGGTGTTGCCGTGATGGCCCGCCCGCCCGGCAAACGCAACAGCACGATCCATCAGCTCTCGGGCGGCGAGAAAGCGTTGACTGCTGTCGCCCTGGTTTTCTCGATATTCGAGCTCAATCCGGCGCCGTTCTGCCTGCTGGACGAGGTCGACGCACCGCTCGACGACCACAATGTCGGGCGCTTTTGCGACATCGTCCGCGACATGTCCGAGCGCGTGCAGTTCGTATTCATCACGCACAACAAGTACACGATGGAACTCGCGAGCCACCTGATCGGAGTGACCATGGGCGAGCCGGGCGTCTCGCGACTGGTGGCGGTCGACGTCGACGAGGCCGTGCGGATGGCCGCGGTCGGCTAGGCCGGGACGCGTACCGTGTCAGAGCTGCGTTGGATACTGCTCGGTGCCGGCGTGGCGCTGATCCTCGCGCTCTGGTGGTGGGAAACCCGGAAAGCGCAGGCGAAATCCGCAAGCAAAGCGGACAAGCCCTGGCCGCGTGAGCGCGCCGAGCCAACAATGAATGTGAGGACCGATCCTGAGCCGGGCGAGCTCGCCGATTCAACGGTGACCTATGCGCCGGTCATCGAACGCGTGCGCGTCGCGCGCCGCCCGCCGCTGATCGAGATTCCCGAGGACTTCGAAGTCGACGTTTCGGACTTCGTCAGCAGGGACCGGCGGCGCGCGGCCGAGCCGGAGCTGTCGCTGGAACCGCCGGCTGCGCTCGAGCCAGAGGTCGCAGATGCGGCTAACGAAAGCGAGGCCGAACCGTTCGATGAGCACCCGGACGAATACCATCGAGCGCCCTGGGTTAGCACGCATCCGCTCGAGCGCGACCAAGTCGCTCCCAGGCGGGACGAAGAACCGCCGGAACCGGCGCCGGCGGACGCCATTGAACGGCGGACCGCCGAAGCGTCGAAGCAGCGGATTGTCGCCTTGCGATTGATTGCGCCGGGTGGACCCTGGGGCGGCGGGGAGCTGCGCAAGGCGCTCGAAGCGGAGGGGCTTCGCTACGGCCCCTATTCGATCTATCACCGCGAGCGCGAAGACGGCAAGACACTTTTATATGTCGCCAGCATGATGGAACCCGGATCTTTCGATCTCGCGAAGATGGACAGCCAGCACTTTCCCGGGATATCGCTGTTTGGAATCGTCCCGGGACCCCTGGACGCGCCGTCCACATTCGACCTCCTGCTGACGGTCGGGCGAAGCCTGGCCGAGCGCATGAAAGGCCAGCTTCAGGACGAGCAGGGCAGCACGCTCACGGCGCAGCGCATCCTCAATCTGAGGGAAGAGCTGGTGCATTTCGAGCACCGCAACAGGCGCCTGCATCGCATCTGATGAAGAAGGTGCCTGCAAGCCTGCGGCAGCGCGTCGCGAAGCTGCGCGCCGAAATCGATCGACACAATCATCGCTATCACGTGCTTGACGATCCGGAGATCCCGGACGCCGAATACGATCGCCTGATGATGGAGTTGCGGGAGCTCGAACAGAAGAATCCCGCCCTGATCGTCCCGGAGTCGCCGACTCAGCGCGTGGGCGGGGCCCCGGTCACGGCATTCGCAGAAGTGCGGCATCGCACGCCGATGCTGTCGCTCGACAACGCATTTGCACGCGATGAGGTCGTTGCATTCGACCGCCGGGTTCGCGAACGGCTCGAGACCGAGCGCGAGATCAGCTACGCCTGCGAACCGAAGCTGGACGGTCTCGCTGTCAGTCTCACGTACCGCAAGGGCCTGCTGGAGGTCGCGGCCACGCGCGGTGACGGCACTGTCGGCGAGGACGTCACGCACAACATCCGCACGATCCAGTCCGTGCCGCTGCGTCTCGCCGGCAAGTCCTGGCCGGCGCTTCTCGAGGTGCGTGGCGAAGTCTTCATGTCGCTTGCCGGTTTCAAGGAGATGAATCGCCGGGCGGCCGAGAAAGGCGAAAAGGTGTTTGTGAATCCCCGGAATGCCGCGGCCGGAAGCCTGCGGCAGCTCGATCCACGACTCGCCGCATCGCGGCCACTCGAGATCTTCTTTTATGGAGCCGGGGTCGTCGAGGGCCGGAAGCTGCCGGACCGGCACAGCCGGATACTCGAGGAGCTGAGAAGCTGGGGTCTGCGCACGTCCCCGGAAACCCGCGTCGTCGCAGGCGTGCAGGGCCTCCTCGACTATTACGACGAGATCGGACGCAAGCGACGCAAGTTGCCCTATCAGATCGACGGCGTCGTGTACAAGGTCGATGCCATCGATCAACAGCGTGAGCTCGGCTTCGTCGCCCGCGCGCCGCGCTGGTCGATCGCTCACAAGTTCCCGGCGGAGGAGGAAATGACGCGAGTACGCGCGATCGAATGGCAGGTCGGGCGCACCGGCGCACTGACGCCCGTTGCACGGCTCGAGCCGATTTTCGTGGGCGGCGCGACCGTCGGGAATGCCACGCTGCACAACATCGACGAACTTCGGCGCAAGGACGTCCGCGTTGGAGACATGGTCGTCCTTCGGCGTGCAGGCGACGTCATACCGGAGGTCGTGCGGGTCATCATTGAAAAGCGACCGCCGAAGACTACGCCCGTCCGGTTGCCGACAAAGTGCCCAGTCTGCGGATCAGACGTCGAGCGGGAGGAGGGCGAGGCGGTCGCCCGTTGCACCGGCGCGCTCGTGTGTCCCGCTCAACTCAAAGAATCATTGCGTCACTTCGCCTCGCGTCGAGCGCTCGATATAGAAGGACTCGGCAGCAAGCTCGTGGATCAATTGGTCGACCAAGAGCTGGCGAAAGACGCCGCAGATCTGTACCGGCTCGATGCGCCTCAACTTTCCGACCTCGATCGCATGGGCGACAAGTCCGCGACCAAGCTCGCCGAGTCGCTCGAGCGGAGCAAGGAAACTACCTTTGCGCGGTTCCTGTACGCACTCGGGATCCGCGACGTCGGCGAGGCGACGGCCGAGGCGCTGGCGAGCCACTTTCGCACGCTCGACGCGTTGCGAAACAGCACCGTTGCCGAGATCGAGGAGGTTCCCGACATTGGGCCGATCACAGCAGCGCACGTGCACGCGTTTCTGCACGAATCCCGGAATGCAAAGGTCATCGATGACCTGCTTCGGCTCGGGATCCGGTGGCCGGAGATCCGTGCGGTCAAGTCACGCCACAAGACATTCGACGGCAAGACGTTCGTACTGACGGGCAAGCTGTCCGCGATGTCGAGGGACGAAGCGGGCGATCTCGTGCGCGAGCTTGGCGGTAAAGTGGCCGGCAGCGTTTCGAAGAAGACGGACTTCGTGGTGGCAGGCGAGGACGCCGGGTCAAAGCTGAAGAAAGCGGTCGAGCTCGGAATCAAGATTCTCGACGAAGAACAATTTCTGCGGATGGCAGGGAAGAAGCGCTGATCACGCAGTCCCTGGCTCGACAGGTTCCTCGGTAGCCTCCGGTTCCGCCTCGACGAACATCTCAACCATGACACCGGCGCGCACCGTGTCCGGAGAATCAGGCCGTTCGTGTTCCGAGACCCAACCCTCGATGTCCTCGAGAAAGGCTGCACCGCGTTGCCGCAGGAGGCGGTGAAAGAGCGGTAGCGCGGCCCGGTCGAGCCTGATCGAGACTACCGAGTCGTCATACAGCCGCGCATCAGCCGGCGTAGCGAGATTGTGCTCGAGCGTGCCCAAGAGGTCGCGAACCGCGCTGCCGAGGTGCTCGATCGCGGCGGGCTCCGCGCCCCCCGACGTATAGCGGCGCGTCACCGCGCGAAGACAGCCGTCCTTCAACATTTTTGCCGCCCCGACCTCCAGCAGTTCATCCAGGATGATCTTGGGGTAGATGTCACCGCTGAACTCGCGGACCAGCGAAGCGAACGAGGGCTCGGGGCCATCAACCGCCAGGGCGAGCGGGCGGCCTTCGCCATCCGTGTAGTCCGGGCTTTCGTACCAGCCGGTCAGGACGCGCGCGAGACGATTGCGACGATAGTCCTTTTGCTCGGTCTGGTCGGTCGAACCGACGTCCGCCGAGTTAACAATATCGCTGACGACATGGCGGTGCAGGCCAGTAATTGTTGAAACGCGCGAGAAACTCAGCGGTTTCCCCTGCTCGCGTAGGATATCCCGCGCGGCCCTGACAAAGGCAATATTGGCAATGCGCGAGAAATCGTAGGTCGACAGGCCGTGCCGCAGCATGATTCGCGCGAGGGGGCGGAGGAGGCGGAGGCAGGATTCTACGAGCAATGAATGTGCACGATGCATGGGAGCTCACGCTCTCCTAATTAATTTCACGGTGTGTGGTAACCAGTCCAATACGTAAGGGTCATTTATGTCCGCAGTCATGTCGAGCTCAATTTCACCCGATCGACAGGGTCAGTCGCTACTAGATGACGTCGTTCGACTTTTTACGGAGCTGCTCATCGCAAGTGGCGCGACAATACCGATGATTAGCGACGCAATGTCGAAGGCCATTACGGGTGCGGTAGAAAGGGAGACCACTACAACCTTCACTGAACTCGGCGCACTCTTGCGTGACTGCATGGAAGTCATGTGCACTTGGAGACGCGATGTCGAGTTAGTCGGTAACGATGGAGAACCAGCCCCACTAGATGAATTGCTTGGAGTCAGATCATTCGATGCCTTGTGCAAAAAGGCTGGTTGCAAGCACACATCCCGCGAAATTCTAAGGGCCTTGCTCGATTTCGGAGCCGTATCGATTCGCAATGACGGCATGGTTGTTTCCGAAACGCCTACGTTTCTACTTGGTCGAGCAGATGCTGGCGGACGCGTCGCAACGGACGGCCTTCTCAAGCAGCTCGAAGGTTACTTAAGGGTTGTTCACCGCAACGTCTGCAGCGTAACCGGTATCGGCAAACCGAAATTCGAGCGGGCGTGCACAGTATCCGTCGCGATGGAGCTTGAACCAATCTTTGATCGCTTGGTACGACACCGCGGGCAAGAGTTCATTGATTCAATCGATGAATGGCTTGAGCGAAATTCAAAGTTTGAAAGCGTTTCGGGCAGGTATGTTGAGTTGGGTGCTGGGGCCTACTTTATGGACCTAGGGGAACGCGCCGAGCGGACCAAGAAAACCTAAGCCGATCCAGCTTCCCACCGCGACGCTTTTGACCGGCCTAGGGAACTAGCGTCAAGTACCTCTTGTATCC
>JBOHZO010000144.1:0-5626 GCA_050738555.1 Steroidobacteraceae bacterium | reverse complement strand
GTGCGCGGGTGGCGCTCGCCGAGCCCGGGCCGCTCGGCGGCACCTGCGTCAACGCCGGCTGCGTGCCGAAGAAGATCATGTATCACGCGGCCGATGTCGCGCACGCCGTCGCCGATGCGGCAGATTATGGTTTCTCACTGGCGCTCGCGGGGCACGACTGGGCCGCTCTGAAAGCGCGGCGCGACGCGTATATCGAACGCCTGCGCGCCATCTACCTGGAGAACCTGGAGCGTAGCGGGGCGTCGCTTTTCCGCGAGCGGGCGCGGATGTCGGGTCGGAACCGCGTGGTGATCGGTGCCGCGATTCACGAGGCGGCGCACATCGTCGTCGCGACGGGCGGGCGGCCGACCGTGCCCGACCTGCCGGGCGCGGATGCGGGCATCACGTCGGACGGGTTTTTCGAACTGGAACGGCTGCCGGCTTCGGTTGCGATCATTGGCAGCGGTTATGTTGCGGCGGAACTTTCGGGCGTGTTCGCCGCGCTCGGCGCGCGCACCACCGTCGCCGTGCGATTCGACCGCATCCTGCGGACTTTCGACGGCATGCTGTCGGAACGGCTGACTGCCGCCATGCAGGCGGATGGCATCGAGATCGCGACGCATGCGATGCCGGCGGCGCTCGAAACGGGCGGCGACGGCCACCGCATCGCGCTGGCGGACGGGCGGAGACTCGGGCCCTTCGAATGTGTCATGTGGGCGATCGGGAGGCTACCTGCGAGCGCGGGCCTCGGTCTCGAGCATGTCGGCGTGAGAATCGGGGCCGGCAACGAAATCGTTACCGACCTTCGCCAGGACACGACCGCCGCGGGTATCCATGCAATCGGGGACGTGACGGGCCGATCGGAGCTGACGCCCGTCGCGATTGCAGCGGGCCGCCGCCTGGCCGACCGCCTGTTCGGCGGCGAGCCCGACCGGCATCTCGACTACCGGATGATTCCGACGGTTGTCTTCAGTCATCCGCCGATCGGGACCGTCGGGCTCACGGAAGACGAGGCACGCGCCGCGCACGGCGGCACGGTCGAGGTGTTCCACCACGATTTCATGCCGCTCTACTACGGCATCACGGGACGCAGGCGCCGCGCCGAAGTGAAGCTCGTGACGGCCGGCGGCGACCGCCGGATCGTCGGCCTGCACGTGATCGGCATGGGTGCCGATGAATTGCTTCAGGGCTTCGCGGTCGCGCTTCACATGGGCGCGACGAAGCGGGACTTCGACGACGCCGTTGCGATCCATCCGACGAGCGCCGAAGAGCTCGTGACGCTCCCCGGATGAGCCCGCGTTCCTACCGCGAGTGGCGGCCCGTGATCGGGCGAAACGCCTGGATCGATCCGGCGGCGGCCGTCATCGGCCGCGTGACGATCGGCGCGCGCACGAGCATCCAGGACGGCAGCATCCTGCACGCCTGCACGGTCGGCAATCGCTGAAAAACGAGTATTTGCGGCAGGTCCCGGGTTAAAGGCGCTCGAGCGCCGTCATCACCGACTTCGTCGCCGGGCGCACGCCATGCCAAAGCAGGTAGGATTCGGCGGCCTGCTCGACCAGCATGCCCCAGCCCTTGCAGGCGTGGGTCGAGCCGCGCTCGCTCGCCCAGCGCATGAACGCGGTATCGCCCCGCCCGTAGGCCATGTCGTAACAGACGGTGTCGCGGCCGACCACGCGCGGCGGCAACTCCGGCACCTCGCCCGCGAGGCTCGCGGCGGTGGCATTGATCAGGATATCCCACGGCCGGTCGTCGACTTCGGAGAATCCCGAAGCGGAGACCTCGCCGAGATCGGTGAACTCGTCGCGCAGGCGCTTCGCGCGCTCGGGCGTGCGATTGGCGATGCGGATCTCGCGCGGCTCCTGCTCGAGCAGCGGCGCGAGCACGCCGCGTGTCGCGCCGCCGGCGCCGAGGATCAGCAAGCGCGATCCGGTCAACGAGACACCGAGGTTTCTCGTCAGGTCGGTGACGAGGCCGACGCCGTCGGTGTTCTCGCCGTAGAGCTCGGTGGCGCTCCTGCGCACGATCGTGTTGACGGCTCGCGCCCGCTCGGCGCGGGCCGAGAGGTCGTTCACGATCTCCGCCGCCGCCGGCTTGTGCGGCAACGTGACGTTTGCTCCGCCGCCGCCCTCGACGAAGAAGTTGATCACCGCGTGCCTGAAGTTGCCCGGCTCCACGTCTCGGAGCTTGTAGTCCACGACGTGGTCGAACTGGCGCGCAAACATGCCGTGGATGAAGGGAGACCAGCTGTGGCTGACGGGATGGCCGAACAACGCGTATCGGCCCGGGCCGGAGTTCACTGTCACGGGTTCGGTTCTCCACGCAGCCAGGCTGCGGCGCGCCCCGCATAGTAGCTCAGAATGCCGTCGGCTCCCGCGCGCTTGATGCAGAGCAGGCTTTCGAGCACGGCCTTTCGTTCGTCGATCCAGCCGTTTGCTGCCGCGGCCGCCAGCATCGCGTACTCCCCGCTCACCTGGTAGACGAACGTCGGCATCCCGAACGTGTCCTTGACGCGGCGCACGATGTCGAGATACGGGAGGCCGGGCTTGATCATCACGATGTCCGCGCCTTCTTCGATGTCGAGCGCGACTTCGCGGATCGCCTCGTCGCTGTTCGCCGGATCCATCTGGTAGCTCGACTTGTCGGCCTTGCCGAGCGATGCCGCGGAACCGACGGCATCGCGGAACGGTCCGTAGAAGCCTGATGCGTACTTCGCCGAATAGGCGAGAATGCGGGTGTCATGCCGGCCATCCTTCTCGAGTGCCGCGCGAATTGCGCCGATTCGCCCGTCCATCATGTCCGACGGCGCGACCACGTCGGCGCCGGCCGCCGCATGGGATCGGGCCTGGCGCACGAGCGCATCGACCGTCACATCGTTCAGCACGTGGCCCGCGGCGTCGATCACGCCGTCCTGCCCGTGGGTCGTGAACGGGTCGAGCGCGACGTCGGTGATGACGCCGAGTTCCGGCAGCGCGCGCTTCAGCGCGCGCACCGCGCGCTGCGCGAGGCCTTCGGCATTCCATGCCTCGCGGCCGTCCTCGGTCTTGGTCGCCGGATCCGGGACCGGAAACAGCGCGACCGCCGGAATGCCGAGCCCGAACAGCCGCGCCGCGTCTGCCACGAGGACATCGATGCTCTGCCGCTCAATGCCCGGCATGGAGGCAACCGGCTCGCGCGAGCCAGCGCCTTCGATGACGAAGAGCGGCTGGATCAGGTCGTCCGGGGCCAGGTTCGTCTCGCGCGCGAGTCGGCGCGAAAACACGTCGCGGCGCATGCGCCGCAGGCGCGTACCCGGAAAGCTCCCTGTGGCACGCTGCGCCATCTGAAATAACCTGAGACTATGGCCGGTCTTTATACATGAACCGCGGGGATGGAGAAACGGACCGCCGTCGTCGTTTCGAGTGCCTGTGCGAGAGCCTGCGCCCCGATCTGCTGCGATTCGCATTCTGGCTGGGCCGGGACCGGGGACTGGCGGAGGACGTGGTTCAGGAGGCGATGTTGCGTGGCTGGAAGGCGTTCGACTCGTTGACCGACGAGAGCAGGGCGAAATCCTGGATGCTCACGATCGTGCGGCGCGAGTTCGCGCGGAGCTTCGAGCGCAAGCGGCACGAGGTCACTGATATCGACGCGCTGGTGAAGGCCGAAGCCGACGTGCTCGCCGCTCCGGAGGATGAAAGGCTCGTGCAAATGCGCGCGGCGATCTTCCGGCTCGACGGCGAATACCGCGAGCCACTGGTGTTGCAGGTGCTGATGGGATACTCGACGCGCGAAATCGCCGAGATGATGGGATTGCAGCAGGGCGCGGTGCTGACGCGGCTCTTTCGCGCGCGCGCGCGGCTGCGTCACGAGCTCGGCTTCAGCGCGGAGCCGGCCCCGTGATGGACTGCCTGGAGTTCCGGCGCCGGGTCGGCGCGGATCCGTTCGCAGCGGACGGCGAGATCCCCGCGCACCGCGGCGGGTGCGCCGCCTGCGCGCGCTATCAGGACGAGCTGCAGGCGATGGACGGGCTCATCGCGCGCGCGCTCGCGGTCGAGCCGGGCCGTATCCGCAGGATGGCCGCGTCGCCCGCAGCCGCGCCCGACAGGCGGCGGCTGTTCGCGATTGCGGCGAGCCTAGTCGTCGGGCTGGCGGTCGGGTTCATGCTCCTGGTCAGCGCGCCGCGCGCCTCGATCGCGCGCGAGGTGATCGATCACATGCTGCACGAGCCGGGGGCGATGGACGCGACGACGCCGATCGCTCCCGGGACTCTCGCGGGCGTGCTGGATCCGGAAGGAACGCGGCTGCGCCCCGGACTCGGCGAAGTGACCTTCGCGGCGCGTTGCGTGCACGACGGCCGCGTCGTGCCGCATCTCGTCGTGCGGATGCCGGAAGGGCCCGTGACCGTGTTCCTGCTGCGGCATCGCGAGATCGACAAGCCGCTTTTGGTCGAGGACCAGGGTTTCATCGGCGTGGTGCTGCCGGCGCCGCGCGGCAGCATCGCCATTGTCGGCCGGGGCATCGAGAACCTGGATGGCGTTGCGAACAAGGTGTTTGAAGCGGTGGACTGGGGCGTCTGAGTCCCGGCACCAGTCAGTGTCAACCAAGGAGTGTCATCAATGTCGAATCGAGTTCTGAAGAAGCCGGTGGCCGTCGCGATTGGCGCGGCGCTCATCTCGTCCATCGCTGCCGCGAGCGTCGCCCAGGCCAGTTCGTTCTCCATAAGCGCGCTCGGCGCCGGCTACATGCTGGCTGCCGGCGATCCTGCGGGCGAAGAGAAGCCGAAGGAAGGCAAGTGTGGCGAAGGCAAGTGCGGCGAAGGGAAAGCCCAGTGTGGCGAGGGCAAGTGCGGCGAAGGGAAATGCGGCGAAGGCAAGTGTGGCGAAGGCAAGTGCGGCCAGGGCAAGTGCCGCGACAAGAGCGAAGTGGAGAAGCCGAAGGCAGAGACGCCGCCTCAGACCTGATCGCGCTGTAACGATTCAAACACCGTCGCGATTCGGGGCGGCCGCCGGGATGCCGGTGGCCGCCTTTTATCGTTCGTCGGCGAGCATCGCGACGCGCGTGCGGCCGGCGCCGCCTTCGGCGAGCACGCCGTGCAGGAGCGGCATCGCCTGACGGAGATCCTGGTCGAGTTGCCAGGGCGGATTGATCGTGACGAGGCCCGAGCCGTTGAGACCGGCCCGCGAATCATCGGGGTGGATGCAGAGTTCCGCCACGAGCAGCCGCCGGATTCCAGCGTGGAGCAGCCGGCGATGCAGGCGCGCGGCGACCGCGCCCTGCTTGATCGGGTACCAAGCCATCAGCACGCCCTGCGGCCAGCGCGATGCCGCCGCGACGAGCGCGTCGGCGACCCGCGCCAGGTCCTGTTCCTGTTCCTCATACGGCGGATCGATCAACGCGAGGCCGCGCGTTTGCGCCGGCGGCAGCAGCGCGCCGAGCGCCTCGAGGCCGTCGCGGCAGTGAACGCCGACGCGCGCATCCCCGCGAAACTCGCGCCGGAGCGCGCCGGCCTCGGCGGGCAGAAGCTCGCAGAGCGCGGCGCGGTCCTGCGGCCTCAAGAGCGTGGCCGCGATGAGCGGCGAGCCGGGATAAAAATGCAGTCGTCCGCCCTCACCCCCGTTCACGCCGCGGACGATCTCGAGGTAGCGCGCGACTGCCGGCGGCTCCGCAG
>JBOHZO010000143.1:0-9802 GCA_050738555.1 Steroidobacteraceae bacterium | reverse complement strand
GAATCGCTCGCCGCGCTGCGCAGCGGCGAGCTCGTCCTTCAGCTGATCGATCTCCCAGGAGACGACGATCGGCGGCAGGCGTGCAAGTTCGCCGAGCACCCGCGCCAGGCGTGGCGCATCGGTGTATTGAGGCTGCTGCAGCGCCGGCAGCCGCTGCCAGCTCTCCGGGCTCCAGACCGTGGTTTCGACGGCGAGATTCATCGGTCGAGTCATCGTACACGGATTCACTGCACTGCAAAAATATGCGCGCCAAGGGGTGGTTTATGCAAAGCGGAATGGGCAGAATTCGCCACCTAATTTCAGGCGGTCATTGCATGCATCGCGTACTGGTTCTGGGCGCCGGCAAGATCGGCGCGCTCATCGCAGGCGTCCTGGCGGACTCGGGCGATTATCAGGTTCAACTCGCGGATTTCAGCATCGACACCGCTCGCGCGGTCGTGCGCGCCCACGCCAAGCGGAACCTCGCGGCGCATGGCGTGGACGCGACCGATGCCGCGGCGCTCGCCCGGCACGTCGACCTGCATCCCTGCGAGGCGGTGATTTCGTCGCTTCCGTTCTATTGCAACCCGGAAGTAGCGCGGGTGGCACGCGACCAGGGCCTGCATTACTTCGACCTGACCGAGGACATCGAAGTGACGCGGCTGGTGCGATCCGTGGCAGAGGGCGCGGACCGGGCCTTCGTGCCGCAGTGCGGCCTGGCGCCGGGATTCATCTCGATCGCCGCGAACGAGCTCATCAGCCACTTCGACGAACTGCGGAGCATCAAGATGCGGGTCGGCGCGCTGCCGCAGCATCCCAACAACGTGTTGAAGTACTCATTGACGTGGTCCACCGAGGGACTGATCAACGAATTCGGGAATCCCTGCTTCGCGATCTCCGACCGGCGCCTCGTCGAGGCCGCCCCGCTCGAGGGTCTCGAGGAAATCGAGATCGACGGCACGCTGTATGAAGCCTTCAATACCTCCGGCGGCCTCGGCTCGCTCGGCGAGACCTTTGGCGACCGCTGCGAGCAGATGAACTACAAGACCATGCGCTATCCGGGCCACTGCGAGCAGATGCGGCTCCTGATGAACGACCTCAAACTCAATCACGATCGCGCGACGTTGAAGCGTATCCTCGAGAATGCCGTGCCCCAGACGTTGCAGGACGTCGTGATCGTCTATGTCGCTGTGACCGGCCGCCAGGACGGTGAACTACGTGAAGAGAATTACGTCAACAAGATTTACCCCCAGAAGATTCTGGGCCGCCTCTGGTCGGCCATCCAGGTGACGACCGCCGCGGGAATCACGGCCCTCGTCGACCTGGTGCTGGCCCGCCCGGAGTCGTATCGCGGATTCGTGAGGCAGGAACAGTTCGGGCTGCCCGAGGTGCTCGCCAACCGCTTCGGGGCGTGGTACAGCCGTGGCACGGACAAGTCGGTTTCCGCGCGGATCGTCGCCGAGGGCAAGGCGGGCCGGCAGCGAAGCCGCGCAGGAGCAGGACGATGAGCACCGAAAGAAAGCCGATGCGCGAGAGCGCGACGATCGACGCCGGAAGGATCCTGGCAGGGCTTGGGCTCGCCGCCGTCAATCCGGGGGCCTGGTCGGGCAAGGAATGGCATGCCGCGGCGGACGCGCCGCTCGTCGATTCGATCAATCCGGCGACGGGCGGAGTCATCGCGCGCGTGCGCGCGGCGGGCCCGGCGGACTATGAGCGCGTAGTCGCGAGCGCGGCGTCGGCATTCAACTCCTGGCGCGACGTACCGGCGCCCAGGCGCGGCGAAGCCGTTCGTCTCGTTGGCGACGCGCTGCGCGCGAAGAAGGACCTGCTCGGCAGCCTCGTGAGCCTCGAGATGGGCAAAATCAAGACCGAGGGCGACGGCGAAGTCCAGGAGATGATCGACATCGCGGATTTCGCGGTCGGCCAGTCGCGCATGCTGTACGGCCTCTCGATGCATTCGGAGCGTCCGCAGCACCGGATGTACGAGCAATGGCATCCGCTCGGCGTCGTCGGCATCATTTCGGCGTTCAATTTCCCGGTCGCGGTCTGGTCCTGGAATGCTTTCATCGCCGCGGTCTGCGGCGACGTCTGCGTCTGGAAGCCGTCGCACCACACGCCGCTCTGCGCGATCGCAGTTCAGCGCATCTGCAATGAGGTCATCGCGGCCGCCGGGCTGCCGCCGATCTTCCAGCTCTTCATCCCGGCCGACAACGCGCTCGCGAACCGGTTCGTGGACGACCGGCGCGTCGCGCTCCTGAGCTTCACCGGCTCGACGAGTGTCGGGCGCCGGGTCGGGGAACGGGTGGCGTCGCGCCTTGGCCGAAGCCTGCTCGAGCTCGGGGGCAACAACGCGATCATCGTCGACGAATTTGCGAACCTCGATCTCGTGGTTCCCGCAGTCCTCTTCGGATCCGTCGGGACCGCGGGGCAGCGGTGCACGACGACCCGCCGGCTGCTCGTGCACGAATCGCGGATCGCCGAGGTCGAACGTCGGCTCGTCGCGAGCTACCGGCAGGTGCCGATTGGCAATCCGCTCGATCCGCAGGTCCTGATGGGCCCGCTGGTGGGAGCCTCGGCGGTCCGCCAGTACGAGTCCGCGCTCGCGGATGCAGAGAGCCAGGGCGGCGAGATCCTCTGCGGCGGCCGCGTGCTGCCCGGGCCGGGTTGCTTCGTCGAGCCGACGATCGTCAGGGCGCGGAACGACATGCCCGTGGTGCGGCACGAGACTTTCGCGCCGATCGTGTACCTCATCGCGTTCGCGACGCTGGATGAGGCGATCGCCATGCACAACGACACGGAATACGGCCTGTCATCGGCAATTTTCACCGACCGGCTGCAGCACGCGGAGCGCTTCCTGTCGGTGTCCGGCAGCGACTGCGGGATCGCGAACGTGAACATCGGCACGTCCGGCGCGGAGATCGGCGGCGCGTTCGGCGGCGAGAAAGACACCGGCGGCGGGCGCGAGGCCGGCTCGGATTCCTGGAAGGCCTATATGCGCCGCCAGACCAACACGATCAACTACTCAAGCGACCTGCCGCTCGCCCAGGGGATCAAGTTCGACGTCATCTGAGCGCGTTTGTCGCGTCGCGGTGCAGGATCCGGACGTAACGCTCCGCGGTGATGAAATCCCATGACAGGGTCGCGTCATAGTCCGCGTTGGGCTTCATCGCCAGCGCCTCATCGACAGTCTTGCCCGCCCGCACGAGGTCCTGCATCCGCCGGCTGGTGACCGCCAGCATCTCGCGGTAGGCCACGAGTCCCGCGCGATCCGTCACTTTGCCATGACCCGGTATGACCCGCGTACTGTCGTCGGCAAGCCCGATTATCTTGTCCACCGCGGCGATCAGCCCGATTACCGACCCGCCGGTATCGATGTCGATGAAGGGATACATTCCCGCAAACATCAAGTCGCCGGTGTGGATCACGTTCGCCTTCTTGAAATGGATCAACACGTCACCGTCGGTATGCGCATGCGGCACGTAGATGCCGCGCAGCTCGTCGCCGTTGACATGCAGCGACAAGCTGTCACTGAAGGTGACGACCGGGAGCGCTTTCGCGGGCGACGCCGGAGTCTTGCGCTTCGAGAACGCCGAGAACTGCTCCGTGCTCATGCGGACGCGGACCTGGTCGTGCGCAACGATCACGGCGCCCTTCTCCGCGAGATTCTCGTTGCCGCCGGTATGGTCGCCGTGCCAATGCGTGTTCAGGACAAACCGCGGCGGCTGCGGATGCAGCTTCGCCAGCGCCTCCATGACCTTTGGAGTCACGGCCGCGTACTGGTCGTCGATCAAAAACATCCCGTCCGCGCCGGCCGAAACGCCGATATTGCCGCCCGCGCCGTACAGGACATGGATTCCGGGCGCGACTTGTTGCGTTTCAATCTCCGGCGGTGGCGCATTCTGGGCGGCGGCGACATTCGCGCATGCTGCCAGCAGTGCATAACCCATGCTTTTCGACATGCGACCTCCCGTCATTCGAGTGCGAACCGCCCTGCTATGATAATCACCTGACACGGGAGACATGCGGATGTTGCCACTGCGCCGTTGCCTTGGGCTGCTGGCGGTCCTGGCCTGGGCCGCGTGGTTGCCGCCTGCGGCACCCGCGGAGACCGGCGGCGGGACGGTTGTGCTGGTCGAAATCAAGGACGCAATCGGGCCGGCGACAAAAGAACATTTTCTGACCGCTCTGGCGCATGCCGAAGACACCGGCGCCGAGCTGCTCGTGCTCGTTCTGGATACGCCGGGCGGGCTCGACGCCGCGATGCGCGACATTATCCAGGGCATCCTGGCCTCCAGGATTCCGGTCGTGACCTTCGTCGCGCCTTCCGGCGCGCGCGCGGCGAGTGCCGGCACATTCATCCTTTATGCGAGCCACATCGCGGCGATGGCGCCCGGCACCAATGTCGGCGCGGCCACTCCGGTGTCGATCGGTCGTCCGCCGCCTGCCGACGGGAATGACGATGCTGCGAAAGGCGGCGGAAAGCAGAAGCCTGACGCCGCGCCCGCTGGCAGCGCTCCCGACCGCAAGGCGGTCAATGACGCCATTGCCTACATCCGCAGCCTCGCGGACCTTCGCGGCCGGGACCCGGAATTTGCCGAGGCGGCGGTCCGCGAGGCGGCGAGCCTGCCGGCGCAGAAGGCGCTCGAGCGCGGCGTCATCGACCTGATCGCGACTGATGTGCCGGAGCTGCTGGGGTTGCTCGACGGACGCGAGATCAAGCTGGGGCGCGAGACACGCGCACTGAAGACGTCCGGCGCCTTTGTTGAACGCGTTGAAATGACCTGGCGCATTTCGCTGCTCGCGGTGCTGACGAATCCGCTGGTCGCTTACGGCCTGCTGATCATCGGCCTGTACGGCCTCATGTTCGAGGGCTACAACCCGGGCGCGATCCTGCCCGGCGTGATCGGCGCGATCTGCCTGCTGCTCGGCCTTTACGCGTTGCAGGTGCTGTCCGTCAACTTCGCGGGCCTCGCGCTCGTCGTGCTGGGCGTCGGCATGATGATCGCGGAGTTCTTCGTGCCGAGCCACGGGGTGCTCGGTCTTGGTGGACTGGTCGGGTTCGTGATCGGCTCCGTCATCCTGATGGACACCGACACGCCGGGCTTCGAGGCGAGTCGCGGGCTGATCGGCGGTATTGCAACCTTTGCCGGTGTCGCGATACTCGCCACCATGTGGATGGCGATGCGCTCACGGCGGCGGCCGGTTGTGACCGGCGCGGAGCAGCTGGTCGGTGACCTGGCCGAAGCCATGAGCGATTTCAATGGCGAAGGACAGGTCCGGATTTACGGCGAGCAGTGGAACGCGATCAGCCGAGTACCGGTGACGCGCGGCCAGCGCCTGCGCGTGGACCGCGTGGATGGACTGACGCTCCACGTTTCTCCCATGGCATGACAGGAGACAAAACATGATTTTCTGGGGCGTGGTCGGCGGATTGACCCTGGTTCTGCTATTCAGCGCAATCAACATCCTGCGTGAGTACGAACGCGGCGTAATTTTCACGCTCGGCCGCTTTTCCGGCTCCAAGGGACCTGGCCTGATCATCGTGATTCCGATTATCCAGCAGATGGTCCGGGTCGACTTGCGCACGATCGTGCTGGACGTGCCAAAACAGGACGTCATCTCGCGGGACAACGTGTCGGTCAAGGTCAACGCGGTCGTCTATTTCCGCATCGTCGATCCAGGTAAGGCAATCATCCAGGTCGCCAACGTGTTCGAGGCGACCAGCCAGCTCGCGCAAACTACGCTGCGCTCGGTGCTGGGCCAGCATGAGCTCGACGACATGCTGGCGCAGCGTGAGAGGCTCAATACCCACGTGCAGGAAATCCTCGACACCTCCACCGACGCCTGGGGCATCAAGGTCTCGCACGTCGAGATCAAGCACATCGACCTCGACGAAAGCATGATTCGCGCGATTGCCAAGCAAGCCGAGGCCGAGCGCACGAGACGAGCCAAGGTGATTCACGCCGAGGGCGAAAAGCAGGCCGCGGCGATGCTGGTCGAGGCCGCAAAGCTCCTGGGCGCGGATCCCCGCGCGATTCAACTGCGCTACATGCAGACGCTGACGGAGCTCGGCAATGAGAGGAGCAATACGATCGTGTTCCCGATGCCGATGGATCTGCTGGCGCCACTCGTCAAGAAGTTCGGCGGACCCGACTGATCAGCCCGGCGGAACCGAGATTCAACGGCCCGGCAGCCGCAGGCTGACGCGCGCGCCGCCAAAGCGGCTTTCACCGATTTCGAGCGTGCCGGAATAGGCGGCGGCAATCTCCCTCGCGACCGAGAGACCGATCCCCTGCCCCGCCACACTCTCGTCGGCCCGCGCGCCGCGTTCGAGAACCCGCGCCCTGTCGGCAGGCGATATGCCGCTCCCGTCGTCCTCGACGTCGAGCACGAGGCCCGGCCGGCGCCATTCTGCCGCGGTCCAGGGCGTCGCGCGAACCGCGATCGCGTTCCTGCAATACTTGCAGGCGTTGTCCATCAGGTTGCCGGCCAGCTCGAGAAAGTCCCCGGCGTCGATGGGATAGGCGGTGCCGGGCGCGACGGCGAGCGTGACCCGCAGGTTCTTGTCCGCGTACACCTTCGCGAGCGCGGCCCGGAGCTGCTCCAGGGGCTCCTTGACGGAAAGGTCGGTCAGGGTCGCGCCGCTGCCGCCGAATACGGCGCGCTTGAGCTGGTGCTGGACGATGGCTTGCATCCGGTCGAGCTGCGGACCGAGCGACTGCGCGTCGGCTTGTCCCTGCTCGATCAGCCCGCGCATTGCCGCGAGCGGCGTCTTGAGGCTGTGCGCCAGGTTGCCGAGCGTGGCGCGGTAACGCTCGAGTCGCTTGCGTTCGCCGACGAGGAGCGCATTGAGATTGCCGGTGACGCCCGTCAACTCGCGCGGCCAGCCGGCGCCCAGCGCGTCGCGGCGGCCCGCCTCGATGTCGACGATTTCGGTTTCCAGCCGTCTGAGCGGTCCGAGCGCGATGCGAAGCGCGATCGCGAGCCCGCCGAGCAGCAGCAGGCCGAGCAGGAGCGAACCGGTGATCAGGCCCGCGCGCACGCGCAGGACCTGCCGGTACCACGGTTCGAGGCTCTGGGCGGCGCGGATCACGAAATCCCGCGTTTCGCCTTCCGCCGGCTCCCAGCGGATTCCGAGCGACAAGCCGAGGACGCGTGTGCCATCCGCGAGGCGGGTATGCTCGAATCGCCGCTCGCCGGGCGCGGGTTGCGCCGCGAGCTTGAGACCGCTGCCGAGCGCGGACGGCGAGCGCCAGCTTCCGCGCGAGCCCAGAATCTCGGCGTAGAGGCCCGAACCCGGCGTCGCGAGGCGCGGCTCGGCGAGATTCTGCGGGACCAGCCGACCTTCGGAGTCGATGTCGGCCGTCGAGATGAGCGCGATCACCTGGGCGTCGAGCACGTCCTCGAGCGCGTGCAGCCCGAGGTTTCGATAGAGCGAATCGAGCGACCAGGCCGCGACTGCCGCGGCCGCGAGCAGGAGGACCGCCAGCGTGACGAGCAGCCGGGTCTGCAGCGATGGGGGCGCCGAAGGCACGGTCAGTCGCGCGCGATCCGGTAGCCGCGGCCCCTCAGCGTTTCGATGGGCTGGTGCCTGCCTTCCGGGTCGAGCTTGCGGCGGAGACGACCGATGAAGACTTCGATCGTGTTGCTGTCGCGCTCGAAGTCCTGCTCGTAGAGTTTTTCGGTGAGCTCGGCCTTGGAGACGACCTGTCCCGCGCGCAGCATCAGGTATTCGAGCAGGCGGTACTCGAAAGCCGTCAGATCGATCGGCGCGCCGCCGACCCGCACTTCCTGGCCGCGCGTGTCGAGCTCGACGGGACCGCACTTCAACAGGGGCTGTGACCAGCCGCCGGAACGGCGCAGCAGCGCCTGCACGCGTGCCAGGACTTCCTCGAAGCGGAATGGCTTTGTCACGTAGTCGTCGGCCCCCGCGTCGAGCCCGGACACTTTCTCCTGCCAGCTGTCCCGCGCCGTCAGGATCAGCACCGGAAAGGATTTGCCCGCTTTTCGCCAGGCGCGTATCGCATCGAGGCCGGAGCGACCGGGCAGCCCCAGGTCCACGACCGCGACGTCGATCGCATATTCGAGCCCGGCGAACTCGCCTTCGACGCCGTCCGCGGCTTCGTCGATCGCAAAGCCGGCGGCGCGGAACTGCTGCGCCAGGGTCTCGCGCAGCGCCGGCTCGTCCTCGAGAACCAGGAGGCGCACGGCGCGCTCAGTCCTCGCGGCCGGACGCCGCGTCGACGCGCACCTCGAAGACCCGGCCGTCGTCGCCCAGCAACCGGATGCGGTACACGATGCGGTCGCCGTGGCGCTTCTCTTCGGCGCGCACGGCACGCGCCTTGTAGCGGCGCTCGGCCCGCGCAACGGCCTCGTCGAGCGAGATGGCGCGATCCGCGAAAGCCCACTCGCCGCCGTGACCCGGCTCGCGCTGCCGATCGGCTGCAAGCGCATCCGCCGCGGGGAATGCGGCGGACGCCAGCACCAGGCAAAGGATCGCGCGCGGAATCGTCCGGTTCATCTCCATCCCGTCATTCTAGTGGAACCGCCGGCCCGGGCCGCACGCGCGGCCCGGGCGCGGGTTTTAGCCGGCGGTCGGGGTCACGTCTACGCGGATGCGGATCCGCTCGCCCGGATCGTAGGGCATCCGCGTCACGTATTCGCGCCCGGCGTATTCGTAGGTCACTTCGTAGCCGTCGACGCGCTCCTCCCAGCTGTCGCGGTAACGGACGTCGCAGCGCTCGTAGACCTGCCTCTGGTCGCCGTACCGCTGGCGCTGCCGGTCTCGCGACACGTTGTGGCCGATTGCGCCGCCGATGATCGCGCCGGCTGCGCGCGCGACATCCTTGCCGCGGCCGTGCCCGATCTGGTTGCCCGCCGCGATGCCGAGCAGTCCGCCCACCAGCGTGCCGCCGATGTGGTTGGAAGAAAATGGCCCGTTCGACGCGTAGCTCGTTTCTTCCCAGCATTCGCGGACCGGCTCGCTGACGCGAACCTGGCGATAGTGTGGCTCGACGTTTACGACCTGTGCGTAGTCATAGTCGCCATTCCGGTCGTAGCGGTCGTAGCGGTCGTAGCGGCTGTCGTAGGCGCCGCCTCGGTCATCTGCCAAGACCGCACCCGACGCGAGGGCGAGGCCGACGGCCGCTGCGAGCACCCGAATATTGCGTGACATGGTGCGCCTCCTCTGTTGGCACGATGCCAATCTACGAGGGCCTAAATGAATGCGTCCTGAACGCGCCGGAGGCGGCGGCCGGCAGCGATATGTCAGGGATTCTCGGCCTTTGCGTCGGCCCAGAGCCGGTCCAGCAGTTCCGGGGCGGCGCTCGCCGCGGGCTGGCCGAGCCGCGTCAGGGCCTGCTCCAGGTGGCGATACCGTCGCGCAAAGCGGTCATTGGCGCGTCGCAGGGCGCTCTCCGGGTCCACATCGAGGTGGCGCGCGAGATTGACGACCGAGAACAGGAGATCGCCCAATTCCGCTTCGCGCCGGCCGGGATCCTTGTTCGCCGCCGCGCGATCGAGTTCCGCGAGCTCCTCGTCGATCTTCGCGCGCGGTCCCGTCGCATCCGGCCAGTCGAAACCCGCATCCGCGGCGCGGGCGCCGAGCTTGCGCGCGCGGGCGAGCGCCGGTTGGGATTTCGGCACGCCGGCGAGCGCGCCAGACTCGGCGCTGCCCGCGGCCCTTTCCTCGCGCTTGATGCTTTCCCAGGCGCGCGATTGCTCTTCGGCGTCGGCGACGACGGCATCGCCGAAGACGTGCGGATGGCGCCGCGTCAATTTCTCGCAGATGGCGTCGACGACGTCGTCGAATGCAAATGCGCCC
>JBOHZO010000142.1:0-10983 GCA_050738555.1 Steroidobacteraceae bacterium | reverse complement strand
GCCTAGAAACGGTACGAGAGGTCGATCTTGGCAGTCACCCCGAAATTCTGCTCCAGCACGTCCACGCCGTTCTGCTCAATGACCGTGTCCTCGTCGAGCAGGTTTTGCAGGCGCAGCTTGACGCTGAGCTGTTCCGTCGGGTGGAGGCTGTAGATCAGGTCCAGCGAATTGAACGGCTGCTCCTTGGCATCGTCCGCGCCATTCCGGCCCGCGTAGAAGATCCGCTCGCCGTACATGTTGTAGGCGAGCGCGGCGCTGTGCATTCCGCCCGGCGAGTCGTAGCCGAGCGTGACGTTCACGACCACGTCCGAGTGCTGTGTCAGGGGCCGCCTGTCGTTCGTCAGGTTGGGCGCGGCATCGCCGATCGTGATCTCCGATTCGCTCAGGGTCACATTGCCCGATACGAAGAACGCGTTCGTCCAGCCGCCGCCGCTCAGGAATCCGAGGCTCTTCAGTCCCTCGAATTCGATTCCGTACACCTCCGCCTCCTCCGCGTTGACAAAGGTCAGGCCGATATTGTCGTCGCTGCCCGGCGCCTCCACGGTCTCGATCGGATTCCTGATCTCCTTGTGGAAGAGCGAAGCGGTCAGATTGTCGCCGCCGGCGAAGAACCACTCGGCCCGGAGGTCAAAGTTCGTGAAGCGCGCGTCGAGCAGATCCGGATTGCCGCGGACCCGGGCGTCCGTGAACGGGTCGATGAAGGTCGCGTCCGAAATCTCGCGCAGGTCCGGGCGCGCAACGGTCTCGCTCCAGCCGAGCCGGAGCTGGAAGTCGTCCGCCCAGAACCCCGGCTTCATCCAGGTAAGCGCGATCGACGGGTAGTAAGTGGCATCCGTCTTTACGATGTCTTCCAGCTCATCGAGCGGCAGCGGGATGATGCCGATGTCGGGATCGAACTCGAGCGGGTCGATCGCGACCGCCAGCCGTTCGAAATCCTCCCAGCGCAGGCCCGCGGTCATGCGAAACCGGTCGTTGAAATTGAGGTCCACCTTGCCCCACATCGCGTCGACAGTTTCGCCGGCCAGGTAGCTCTCCGTACCGATTCCGCCGATCGTCAGGGCGAACTGGTTATCAGGATTCAGGATGTTCTCGTCGGTGAGCACCTCGCCCGGCGTGCCGGCCAGGATCGGCACGGCTGCCCCTGCCTGGGTGCCGAAACCGAGCTGGGTCTGGATGTAGCTGCGTCCCTTCTCGTAGTAGTCGTAGCCGCCGCTGATCTCGACCCGCGTGCTCCCGAGCAGCCACGGCATCGCAAATCGCCCGCCATAGCTCGTCACCGAGTCCTGGAGATCCGTGAAACGATACTCGGCAGCGGACAGCGACGATCGCAGCGCCGTCGTGAGCAGCTCTCCTGTATCCGGATCCAGCGTATCGACAGCCGAAAACTGGATCTCGCTCGGGATGTCTGTGGTTGCCTTCGCGTCCGAGTAGTACCAGTCGATGCCCAGGTCTTCGGCGAACCCGAGAGGGAGCCAGTCGAACATCTCGAGCGTCGTCGGGCCGAGCGTATGGGAGCCATGCAGCTGGAACAGTTCCAGCTCGCGTTCCTCGAACCGGATCCGGTAGTTGCGCAATCCGAGCCCGCTGGGCTGCTGAAAATTGAAATTGTGGCCGAGGGTCAGCGAGGCCTCGTCTTCCGTGTTGCGCAGGAAGATTCCGGTCGCCTCGATTCGGTGCTCGTCCGCGAATTCCACGCCGACGCCGAGCGATCCCGTCAGCACGACCTGGTTCGTCGTGCGATTGTTGATGTCGAAGTCCTGCTCCGGCGAGTTCGCGGAGCGGATGACGCGCTCCCGGTTGCGCCAGGTGTTCTTGTAGTCCCCGAGCGCGAGCACTCCGATCTTCCATTGCTCCGCATCGCCCACGTACCAGCTGTTGCCTGCCGAGATCTCGCCCGTCAGGTCCGGGTCCATCGACTTGTCCCGGAAATCCACATTCCGGTTCAACGTGGTCGCGAGTTGCCGGTTGATCGCCTGCGCCTCCTCGAATGAGTGGAACTCGCCGTCCATCAGGAGGTGGCTGAAGATGCTCGACTGGCTCAGATTGCCGCGATAGGTCCGGATCGCTTCCTCGATCTCGGACGGCAGCGCGCGCGTGCCGTCGTCGGTGCCGAGGTCGTCGTCGCTGCCGCCGGGGTAAGTCAGGCCGTCGTCGTCACTTTCCGAGCTGATTCCGGTGCCGATCTGGACGTTGAACACGAACTCATCCGGGATGCCTCGCGTTCGGATATCCACGTTGCCGCCGCCGAAGGCCGCCGGCTGGTCGGCCGAATAGCCCTTCTGGATCGAAATCGAATGTACGATCTCCGCTGGAAACAGGTCCATCGGAATGACGTTGCGCGTCAGGTCCGGCGACGGCACGTAGGCGCCATTCACGCTCGTGCTCGAGTAACGCTCGCCCAATCCACGGATATAGATGAACTGGTCGTTGACCAGCGTAACGCCGGGCAGGCGCCTCAATGCGTACGACACCGTACTGTCGCCCACGCGGCTGATCTGCTCTGCGCTCACGAGGTCTGAAACGACCTCGGCCTCAATGCGCTCCTGGAGAATGTCCTCCACGGCCGAGCGCTGGCGCCCCACCACGATGACGTCTTCGATCATCGCGGGTTCCTGGTCCGCGTCCGCTTGCGGACCAGCCTGCGGCGCCGTCTCCTGGGCCAGTGCCGGTGCCAGTATCGCGCCGGCCGTGGTCGCGGAAAGGCCGAGGAGCGCCGTGCGGACGGCGACGAGCAACAGATTCCTGTTCATCGGCAACCTCGGCTCAGGTCAGGGTGCGAACCACAGCGGCTGATCGGCGTTATTGCCCCTCAGGCCGAAGGCCCACGGATCGGTCCAGTCATCGCCCTGCTGCACGGCGCCGAGGCCCGAGGCATCCGCCACGATCGTCGTATCGGTCTCGTCGACAATGGCGGGCGCCGTGAAGTACGTACCGGGCACGAGTACCTCGACATTGGCATTGGCCGGATCGGCGATAACGAAGTTGCCCGTGTTGAACGAGTAATTCGCGCCGTTCGCGCTCGGGTTGGCGCCGAGGAACCACTCGGTCAGCGCGTCGCCGTTGGTCAGCGTGCCTTTCACCGCTTCCTCGCAGGCAATCACCGAGTTGGTCGCCGTGAAAGTTCCGCCGGCGGCCGCGAAGTCGAGCGACGTGTCGCTCTCGACTTCGTAGCACTCATTCGAGGTTGCCGCATTCACGGCCGAACCGTAGCCCGCGAAGATGATGCTGTTCGCGAGAGCAAGCTGACCGCCCTGGCGGACCAGTGGTCCCTCGGAATCACCATGCGTATTCACGTCCGTGTTGCCGGTGATGCAGGTCAGGTTGTTGACCGTGGGCGTCGTAAGCGGGGGCGTGTCGAACGGCTCGCCGGCGCCGCTGCGGGCTTCGCCGATGTTGTCGAGCTCGATGCAGCGGTTGCCGTCGCTCTGGAAGTGAATGACCAGCGCATTCTGGATCGTCCCCACGTAGCCGTCGGAGAAGTCGAGCGAGTCGTCGCGAGCGTACAGGACCACCGCATTCGTCACGTTGACCGCGCCGCCGAAGAACTCGAGCCCGTCGTCGTAGGTGCTGTAGACCTGCACGTTCTCGACCACGGTGCCGGATCCCACGGCGTTGAACGTGATGCCGTTCAGCTCGTCGCCCGGCGCGACTTCGAAGCCGGTGTGCTTGACGATCACGTACTGCAGGCTTCCCGAGCTCTCCGCATTGTTGTTGCCGCCGAAATGCGAGGGCTGGCCTTCGCTCACCACGTGACACGTGTCACCGGCGCGATCGGCATCGGAGCAGTTGTTGGTGAGGCCGTTGCCGTTGATGACCATGCCGCCCCACTGCTGGACGTCGTTCGCCGTGGCCGTGCCGGTAATGGCGTCCGTGAACGAAGTGAAGGTGATCGGCGCCGTCGGCGAGCCGTTTGCAACGATCTGCGAGCCGCGGGTGATCAGCACGTAATCCGCGGCGTCCTGGAACACGAGCGAGTTGCCGGCAGCGATCGTGAGCGTCGGGCCTTCGCCTTCCTGGGGCGCGGCACCCGAGCTGACGTTCTGGCCCACGAACAGGCTGTCCTGGAAGATGTGCTTGCCCGAGATGAACGGGATGGTCACGTCCACGAGCAGCGGGTTCGCGGCACCGACGAAGTTGGAGCCATAGACGCAGTTGGTGCCGTCGAACGACCCCCGCACGATCTCGTTCGACCCGGACGGTGTATAGGAGGCGCAGGGGTTGTCGCTGCCGCCGTCGTCGCCGCCGCCGCTGTTGTCGACCGAGTTGTCCGTATTGGACACGTTCAGATCGACGCCGCCGCCCTCGCACGCCGCCAGTCCGATAATGGCCAGGGCCGCGAAAACCCGTCGAATCGTCTTCATCGTCAGTTTCTCCCGTACTTTTGCGTGCAAGGCCCCGGCGCGCCCATTGTCGTTTGCGTGGGCGGGGGAACCCGGATGAGACGTGAAGATAGGGGCACGCTGTGTCACACGGGTGACGCCCATGTGACGGAAATGTGACAGTGAAAAACGCCGTCGCGGCGATTTACCGGGCGAAAACCGGGTGGAAGGTCACGGAGTCAACGTGAAGACGCAGCCGCTCCCGTCATTCGCCGTCCTCCGGGCCGTAGAAGAACACCCAGGTTGCAAAGTCCGGACTGAACTCCACGAACCGGTGCTCGACCCCGGCGCGCACGAAGAGCGTGTCCCCTTCGTGGAACGGCGTGCGCTCTTTCCCGTGCACGAAGACGCCGGTCCCGTTGATGATCACGTACAACTCATCCTTCCTGTGCGGTTGCTGGCGGTCGACGCCGATCGGCCGGTAGATCTCGATCTCGAGCGTGCCCTGCCGGAACAGCGTCGTGTACTCGCCACCCGCCGTCGCGAGCGCGGCGCCCGCCTCGGCAATCGTGAACGTGATGCTGTCACGCTTCGTCATGGCCGCTGGATGCTCTCCTTGGCACGACGGATGTTGCCACGCACGAGTGCCGCCGTCCTGCTGCCGCTGTAACGCCCCTTGTGCACATGGCGAATGCGATGCACGCCGGGCACCTCGAGGCCCACGCCGTCGGTGCCCAGGAGCCAGCGGAAGGCGCTGTCCTCGTACGTCTTCGCCCAGCGCGGCGCGGGCCGCTGGAACACCGGAATCTGCTCGCAGTAGCCGCATTGCCGCGCCGCGTCGCCGTGCACGATGTGATAGGCGCCCTTGGCCTTCGGCGGATTCGCGGCCAGCGTGAACTGGCCGGGATCGATATCCACGACCCGCGGGCGATCGCATTCCGTGGCGAGCGCCGGGTCGGTCTCCGCGAGCATCGCGGTGATGCGCTCGAACTTCGGATAGGCCAGCAGGTCACGCCGGCCCTGGAGCTCGTCCGCGAGCGTATCGAGGCAGTCGCGGTGAAACATGATGTCGCAGTCGGTGAACCACACCCAGTCCGCGTTCGTCGAGCGGGCGATGCGATTGCGCCCGATTGCGCGCCGGAAAAGTTCCGGCGGCGGCAGCGCCTGCCCGTTCCACGACACGTTGGGCACCTCTATTCCCGCGAAGTAGTCGAGCATCGCGCGCGTGCGCGTGTCTTCGGGCGCATGAAACACCGTCATGCGCACGCGCGCTTTCGCGGGCGGGAAGTTCACGAGCGAGCTCAACTGGTAGGCGAGCAGGTGCGCGTATTGCCAGCAATGGCTGACGATCTCGATGCCGAGCACGCCCGTGCGCGCGGCAAGCGTTGCGGGAGGCGGCGGCTTCAGGAACCAGCGCGACGGCACCAGGCCCGTCGTCGCGACGCGGACCAGCGACTCCTCGATGCTGTCCCGGAGGCTCAATCGGGCGGTCGTCTTTCGCCGGTCCAGGGATAACGTTCGACGATCGCCCGGCAATCGCGCCAGTAGAGGTAACCGGGGGTGGGTTTCCGCCAGTCGCCGTAGATCCGGGTCAGCACTTCGTCGGCGTTGTTCGGAACCAGCCAGCGCCGGCCGTAGAGCTCGAAGTGGGCGAAACCATGGGCGGGCACCTCGTTGATCAGTTCGAGCGGCGGCTTGCGCTGATGGAAATACCAGCGGAAGTTGGCGCCATTGCGGTCGAAGAGGAAGAAATCGTACTTGACTGCCTCGTACTTCAGCGTCCACATCGTGGTGCGCCCGTCGTTGTTGACCTGCGGCGGGCGCAGGTTGTAGCCCTGCATGCGCAGTTTCCGCATCGCGCTCAGGAACTGCGGCAGGTCCCGGTCCATGAAACCGAAATCGGAATCGCGATCCCAGGCGATCGGCGCGCCGTCCCGCATGCAGCCGAGCAGCAGACCCATGATCATCCAGTACCTGCCGTCGAGCGCCGTTGTGGTCAGCAGGTCGTGAAGTCGGACCAGGCCGCGCTTGCGGCGCTGTTCGAGCGGCCCCCAGCGCAGCTGGTAGAAGTATTCGTTCACTTTACGCACGGTCAGATCGCTTCGCGCAAGTCGAACAGATAGATCTTTCGCTTGTGGCGGGCGACGAGCGGCAATTGCACCGTTTCGAGCGGGCGCAGTCCGCCGGACCAGCGGCTGACTACCGCATCGTCGATGCCGGAATGCGAAGGATTGCTGCGCCGCCGCCACTTGTACGGCAGGCTCAGGATCGCATAGCGCGCGATGCGCGGCAGCTCGGAAAACGCCTCGCGTTGCCGGTTCCCCAGGTGTTCCCAGACCTGCAATGCGATCACGAGATCGTAGGCCTGATCCGCAACCGGCCAGGGCACGACCGTCGCATCGTGGACAATCGTCGGCGTGAATTCCGCCATGTAATCGAGCCGGTCACCGTCCGGAAACAGCGGCGTGTAGCGGCAGCCGATTTCCAGCACGCGTCGCGGCGCCAGGCGGCTGGCCATCGCGATCGCTTCGCGGTAGTAAGGCCAGCGGTTCTTCAGATAACGATGCTGCTCGCGCGCGCGAAGAAAATCGGAATGGGTAATCGGGCGCAGGCCGCCCTCCGGGTCAATCGCGCGCGGCTCGAAGTCCGCGCGCCGCTCATGACGCAGCTCCAGCCGCCGCATCAAGCCGGCGATCAGGCCGGATCCGGCGCCGGTGTGATGGATCGGTCGGTTGTCGGTCGTCACCCGCGGGCATCCTCGGAGGCGTCAATCCGGCGGCGGCAAGTATAGCCCCGGCTGCGAATCACCCGCCCGGCGCGGGCACTGCTGCATAGAGCGGCGGCAGCGGGCAGTGCAGCACCGCGCAGATCGCGCGGAGCAGTTCCGACTCCGCGACGGTCATCTTCTGATCGTGCGAAATCGCGCGAACGAGCGCCCTGACGAGGCGTTCCTTCGCAGCCGGTTGCAGGCTGTCCAGCCGCGCCAGCGCCCGATCGAGTTGCGGCGGCCAATGCCCGAGCCGCGCGAACGGCGGATGGATGCCCGGCAGGATGTCTTCCATCCCCGCCTCGTAGGCACGATGCGCAAGCTGTTCATCGCCGCTCCCATGCATCGCCAATGCCGAGAAGAGGATCTGGAGTTCGTTGCGCGCGGAAGCGGCTCCTAACTGACCGGCGAGGCGTCGGCGCGGATCGAGATCGTCCTGGAGTTGCACCTGCGCGAGCTTCCTGAGCGCGTAGGCGAAAACGGACGCGCGATTCTCGCGCGCCAGCAAACCGTTCAGGCATTTCAGCAGCTCGACCCGCTCCGGGCGGGCGAGCTGATGCAGGGAGGAAAAGACCTGCAGCAGGGCCGGCATGCGCTGCACGGCCGTCAGGGCGTCGACCTGCGCGAGCATCTCCCTGACCGCGCCGTGAAAATCCCCGCTGAAATGCTGTTGGATAGAGGCGAGCTGCCGCGCGCGCGCATCGGGGGCGCTGTCGAGTGCGAGTGCAAGGAAAAGCGCCGCGGCGAGCTCCGGCTGGCGTGCCGCGCGCTGGAACGACGCCGGCAGCGACTCGAGCATCTCCTGCGCCTGAAGCACGTGCTCGGTCCCCGGGTTCGCCACGAGCTCCGCGACCGCCGCCGGTGCGAGCACGATGGCTCCTTCGAGCAGGCTGCCCATGCGGGCGGCGGCGCTCGGGCGGGTGCGCGCGGTTTCCTCCACGTTGGCCGCCCGCTCCTCGTTCATCCGCTTCCGCGCCCGCTCGAATTCCTCCGGCTGGAAGCGCGGGTCGATTGCGCGGATGCGCGCGATGAGCGGCGGATGCGTCGCGAACACGCGCTGGATGCCTTCGGCAAACAGGAGATGCGCGACTTCCTCCGCGTCGGCATCCGCGAAGCGGGAACCGATTCCGAGCGCGCCGATCTTCACGAGCGCATCGCGGAGCCCCTGCGGGTCGCGCGTGAACTGCACCGCCGAGGCGTCGGCGAGCGATTCCCGATTGCGCGAGACGGCCGCCTGGATCAGGCGTCCGAAAAAGAGGCCGATCCAGCCGAGGATCAGCACCACGAGCGCCGCGGCGAAGATGACGATGATTCCGCCGCCGCCCTTGCGGCCGCCGCCACTGCGCGGCGCGTGCCGGAGGATCGTCCGGGCGATCATGGCGATGACGGTCAGACCGAACAGCAATCCGATCAGGCGCGTGCTGAGCCGCATGTCGCCGTTCAGGACGTGGCTGAACTCGTGGGCAATGACGCCCTGCAATTCACTGCGATTCAGGTTGACGAGCGCGCCGCGCGTGACCGCGACCGCGGCATTCGCCGGACTGTGTCCCGCGGCGAAGGCATTGATGCCGGCTTCGCGCTCGAGCACGTAGACCTGCGGCACCGCCACGCCGGAGGCGATCGCCATTTCTTCGACGACGTTCAGGAGTCGCCGCCGCAGCGGATCGGTCGTATCCGCGCTGACGCGCGTTCCGCCGACTTGCTCGGCCACCTTGCTGCCGCCGGCTGAAAGCGAGGCCGTGCGCACGACACTCGAAATGCCGATCGTTCCGAGCACGACGATCGAGGTCACGACCACGACGACCGGATAGTGCGCGAGCGACATGTCCCGGGCCGCCAGCAGCCCGCTGTCCTCGAGGGAGAGTATTGCGACGGCGATGACGACGATGAGGTCGATGGCGATCACGATCGCGACGACCGCGAGGATGAACAGCACCACCATCCAGCGCGACAGCCGCCGGGTCGCGGCCTGTCGCGCAAAGAAATCCATGGCGGCTCAGGCCGTCGCGTGCTTCAGGCGAAACTGACCTTCGGCACTTCGCGCTTCTGCGGCGATTCAATTTCGAGCAGCTGCGCCGGCTGGAAATTGAACGAGCCGGCGACGATGCTGCTGGGGAACACTTCGCGGCGGTTGTTGTAACCCATCACCGCGTCGTTGTACGCCTGGCGCGCGAAGGCGACCTTGTTCTCGGTCGTCGTCAGCTCTTCCGAAAGCTGCATCATGGTCGTGTTCGCCTTCAGGTTTGGATAAGCCTCGGCGAGCGCGAACAGGCGGCCGAGGGCGCCGGTGAGCGCGTTCTCCGCGCCGGCGAGCTGCTGGATCGCGGCGGGATCGCCCGGCTTGGCGGCGGCGGCCTTCAGGCCCGCGACCGCGGCGTTTCGCGCATTGATCACCGCTTCGAGCGTGTTCCGCTCATGCGCCAGATAGCCCCTGGCGACTTCGACCAGATTCGGGATCAGGTCGTGACGGCGGGTGAGCTGCACGTCGATCTGCGCGAACGCATTCTTATAGGCGTTCCGCGCCGTGACCAGGCCGTTGTAGATGCCGATCATGAACAGCGCGAGCAGGACGATGAGCCCCAGAATGATCCATCCCATGATTCTTCTCCCCAACTGACCGGCGAATCATACCCCAACCGCGGGTTTCGCCCGCTGCAGCCGGGACGCGAGCCACGCCGCAATGTCCTGGATTTCCGGCAGGCACACCTGGTGCTGCATCGGGTATTCCTTCCACTCGACGCTGTAACCGGCGGCGCGCAACCAGTCGCGTGCCATGACACCGAGCGCCATCGGCAGCACGGGATCGTATTGGCCATGGCACATGAGGATCGGCGAGCGCCGGTTCGGCTCCGCGAGCTCGCCCGCAAGCGTCGCCTGCAGGGGCAGGTAGCAGGAGAGTGCGATGATTCCGCCGACCGGCTCGGCGTGACGCAGCGCGCCATGCAGCGCGATCGCTCCGCCCTGTGAAAATCCGGCGATGATGATTCGCTCCGATGCGATGCCCGCCGCGCGCTCGGCGGCGATGAACTGCCCGAGTAATGCCACCGACTCCTGGATGCCCTCTTCGTCCGCGCGGCCTTCTGCGGTCAGGGTCTTGATGTCGAACCAGGCACGCATGCGCATGCCTTGATTCAGTGTCACCGGGCGCACGCGGGCGTGCGGAAACACGAAGCGCACGGACAGCGCCGGGGGTAATTTCAGCTCCGGCACGATCGGCACGAAGTCATGGCCATCCGCGCCGAGGCCGTGCAGCCAGATCACGCTGGCCGAGGCCGGGGTCGCAGGCGCGAGGACGACGGCGTCCGCGGATTCCTGCAAGCGGTGGCTCATGAGATCAGCAGTTCTGGTATTTCCAGTAACGCTGCTTGCCTTTGGCCAGCCATTCGAGCGTCGTTGCAAGCCGCTTCTCGCGCGTCGTCTCCTGCTTCGCTTCGGTCAACCAGTTGACGTATTCGCGCTGTTGCGAGGGCGTGAATCCCTGGAATGTCTTCTTCGCCTTCGCGTTTTTCTCCAGCGCTGCGACCAGGTACGGCGGCGCCTTCACCTGCGGTTTCTTCGTCAGCTCGCGGTTCGGGCGGATGTCTTCCTCATTCAGCGCGACGGCCGCCCTGATTGTCCGGATAAGCAGCGCATCCGACGGGAGGTCGGCCAGCGCCTTGACCTTCCGGCCGCCCATGCTCGCGACGATGCTCTTGTGCTCGAAATGCGGCACGCTCCACTTCATCGTTTCTTCGATGTCCGGAGTCGCCTTGTGCATCAGGGACCGGAGATGCGCCAGGATCGGTCGCGCGAACTCAGGCGACTTCGCGATGTAGGCATCGACGTCGGAATTCTTCATCGTCGCGATTATAGTGGTGCCGTGTCGCGGTTAAAGGGGACGTTCACCTTTAAAGGGGA
>JBOHZO010000141.1:0-19642 GCA_050738555.1 Steroidobacteraceae bacterium | reverse complement strand
ACCTTATCCATATGACCCTGGTTGACCGCGTAGATCGAAAGTGCCTGCTCGGCCACGGACATCGGTGAGTACTGTTTCTGCTTCATCACTTCGGTCACGCGCTGGCCGCGCTCGAGCTGCCGGCGGGTCACTTCGTCCAGGTCCGAGGCGAACTGCGAGAAGGCCGCCAGCTCGCGGTACTGCGCGAGCGCGAGCCGGATGCCGCCGCCCAGCTTCTTGATGATGCCGGTCTGAGCCGCGCCGCCGACACGCGAAACCGAGATGCCAGCGTTCATCGCCGGCCGGATGCCGGCGTTGAAGAGGTCGGTCTCGAGGAAGATCTGCCCGTCCGTGATCGAGATGACGTTGGTCGGCACGAAGGCCGTCACGTCGCCGGCCTGCGTCTCGATGATGGGAAGACCCGTCAGCGAGCCGGTCTTGCCCTCGATCTTGCCGCCGCTGATCTTCTCGACGTATTCGGTCGAGACGCGCGCGGATCGCTCGAGCAGGCGCGAGTGCAGATAGAAGACGTCGCCCGGGTAGGCCTCGCGGCCCGGCGGGCGGCGCAGCAGCAGAGAGATCTGCCGGTACGCCCAGGCCTGCTTGGTGAGGTCGTCATAGACGATGACGGCGTCCTCGCCGTTGTCCATGAAGTACTCGCCCATGGCGCAGCCGGAATAGGGCGCGATGTACTGCATCGAGGCCGGCGTCGAAGCCGAGGCGGAGACGATGATCGTGTGTTCCATCGCGCCGTGCTCTTCGAGTTTTCGCACGACGTTGGCGATCGAGCTCTGCTTCTGGCCGACTGCGACGTAGATGCACTTAACGCCCGTGCCCTTCTGGTTGATGATCGTGTCGATCGCGAGCGCGGTCTTGCCGGTCTGGCGGTCGCCGATGATCAGCTCGCGCTGGCCGCGGCCGATCGGCACCATCGCGTCGATCGCCTTGAGGCCCGTCTGCACCGGCTGGCTGACACTCTTTCTCCAGATCACGCCCGGAGCGACGCGCTCGATCGGCGAGCGCTTCGCCGCCTTGATCGGGCCCCTGCCGTCGAGGGGACTGCCGAGCGCGTCCACCACACGGCCGAGCATTTCGGGGCCGACCGGCACTTCGAGGATGCGGCCCGTGGTCTTGACGGTCGCGCCCTCGCCGATGTGGCGGTATTCGCCGAGCACCACTGCGCCGACGGAATCCTGCTCCAGGTTGAGCGCCAGGCCGAAAGTGTTGTCCGGAAACTCCAGCATTTCGCCGTAGGCGACGTCCGCGAGGCCGTGCACGCGGCAGATGCCATCGGTGACGCTCACGACCGTTCCAACGTTGCGCGCCTCCGTAGCCGCGTCGAAGTTCTTGATCCGTGCCTGGATCAGGTCGCTGATTTCAGAAGCCTTGATGGACATGTCTCTTTCCTTGCCTAATTCGTGAGCGCCGAGCCGAGCCGCTCGAGGCGGCCCTTCAGCGATCCATCGATGACGAGGTCCCCGGCGCGCACGATCGCGCCGCCGAGGAGCGTCTCATCGATCCGGGTATGCATGCGGATTTCGCGGCCGAGCCTCTGCTTGAGCGCTTCCGTCAGCCGTTTCTTCTGCGGCGCCGCAATTTCGCGCGCGGCAATGATCTCGACATCCATGACGTTTTCGACTTCGGCGCGGAGCGTTTCGAACTGCGCTGCAATCTCCGGCAAATGGCCGAGCCGGCGGTTTTCCGCAAGCGTGCGCAGGAAATTCCGCCCGGCCTCCCCGCCTGCCTTCTTCGCCACGTCAAACAGTAGCTCAACGAGCTGCTCGTCCGTCACGTGCGGATGGCTGAGCAGCCGCTCGACCTGCGGGTCGGCGACGGCGGCCGCAGTCGCGCCCAGGAGCTTCGACCAGGCGGCGAGATCCTTGGCTTCCTGCGCATGCGCGAAAGCGGCTCTCGCATAGGGCCGGGCAACGGTCGCGCGATCAGCCATGTTTCGGCGCCTGCTTTTCGAGTTCTGCGGCGAGCTCTTCGAGTAGCTGCGCGTGGGTCTTGGCGTCCACCTCGCGGCCCAGCACACGCGAAGCGCCCGCGACTACATGAGCCGCGACTTCCCGACGGAGCGCATCGCGCGCCTTCGTCTGTGTGGTCACGATCTCCGTGCGCGCCGCGGCAACGAGGCGCTCGCCCTCGCTGATGGCGACGTTCTTGGCTTCCGCGATCAGGTCGCCCGAACGCTTGTGCGCCATGGCGTCCACTTGCGTCGCCTTCTGGCGCGCTTCCTGGAGAATCGCCTCAGCGCCGTGCCGTGCGTCGGCCAGCTCACGCTGGCCTTTCTCGCCCGCGGCGATGCCGTCGGCAATCTGCTTGCGCCGGTCCTCAATCGCCTTCATCAGCGGCGGCCAGATGAACTTCATGCAGAACCAGACGAAGACGATCATGGCGATCGTCTGCCCGATCAACGTCAGGTTGATGTTCATCGAACCCTACTCCCCGACGTTCAGCCGCCGAGCGCGTTCTGCAACTGGCCGACGAACGGGTTGGCGAACGTGAAGAAGAGCGCGATGCCGACGCCGATCATCGCGACCGCGTCGAGCAACGCGACCACGATGAACATCTTCACCTGGAGCATCGGAGCGAGCTCCGGCTGCCGCGCGGCGCCCTCGAGGAAGCGTCCGCCCAGCAGGCCCATGCCGACGCCGACGCCCAGCGCGCCGAGGCCGATCAGGATCGCCACGGCGATCGCGGTCATACCAATCACAGTTTCCATCGCTAGTCTCCTGGTCGAAAGGGTCAATGCGTCTCGTGCGCCATGCTGAGGTACACGATCGTCAACATCATGAAAATGAACGCCTGCAGCACGATGATCAGCACGTGGAACACCGCCCACATGAAATGCAGCGGCAGTTGCCAGATCCCGAGCAACGCGATCAGCAGAAAGATGAGCTCGCCGGCGTAGAGGTTGCCGAACAGCCGCAAGGACAGCGACAGCGGCTTCGCGACCAGCGACACGGTCTCGAGCGTCAGGTTGAACGGTATCGCCGCCCAGTGGTTGAACGGCGTCAGCGTGAGTTCCCTGGTGAAGCCGCCGATGCCCTTGATCTTGATGCTGTAGAAGATCGTCAGGATGAAGACCGAGATCGCCATCGCGAAGGTGATGTTGACGTCGGTCGTCGGGACGACCTTCAGGTACGGGATGCCGATCTGTTGTGCTGCCAGCGGCAGCCAGTCCACCGGGATCAGGTCCATCAGGTTCATCAGGAAGACCCACATGAAGAGGGTCAGGGCGAGCGGCGCGATCAAACGGCTCGTGCCGTGGAAAGTCTCGCGGACGCTCTGGTCCACGAATCCGACGATGATTTCAACCGCGGTCTGGAGTTTGCCGGGAACGCCCGTGGTCGCGCGTTGTGCGACCCGGCCGAACAGCGTGATGAGGAGCAGGCCGAGCGCGATCGCGAAGAACATCGAGTCGACGTTCAGCGCGTAGAAATTGCCTTCGCACTGGTTCCAGACCCACTCGCCGTCGGCGCGGCAAACGGTCAGGTTCTGGAGGTGATGGACAATGTAGTCGCCAGCCGAATGACCCGCTTCCGCCATGATCGTCTAACGTCCACCCCGCGCGTCGGTGCGCTCATCCCTGTCGAACAGCAATCCCACCGGCAGGGCCAGGAGCGTTGCGATGTACCCGGCGAACAGGAAGCCCGGGTGCAGCGGCTTCAAGGTCGCGAACACCGCGGCGAACAGCACTGCCGCGATCGCGAGCTTGCCGACCTCGCCCAACCATCCCGCCCGCAGCAGACTCTTCGCGCTGCTGCCGGCCCGCGGCGACATCAGTCTCGCCGCCAGAAATGCGTTCGGCACGACACCGATCAATCCACCCAACAAGGTGGGGACGGCCCGGTCGGAACCAAGCCAGATCCAGACGATCGCGGCGAGCGCGAGGCCGGCCGCGAGTTGCGCGAGCAGGATGTTGCGGACGGTTCGCATCTACCAGTCTCAAGCAACAAAAACGCCACGTGGCCCTCCGGGCGGTCCGTGGCGTTTTCACGCTTCGCAGCAAGCCGCAGAGGCGGCCAAAAACCGGCGGCATTATAGAGGGGCGGACCCCTTCGGCACAACCGAGCCGGGGGTCAAAAACCGTTGATCTTATGCGGTGTTAGCGTTCCCGGAAGCCGCCCCCGGACGCTCCAGGCGGTACACGAAACAGCTGTCTTCGCCGAAGCTCCGGTGTGCGACATATTCGAATCCCAGCCGCTCGTAGAAGCGATGCGCGCGGGCGTTGCAGTCGAGCGGGTCGACGAAGATGCCGGTGACCGTCGGGTCGGCGAAGCAGCGCTCGATCGCGAGCTTCATCAACTGAGTGCCGTAGCCGCGGCCCAGGTCCGCCGCCTCGCCGACCCAGAGGTCGACGGCCCGATGGCCCTCCGAGATGCAGCCCCAGTAGCGGCTCTCCTCGCGGGCCGGGTCGATGATCTGGACGAAGCCGATCGGGCGGCCGTCCGCTTCGGCGATGAGTTGCTCGCGCCAGGCGGGTGAGCGGGCGAGCTCGGTTTCCCATTGCCAGTCGTCGTTGGGATCCGAGGCGATGACGTGCGGCTGCTCGTCCCAGTGCTTCAGCAACTCCAGGTCGTCCGGAGTCGCGGGACGAAGCTTCACCGATTGCCGTGCGGGCGCACTGCGGATTCGGTCAACTCGAAGCTTGCGGTTCGCCATAAGCATCATCGATCTGCTCCCATTGCGGCGTAGGAGCGGAATCGGTGCCGGCGTCGCTCTGCGCCGGGTGCTGGGTGTCCCACGGCCAGTCGTCCCGAGCCTCCGCATCGAATGCGCACTGCCCGGTCTCCAGCCACCGCATCAGAAAGTCGTGTAGTGGGTGTGGCATCGGTTTCACACCTTTGGCTGGCGCGAGTTCATCGCGAGCCGCGGGGCGGTGACGACAATCTCAGGCAGCATCGTGGCGCCCGGCAGGACGTCGACCGCCTCGAGCGCCGCAATCGGCTCGGCCCCACCGGGAGCCGCGCCAGTGTGCCCGCGGTCGAGCGCGAGACCACTTACTCCGACAATCGCGGCAGCGACCACGACGCTGACGCCCCTGTGAATATTCGGTGTGCCTGATGTGAACATGACCCTGCCCTACCTTTCCATATGCCATTGAATTTCGTCGGCACGACTATGCGCAGCCAGGGTTCGATGGACAAATCGGCTATCTGAAGGTTCGTTAACTGAAACTTACCCGTAACACTTGTTACGTCGGTACGTCGCGCAATGGCGACAGGTGGTCGCAAATTGCGCGAGTTGGTCCGCTAGCGCGGAGCGCGCTGCGTTACGTCGGGTTGTCGCAGGTTCCGATCTTCTTGCCGGCGAGATTCACCTGCATGTTCATCTGGGCGCCCTGAAACCGGATGACGCCGGCGTAGGAATCCGTGCCGTTGAAGGTGATTTCACCGTCGCCGGTCATCGGCGGATTGTCGCAGGCCATGCTCCAGGTCACCTTCGTGCCCGTCTGGTTGAAGCTCGTGTTCCTGCAGTTCTGCGACGGGTCGTTGCCGCTCGCGGGAGGCTGTTCCCAGGTCTCTTTCGCGCAGTAATTCCCCTTGTTGGCCGGCATCGCCATCGGCATGCCTTCCATCACCATCTGGGAGGTGGTCTCCCACAGGACGCCCGGCGGATCGTCGGCGCGGGCGGAAACGGCGGCGATGAGAATCAGCGACGCTGCCGCCAGCAGGCGGCCGGACGATTGCCAATACGTGTTCATCGTTTTCCCTCAATCAGCTGATGTGCGCCAGGATTCCGTCCAGTTCGTCGAGGCTGTGATAGTTGATGATGAGCCGGCCCTTGCCCGAGGCGGCGTGCTGCAGCTCGACGGTCGCGCCGAGTTTGTCCGCGAGGTCGTTCTCGAGCCGCTGGATATCCGGGTCCTTGGAGCGCGACCTGCCGGACTTGCCGGTCTTGCCGTCTCCGGAGCGGGCGACCAGCCGCCGCACGAGCGCCTCGGTCTCGCGGACGGATAATCCTTTCTTGGCAACGAGCGCGCCGACCTCGGCTTGCTGGCGTGGGGTCGCGAGCGACAGCAGCGCGCGAGCGTGGCCCATCTCCAGCTCGCGTTTCTCGATGTACGGCCTGATCGCCTGCGGCAGCTCGAGCAGGCGCAGCAGGTTCGACACCGCCGCGCGCGAGCGGCCGATCGCCTCTGCCGCTAGCTGGTGAGTCAGCGCGAACTCGGTGATGAGCCGCGAGAGCGCCAGCGCCTCTTCGAGCGGATTCAGGTCTTCGCGCTGGATGTTCTCGATCAGCGCAAGCGCGACCGCATGCTCGTCGTCCACGCGGCGCACGACCGCCGGAATGTCTGCGAGGCCTGCAATTTGCGCGGCGCGCCAGCGGCGCTCGCCGGCGACGATCTCGTAGCGCTGCAGCTCGCCCGTCGCGGGCGTGCCGACCGGCCGCACCACGATCGGCTGCACGACGCCCTGCGCCTTGATCGAATCCGCGAGTTCCGAGAGCGAGTCCTCGCGCATGTCCACGCGCGGCTGGTACCTGCCACGCGAAAGCAGGTCGATGGGCACGTGCATGAGCTGCTCGCGCGCCGGCGGCACGCCGGGCGCGGGGCGCGGCTTGGTCTCGCCGAGAAGCGCTTCGAGTCCGCGCCCCAGGCCGCGTTTTTTGTCAGACATGAAGCTCATCCTAACTCCTCACGGCAAAAAGGGGACGCTCACCTTTAAAGGTGAGCGTCCCCTTTAGAAGTACGACGCGGCAACATTAAGTCGGAATAACCAATTGGGCGATGCAGCCGGAGCCGTTGCTGCGGTTGCGAAGCGAGAGCGTGCCGCCGTGGGCTTCGGCCACCTGGCGCGCCAGTACGAGGCCGATGCCGCTGCCGCCCGGCTTGGTCGTGAAGAAGGGCACGAACAGGTTGTCGGGATTGGCGACCCCGGGCCCGTTGTCCTCGACCTCGAACACGACGCTTTCCTTGCCGCGGAGCGCGCGCAACTGCACGGGGTCGGCGCCCTCCGGCGTCGCTTCCACGGCGTTGCGGACCAGGTTGATCAGCGCCTGCTGCAACTGGTCCGCGTCGCCGCGCAGATTCAGACTCTCGGCAGCCGCGTGCTGCACGCGTCCCGGCGGCTGCACCGCGGCCACCTGCCGGAGCAGCAAGGCGACGTTGCAATCGGCGATCGTCGGCTCCGGCATGCGCGCGAGTTCGCTGTAGCGCGACAGGAATCGCCGCAGCGATTCGGCACGCTCGGCGACGAGCGCGAGGTTGTGCGCAAGATCCTCGCGCTCCGCCTCGTCCGGTGATCCCGCCGCGAGCGCATCGCGGCTCGTTTCGATCACGGACTTGATCGGCGCGAGCGAATTGTTGAGCTCATGCCAGATCACGCGGATCAGGCGCCGCCAGGCGTGACGCTCCTCCTCACGGAGGGCCTGGCTGAGGTCGGTGACGACCAACAGGCGGAACTGGCGGCCGGCCTCACGAAAAGTCTCGCGCATGATCTGCCAGCGACCGGCACGGCCGGGAAATACGTGCGATTCGTTCGACACATCCGGCCCTTCGAGCAGGGCCTCGAAACCGGTTTCACCGGCCGAACGGCCGATCAAGGCGTCCGGGTGGCGGCGCAGCAGCTCACCCGCGGCGCGGTTCGCGAGCCGGATGCGGTCGTCGCCGTCGAAGGCGAGCACGGCGACATCGATCTCCGCCAGCACTTTGTTGAGGAGTGCGGAGGCCTCCAACGCTTCGAATCGCTGCGAACGCAGGGTCGCGCCGAGCCGGTTCGACTCCAGCACAATGTCGCCGAGCGCATCGCCCTTCTTCGCGTGCCGGCCGCGAATGGCATAGTCGCCGCCACGCAGCGCCTCGAGCAGGTTTGCGATCGAGCGCATCGGCTCGACGGTCGCGCGATGCACCGCGAGCGCAAAGCCGACCCAGACGCCGATCAGCACGACGACGATCAGGCGAAGCACCGAATCCGCGATCGGCGCATCGCGCAGCAATATGAATGCAGTGAAAAGAGCGGGAAAACCGCCCGCCAGCGCGAGAACCACGATGCGCGCCTGGAATGGCAGGCCCTTGCGGCGCAGCACCGGCCGGCTCCGCAGGGGCTTTCGCAGTTCGGTTTCCTCGGTCACGGCGCGAAAGTTTGCGCGTTCGTCGCGCATGGCGCCAGTTGCAGCGAACTAAAGGTCGTCCGGCTTGAGGCCGAGCTTCTCGAGCCTGCGGTACATCGCGCTCCGCGACAGCCCAAGCGCCTCCGCCGCCGCCGGCACGCTGCCGCTGTTACGCCGGATTGCGGAGCGGATCAACGCGCGCTCGGCGTCCTCGAGACTCATTTCTTCCAGGGTGGGCGGTGCTTTGCTCGCCGACAGGCGGAGATCTGCCACGCCGACTTCCGCGCCGTTCGCAAGCAGGAGGCTCCGCTCGACCACGCTGTTCAGCTCACGCACGTTACCGGGCCAGGCGTATTGCTGCAGCGCCGCGACCGCGCCCGCGTCAAAGCCCTTGACCTCGCGGCCGTACTGCGCGGCCTTGCGCCCGAGCGCCGCGATCGCGAGCTCGAGGATCTCCTCGCGCCGCTCGCGCAGCGGCGGCAAGCGGATCTCGACCGTGTTGATGCGAAACAGCAGGTCCTCGCGAAAGCGGCCTTCGCGGATCATCGTCGTGAGATCCGCGTTGGTCGCGGAGACGACGCGCACGTCGGCGCGCTGCGTGCGCGACGACCCCACCCGCTCGAACTCGCCGGTCTCGAGCGCCCGCAGCAGGCGCGCCTGCTGCGCCGGCGGGACATTGCCGATTTCATCCAGAAACAGCGTGCCGCCATCCGCGAGCTCGAACCGGCCGCCGCGGTCCGCTTTCGCATCCGTGAAGGCGCCCTTCACGTGACCGAACATTTCGCTTTCGAACACGCCCTCCGGCAGGCCGCCGGCATTGACCGAGATGAAGGATTTCTCCGCCCGGCCCGACCAGTCGTGAATCAGTTTGGCGAGCAGGCTCTTGCCGGTGCCCGGCTCGCCGGTGATCAGGACGCTCGCATCCGACGGCGCAACCTGGCGCGCGAGGTGCACGACCTCCTGCATCGGCCGCGAACTCGCGACGAGCTTCGCGCCGTCGCTTGCCCGCAGGATCGCGTTCTCGTCCGCGAGGCGCCGGCCGCGCTGGCGCGCTTCCGCGAGCTGCACCTGGTTCCTGAGCACGCTCAGGAGACGCTGGTTGTTCCAGGGTTTCTCAAGGAAATCGTTGGCGCCGTGCCGCATCGCCTTCACAGCGACTTCGACGGTTGCCCAGGCCGTCATTACGACGACCGGTAATTCGGGATGCACCCGGTGCAGCTGATCGACGAGGGCGACGCCCTCGTCACCCGATGTCGTGTCGCGCGAATAGTTGAGGTCGACCAGCGCGACGTCCACGTGCTCGCGCGCGACGACATTCAGCACGCCGGCTGGCGAGGTCGCCGTCGCGACCTCGAATCCTTCGCGCTTCAGCAGGAGCTTCAGCGCCGAGAGGATGTCCGCCTGGTCGTCCGCAACGAGAATCCGCGGCTGCATCAGGCGGGATCGTGCACGGGCCTCACTCGTAGCGCAATGCCGCGGCCGGATCCACTTTCAGCGCGCGCCGTGTCGGCACCAGGGTCGCCGCGATCGCCACCGCGACCATGATCGCGAGCGTCAGGCTGTAAATCGCCGGGTCGTACGGGCTGACGTCGTTCAACACGTCGCCGAGACCGCTGCCGAGCACGGGCAGGAGCAGCATGCCGATGCCGACCCCAATCAGGATCTGCACGCCGCTCGTGCGCATCACCATCCGGAAGATGCGTCGATCGTCCGCGCCCAGCGCGCGACGCACGCCGATCTCGCGCGTGCGCTGGCCGACGTGGAACGCGAGCACGCCGAAGAGGCCGGCGGCAGCCAGGACGAGCGCGACGCCCGCAAACACGGCGAACATCGTGCCGACAATGCGGTAACCCGCAGTCTGAATGTACCGCGCCTCATCGAGCGTACGCACCCAGTAAAGCGCAAGGTCCGGATCGGTCTGCGAGAGCGCCGTGCGCACGGCGCCGACCAGGGAACGCGGGTCGCCTTCGCCACGCAATGCGATGCTCATGAATCGTTGCGGCTGTTGGCTCAAGGGCGCGTAGAAGGTCGGTTCGATCTTGCCGTCGCCGTGGATAATGTCCGGCACGACGCCGATGATGGTCTGCCACGGCTCATTCTGCTTAAAGTCGTAGCGCATGCGGGCCCCGATCGGCGAGCCGTCCGGCCACAGTTGCTTCGCCATGGCCTGGTTGATCACGACGGCGGGCATGGAATCCGCGCGATCGCGGCTATCGAGAGGGCGGCCTTCCAGGGCGCTCAACCGGAATGTCCGGAAGAACGACGGGCTCACCTGGACGTTCTGGACGAACGGCTTGGTGCTCGCATCGCCGTAGTCCCGCCCCTCGATCGAAAGCGGGCCGTCGCCGGTGCCCAATCCCGGCAACGAAGTCGCCACCGCCGCGGCAGCGACGCCCGGCTGGGAAGCAATGCGTTCGACCAGGCCCTCCCAGAATCGGACCTGCTCTGCCTCCTCCATGTAAGTCCCTGCCGTCAGGCCGACACGGGCCGTCATGATGTCGCCCGTCTCGACGCCGACTTCGGTCGAAGTGGACCGCAGCACCCCCTTCGTCATCAGCGCGGAGACGCCGAGCAGCAGGCAGGCGAGCGCCACTTCGAAAACGACGAGTGCCCAGGCGATCCTGCCGATCGCGAGGCCGGTGCCGGTGCGGCCGCCGTCGCGCAACAGGGAGTCGAGCGATGGCCGCGACGCGCGGATGGCGGCCGGCAGGCCCGCGATCAGCGTCGAGATGAATGCCGCGAGCACCGCGATGGCCGCAACGCGATAGTCGATCTCGAACGCCCACCAGGACGGGCTTTCCTCGATCAACCGGAACACGACGATGCGCATGCCGTCGAGCGCGATCGACGCGAGCAGCAACCCGAGCAGCGTCGCGAGCGTGCTGATGACGACGCCCTCCGCGAGCATGTGCGCGACCAGCCGGCCGCGCGAGGCGCCGAGCGCCGAGCGGACCGTGGTCTCGCGCACGCGATAGGCGGAGCGCGCGAGCAGCAGGTTCGAGACGTTGGCGCAGGCGATCAGCAGCACGAAGCCCACGGCGATGACCAGCGTCCAGATCAGCTTGGATCCCTCGTCGCCGATGAAGCCGGCGGCGAACGGCTGGAGTTCGAAGCGACCGTTGAAGACGTCCTTCGGCACACTGGCCCGGATATGTGCGGCGACCGGGGCCAGTTGTTCCTGCGCGATGTCCAGGTCGCCATCCGCCCGCAGGCGGCCGTAGACATTGACCTCCACGGCGTCCTCGCGAGCGATGCGTTCCGGATCCTGCTGGTTGGCGACCCACAGGTCGGCGTTGGAGGGGAAGGAGAATCCTTCCGGCATGACGCCGATGATCTCGGACGGGCGCCCGTTGACGCGGACGATCCGGCCGACGACGCCGGCGTCCGCGCCGAATCGCTCGGTCCAGAGCTCGTGGCCCAGCACGACCACCGGCGCCGAACCGGCGATCGTGTCGCGCGGGAGGACGGTGCGACCGAGCTCCGGTGCGGTGCCGGCGACCTCGAACACCTGGCCATCGGAAAACCCGCCGTCATATCGCTCCGCCTGGCCGTCGCCGGTCAGGTAGGCGGTACCGACGTAGATCGATCCCATGGACTCGAACTGCGTCTGCGCCTCGCGGACCAGGCGATAGTCACGCGGGTTCATGGACTCGTCGAAATCGTCCGGTGCCTGGCCGCCGATCGTGACGATCGAGTAGAGGCGCTTGCCGTCCGGATAGGGCGCCGGCTTCAGCATCAGCGTGTTCGCCACGCCGTACATGAAGATCACCGCGCCGAGGCCAAGCCCCAGCACGCCGACCGCGAGCGCCGTGAACGCGGGCGCCCGCGCGAGGCCGGTAACCGCCGCCTTCAACTCGTCCAGAATTGCGCGCATCGGGATCTCCTCAGGCCTTGGCCGCGCGGCGCGACGACAGGTCGATCAACGCGTTCTCGTCCACCACGCGCCCGTCGAAGAGCTGGACCTTGCGGTCGGCGTAGTCCGCGTAGCGCGGGTCGTGCGTGACCATGCAGATGGTCGAGCCCTCGCGGTGCAGCTCGCGCAGGAGATTCATGACCGCCTCGCCGTTCCTCGAATCGAGATTGCCGGTCGGCTCGTCGGCCAGCAGGATCGACGGCCGGCCCGCGAGCGCGCGGGCGACGGCGACGCGCTGCTGCTGGCCGCCCGAAAGCTGCGCGGGGTGATGATTGACGCGGTGCGACATGCCGACGCGCTCGAGCGCGTGCAGCGCAGCCTTGCGGCGCTCGCCGGCGCTCATGTTCTCGCGATACGTCAGCGGCAGCTCGACGTTCTGCATGACCGTGAGATCGCCGATCAGGTTGAAGGCCTGAAAGATGAAGCCGATGCGCTCGTTCCTCACCTTCGCGCGGACGGCCGGCGCGAGCGCCGTGACGTCCTGGCTGTCGAGCGTGTACTTGCCCTCGGTCGGCGTGTCGAGCAGGCCGAGGAGCGCCAGCAGCGTCGACTTGCCGCAGCCGGAGGGACCCGAGATCGACAGGAACTCGCCCTTGCCAACGTCCAGGTGAATGCCGTCGAGCGCATGGGTCTCGAGGTCGTCGGTGTAGAACACCTTGGTGACGCTCTCGAGCCGGATCATGGCTTGTTCCTGCATGTCGTATTGCTCCGTGGTTTCAATCGATGACCAACCGGTCCTTGCCGGACCATTGCGTCGTGTCCGCGAGCGCCACGATGTCGCCCGGCTCGAGGCCCTCGAGCACGACGATCTGGTTCACGGACGCCTTGCCGAACTTGACCGGCACGCGCACGGCGACGCTCTCGCCCGGGCGCGCGCGAAATACCGTCGTCGTCGATTCGGACTGCGCGCCAACCGGCCGGCCGACATAGCGCACGTTCGGGAGCGTTTCGATCGCGATCGTGCCGTCCACCGAGAGATCGGCGCGCGCCTGCGAGGGCAGCGCCTCGTCGAAATCGATCTCGACGCGTACTGCGCCCGCGACGACCGCCGGCTCCACGCGCACCACGCGGCCGCGCACGAAGCGATCGCGCATGTCGATGACGGCCGGCAGACCCGCCGCCAGGTCGCGCGCATCGAGCTCCGGAATGCGTAGCTCGGCATAGAGCGTGCCGGGTTTCGCGACGCGCGCGACGTTGGCGCCCGGCGCCAGTTGCTGTCCTTCCTGCACGGGCACGCTCTGTACCACGCCCGCGATTCCAGCCTTGACCGACAGAGATTCCGCCGCGAGGCGGCGTTCGTCTGCCGCGCGCTCGAGCTGGCGGAGGCGTGCCATGCGCGCCTCGAGCTGCGCGGACACCGCGGCGTCGAGCGCGGCGAGGCGCTGCTCCTCGATCGCGACGCGCTCGCCGAGCTGGGCCGCCAGGATCTTCGAGCGCGAGTACTGGAGCTCGGACACCGCGCCCTGACCGAAGGCACGCTCCTCCGCCACCGCCTGGAGGCGCGCGGACTCGGCGGTCGCGCGCGCCTCGGCGAGGGAGGATCGCCGATCCAGGCGCTGGCTTTCGAGCTCGAGACGGGCGGCCGCGAATTCGGCGCGGGCCGCCGCCACTTCGAGCGTCGCGGCATCGGCCGCGCGCTCGACCTCGGGATTCGAGAGTTGAACGATGACCGCTTCCGGCTCGACGGTTTCGCCCGCGCGCATCAGCACGCGATCGACACGCGCCTCGACGCGGGTCGAGAGCCAGCGCGCTTCGCGCGGCTGCAGCACGCCGGGGCCGCGCACTTTGCGTTCCAGCACGCCTTCCTTCACTTCGTCGAGATAGAGCTGCTCGCGCGCGACCGACGGCGCGCCGGGTTCGAGGCTCGCGATCGCGAAAGCGACGCCGGAAAGCGCCACCAAGCCGCCGGCGACCCAGGCGAGCTTGCGGTGCTTGAACCGTTCCTGGATGCGCGGCCGGTCCATCAGATCACGAGCGATGGGATGCCGGCGAGCGCGCGCAGCTCCAGGAGCAGGGTTCGCACGCTCGGGGCGTCGCAGACCGGCCGCAGCAGCCAGAAGGCGAACACGAGACCGAGGGCTACCGCGATGAACGCGCGCGTCATCTGAACGTCCGAAGGCGAACTGTCACGGCCCACGGCCGCGATCGTCTCAACCCTGCGCGTCGGCATGGCCGGCGACGTCGGCGAACTGCACATCGCGCGCGCCGATCACTTCGACGGCCGGCAGTGTCGCGACCGCCAGGTCGCCTACCATCACGGCTTCGAGGGTGCCGATCTCGATCACGCCCTGGGGCAGCGCGCCCGCGTGGCCGCGATCCAGCATCAGGCCCGAGAGCCCGACAATCACGACGGCCGCAAAGGCCGCGATTCCGCTGTTGCGATTGAACAAGGTCTTCATGGCTTTTTCCTCGTCAGTTTCGATGCGGCATCGCCGCTTCATGACTCAGATAAAGCAAGGACCGTGCCAACTTGCCTGGCTACATCGTAACTATTTGATATTCATTGTTTTTTAGTTGTTTGTCTGATCGGAGCCGGAGTGTCCGCCCGGCTGCCTCGGACAGATTGATCCCGCTCATGGGACACCGAAACCGGACACAGTCCCGGAAGCGGGACGCTAAAAAGGGGACGTTCACCTTTAAACGTGAACGTCCCCTTTGGAAGCGACCATTCGCTTCAGGCAGGAGAATCGTCTGAAGCAGAGCGTGCCGCCTCAAGGGCGTTTTCCCCTTCGACTGGCTCCTCTGTCTCCTGCATCTCCGGGGTCTCCGTTTCTTCCGGCGTCTCGGGTGCTTCCGGCTCTTCCGGCCCTTCCGTGCGTCGGATCATTTCGCCGGCGAGCGCGAGATAGGCGAGCGCGCCGCGCGATTCCTTGTCGTGGAACATCACGGGCACGCCGAAGGAAGGCGCCTCCGCGAGCCTGACATTCCGCGGGATGATGGTGCGGAAGACGCGATCGCCGAAATGCTCGATGAGCTGCGCGGCGACGTCGTTCGACAGGTTGTTCCGCGGATCGAACATCGTGCGGAGGATCCCCTCGACCGCGAGCCGCGAATTCACCGAGTCGCGAATCTGTTCGATCGTATTGATGAGTCCCGACAGTCCTTCGAGCGCGTAATACTCGCACTGCATCGGAATCAGCACGGAATCCGCGGCCGTCAGCGCGTTGACCGTCAGGATATTGAGCGCCGGCGGACAATCGATGATGACGAGGTCATAGCGATCGCGCACCGGCTCGAGCGCGCGTGCAAGCCGGTGCTCGCGGCCGGCGAGCATCGTCAGGAGCCGCACCTCCGCGGCCGTCAGGTCCTGGTTCGACGGCAGCAGGTCGAAGCCGGCCGATTCAATCGTGACGATCGCATCGACGATGTTGCAGTCGCCGAGCAGCACGTCGGTCGCCGAGCGCTCGAGCGCGCGCTTGTCCACGCCGCAGCCCATCGTTGCATTGCCCTGCGGATCGAGGTCGACGAGCAGCACGGGGCGCTGCGTCGCCGCGAGCGAGGCGGCGAGATTGACGGCGGTCGTCGTCTTGCCGACGCCGCCTTTCTGGTTCGCGACCGCGATGATCCGCTTCATCGAGATCAAACCCTACCAAGTTCGACGAGACAACGCTCGGCATCGAGGCCCGGCACCCGGATCGGGTGCACGGCCAGCGCCTTCCAGCCGGCGGGCAGGGCCTTCAGCTCGTCCCCCGGCGGCCGGCCTTTCATCGCGAGCAGCCTGCCATTCCGCCCCGCCAGGTGGCCCGCCACCCGCACGAAGTCCGCCAGCGAGCCGAGCGCGCGGGCGATGACGCTATCGAATGGCGTCGCCGGCCGCAATGCTTCGGCGCGGCCCTGCGCGACCTCCACATTGGCGAGGCCGAGCTTGCCGGTGGCATGCCGGACGAAGCCCGCCTTCTTGCCGGTCGATTCCACCAGCGTGAATCGCCGGCCCGGATTCGCGATCGCGAGCGGAAGGCCGGGAAAGCCCGCGCCGGTGCCGATGTCGGCGATGCGAAGCCCCCGCAAATGCGGCGACGCGGCGAGCGAGTCGAGCAGGTGCTTGTCCACCATGTCCGCCGGCACGGTGATCGCGGTCAGGTTGAATCGCGTGTTCCAGTCCGCGAGCTCGGCCACGAGCGACAGGAGCGCCGTCGCCTGCTGCGGCTCGAGCGCGATGCCGAGCGTCTTCGCGCCCCCGATCAACCGCGATTCGAGCAAGTCGCCCAACTCAGGCGATCTTCACGACCGTGCGTCCCATGACGCGGCCCTTGATGAAGCCGTCGAAAGCGCCGGGCAATTCCTCGAAGCGGATGGTGCGGGTCGCCAGGCGGTCGAGATGGCGCGGGCGCAGGTCCGTCGCGAGCCGCTTCCAGATGTCGACACGCACCTCGCGCGGCATCGCGGAGGAGTTGACACCGAGGAGACTCACGCCGCGCAGAATGAACGGCATCACCGTCGTCTCAAGCTTGTGGCTCGCGGCGAGGCCGATGCTCACGATGTTGCCCCAGTTGTCTACCGTGCGCGTGAGCCAGGTGAGAATCTCGCCGCCCACGTTGTCGATCGCCCCGCCCCATAGCGCCGCCTCGAGCGGCCGCTTGCCGAGATCGATGTCCTGGCGACGCAGGATGCGCGACGCACCGACGGACTTCAGGAACTCGTCGGCCTCCGGCTTGCCGCTGACGGCGACGACTTCGTAACCGCGGCCGGAAAGCAGATCGCAGGCGATCGAGCCGACGCCGCCGCTCGCGCCGGTCACCACAATCGGTCCCTTTGCGGGCGTCTGGCCATTCTGCTCCATGCGATGGATCCCGAGCGCGGTGGTGAAGCCCGCCGTGCCGAGTGCCATGGCGTCGAACAGGCTCATGTCGTCGGGCAACGGGATCACGGAATCGCCCACGGCGCGCGCGTACTCGGCGTAGCCGCCGTCGAGCGTCTCGGAGTGCCCACAGCCCGTCACGAGGACTTGCTGGCCCGCCTCGTAGCGTCCATCGGTCGAACTCACGACCTCGCCGGACAGGTCGATGCCGCCGTTCAGCGGGTACTTGCGGAGAATCTTACCGGCGCCCGTGGCCGCGAGCGCGTCCTTGTAATTGATGCTCGAGTACTTCACGCGGATGACCACGTCGCCCGGTGTCAGCGCGTCCACCGTCATCTGCTCGAAGCCCGCGGCGATCCGGCCCTCGCGCTCGTGAATGCGGAATGCCTTGAATGCTTTCATGTCACTTCCTGTCCAGCCAGACCTCGACTCCCTGGCAATTCAGCTCGATGTCGTCGTCGAGCAGCCGGTGCCGTTCGCCATCGTCGCGCGGAAACCCGTGCTCGTCGAGCCACGCGGACATCATCGCGAACATGCCGTTCCGCAGCTTGCTCGCGCGGTCGGGCGCCGCGGCATGGCGGCGGCCGAGGTCGGCGTAGGCTCGCACGCGCTCCTTCATCTCGCGCGCAAGGCGCGAAAGGTCGCGGACTTCCGCGTAATGCGTCAGGTAGATCGCCCGCGGGCGATACGACATCAGCCGGTCCACGGAATCACACAGCGCCTCCGGGTCGAAATGCACCGGCGTCGTGGTCGGAAAGATGAATTCGCGCCCGTTCACATCGAAGTCGCGATACGAGATCCCGAATGTGTCGCCCGAGAAAATGAGCTCATGCGCGTGATCGACGACGCAATAGTGATGAAGGGCATGTCCGGGCGTGTGGATCAGCTCGAGCCGGCGGCCGCCGAGCGCGATCACTGTTCCCTCCTGGGCCACGAACAGGCGCGATTCCGGGATCGGCACGATTTCGCCGTAGAGCGCCCGATAACGCTCCTCGCCGTACACCGCGATCGAGCCGGCAATGAGCTTCGAAGGCTCGGCGAGATGGCGCGCGCCGCGCGGGTGGACCGCGCAACGCGCGTTCGGCAACGCCTGCATCAGGGCGCCTGCGCCGCCGGCATGGTCGAGATGCACGTGCGTCGCGAGCACCCACTCGACGTCGGCCGGATCGATGTTCTTTGCCGCGAGCGCGCCGAGGAGGTTCGGCAGCGAATGCGTCGTGCCCGTATCCACGAAGGCCGCGCGGCCCGCGTCGATCACCAGATGCGAGGCGGCGAGGCGCGGGCGCACGTAATCCGCGTCGATCGCGGTGATGCCGCCGGCAAAATCCGTCAGTTTCGAGACGACTTCAGGCACGGCACGACCATGGCGAGGAATTCGTGGAACTCCAGCATGAATTTTCTGAGGAATTCCTTCGTGGAATCATCGCTGACGCCGCCTTCGTCGTCGATGAGCCCTTTCGTGAACTGGATGTAGGCCTCCGGCGAGTTCATTTGCGGCGAGTTGCAATAGCCGAGGACGCTCCGCAATTGCTGCTGGGCAATGGCGGTGCCGATCCTTCCCGGCGACGTTCCGATCACCGTCGCGGGTTTCCGCCTGAACGAATTCTTGCCATATGGCCGGCTCGCCCAGTCGATCGCATTCTTGAGCCCGCCTGGAATCGAGCGGTTGTATTCCGGCGTCACGAAGAGGATGCCGTCGGAATCCTCGATGGCCTTCTTGAGCGTCCTTGCGACCTCAGGGTAGTTCGCGTCGAAATCGTAACTGTAGAGCGGCAGGTCCCTGATCGGGATTTCGGTGAGTTTGAGCTCGCCGGGCGCCAGGCGTTCGAGCGCCTTGGCGAGTTTGCGATTGATGGATGCCTTCGCGAGGCTGCCGACAATGTAGCCCACTTTGTAGGTTGTCATGAAACCTCCGGTTTCGGGACGCTGTCCGGCGTGAGAGACATGATCTCACGACATCCGGGTCGTTCCAGCCCGCAGGCTGTGGCAATCTGGCGTCTCACGGAAGTGTCCTCCCGGGAGCCCCCGATGATCCGCTTGTTCCTGGCCGCCGCCACCCTGCTTGCGCTCAATGCCGCCGCGGCCGACGTCGAACGCGTCACCCGCGGCAGTCTCGCGATCGAAGGCATCCCTGAAATCCCGCCGGAACTGATCCAGCGCATGCGCCGTTACCAGCACGCGCGGAGCGCCCTGTTCTCCGGCTGGACGCCGGACGGAAGGATCACGATCAGCACGCGCTTCGGCAATACCAGCCAGCTTCACCTCGTCGAGCAGCCGATGGGCGCGCGCCGCCAGCTCACGTTCTTCGACGAGCCGATCTCGGGCGGCAGCTGGTCGCAGACCGGCGCGCGCAAGGGCGTCGCCTACATCCGCGACGTCGGCGGTGACGAGAACTACCAGCTCGAGTATCTCGACCCCGCGATGGCGGATCCGGTCCGGCTCACCGACGGACGCGGCCGCGCGGACAGCGGCGTCTGGTCGCCGGACGGCACGCGCTACGCGTTCCCCTGGACGGTGCGGACCGGGGTCAATACGGACATCTACGTCGAAGATCCGCTCGACCGGCGCACGCCCGAAATGGTGTTCGAAGCGCCGGAAGTCGGCTGGTTCGTGAGCGACTGGTCGCCCGATGGCAATTCGCTGCTGCTCGCCCGGTTCGTTTCAGTCAACGAGACCTATCTGCACGTCTACGATCTCGAGAGCCGGCAGTTGCGCGAGATCGAGCCGTCGAAGACCAAGGCTGCCCGTGGCGGCGCGCTGTTCTCGCGCGACGGCAAGGGTGTGTACTTTCCGTCCGATCTCGGGAGCGAGTTCCGGACGCTCCGTTACGCGGACCTCGCGACCGGCAAGGTCACATCCCTGACCGACCACGTGAACTGGGACATCGACGATCT
>JBOHZO010000140.1:0-15457 GCA_050738555.1 Steroidobacteraceae bacterium | reverse complement strand
CCTCAGCAAAGGTAAACGTCCCCTTTTAATTCAGGGAGCGGTGCTGGCCTTGGCTTCGTCGCCGTCGGCGGGTTTCGCGAATTGCGGATCGCCGGCGTACTGGTCCTCGACGCCGTCCCAGGTCGCGCCTGCCGGGATGGCGTTCCTCACCCGCCGAGCCTGCCCGACCGTCGCGGCGAGATCGCGGCCTGCGCCGGGGCCGACCGGGATAGCGATGCCGCGCGGTGCGGCCGCGGCGCCGCGGACCATGTCCCAGTCAATCGATTCGTCGTGCTCTGCAATTTTTTTCCACAGCGGTGATTTCGGCTTCTTCGTCTTCTGCCGCAGGCTCGCCGGCACGTCGGACCAGTCGCGCTCGTCGTCCGCGAATGGCTCGTAGGTCTGCACGAGGAGGCGATCGCCGCGCCAGCCCAGCAGATAGGGCTGATTGACGACGGTCACGCGCGTGCCGTCGGGGACCGACTCGAACAGCCTCGAGATGTCCTCCGGGTACAGCCGGATGCAGCCGTGGCTCGCGCGCATGCCGACGCCGGGCGGCTTGTTGGTGCCGTGAATCAGGTAGCTCGGCCAGCCGAGCCGCATCATGTGGCGGCCAAGCGGATTCTCCGGACCCGGCGGCACCGTGGCCGGCAGGATGTCGCCGTCCTTCGCGTGTTCCTGCCGCACCGACACCGGCGGCGTCCAGACCGGGTCCTTCACGTGCGCAACGACCTTCGTACTCCCTTCCGGCGTCGCCCAGCCGACTTTGCCGATGCCGATCGGATGGGTGATCACCTCGATCGCCCCGTCCTTTTCGCGTTCCGGATAATAGTAGAGCCGCATCGCGGCGAGATTCAGCACGAGGCCTTCGCGTGGCGCGTCCGGCAACACGAACTCGGTCGGCAGGACGATCTGAGTGCCCTCGCCGGGAAGCCAGGGGTCGACGCCCGGATTGGCGCGCACGAGTTCCGCGTAGCCGACATTGAAGCGGCGCGCGATGTCGGCGAAGGTGTCCTCTTCCCGCGAGACCGTCACCTGGAGGCGGCCGACCACGTCCTGGTCCGGCGCGACGATGAACCGGTGAGTCGCCTCGGCGAGCGGAAGCTGCGGCGACGCGGCGACGGGCTTCGCGGGCTTCTCGACGGTCTTCGGTTTTTTCCAGAGCGACTCGAATGGCGTGCAGGCGGCAAGCATCGCCGCCAGCAACGGAACCGCACAACGGACGACCGGACGAATCATGGCCCGGCATTATCCCCGGGCGCGCGCGCGATCACCAGATCTTCACGCGTTCCACCGCGGGCCGCCACAGCTTGTCGCCCTCGCGAACCCCGAATGCGACGTAAAACTCATCCATGTTGGACACGACGCCGTTCGCGCGGAATTCGCTCGGGGAATGCGGATCGGTCAGCACGACTTCACGCATCAATCCTTCGCGCCATTTCGTGCGCCAGGCCTGGGCGTAGCCCAGGAAAAACCGCTGCGGGCCGGTGTAACCGTCGATCACCGGGGCTTCGGCGCCATTGAGCGACCCGATGTAGGCGCGGTATGCGACGGCCGCGCCCGAGAGATCGCCGATGTTCTCGCCGAGCGTCAGCTCGCCATTGACGTTGAGTCCCGGCAGCGCCTCGAACGCGGAGTACTGCTGCGTGAGCCCGCTGGCTCGAGTCTTGAATTTCTCGTTGTCCGCGGGCTGCCACCAGTCGCGCAGGTTGCCATCGCCGTCGTATTGCCGGCCGCGGTCGTCGAATCCATGGCTGATCTCGTGGCCGATCACCGAGCCGATCGCGCCGTAGTTCGCGGCGTCGTCCGCCTGCATGTTGAAGTAGGGGGGCTGGAGGAACGCGGCCGGGAACACGATCTCGTTATTGGTCGGCAGGTAATAGGCGTTGACCGTCTGCGGCGTCATGAACCACTCGGTCGGGTCCTTGGGCTTGCCGGCGCGCTCCGCCTGCCAGTTCCACTCGAACTGGTTGGCGCGCAGCACGTTGCCGGCCAGGTCGTCCGGCCGGATCTCGAGGCCCGAGTAATCGCGCCACTTGTCCGGATACGCGATCTTCACATTGATCTTGCGGAGCTTGGTGTGCGCTTCCGCCTTCGTCGCGGCGCTCATCCAGTCGAGCGAGTCGATGCCGCGATCGAATTCCGCGAGCAGGTTCCGCACCAGGACATCCATGCGCGCCTTCGCTTCCGGCGGGAAGTGCCGCGCCACGTATTCCTTGCCGATCGCCTCGCCCATCGCGTTGTCGGTTTCCTGCACCGCGCGCTTCCAGCGAGGGCGAAGCGTTTCGGTCCCGCGGAGCGTCCGTGAATTGAAATCGAACGAGGCTTCGACGAAAGCAGCGGGCAGCACGCGCGCGTAAGCGCCGATCGTGCGGACTTTCAGGTAGTCCTTCCAGACCGCGAGATCGCCGGCCTGAACATGCCCACCGAGCGCGGTGGCATAGGTCGGCTGGCGCACGATGAAGTCGCCGGCCGGCAGGCCGCTCGCCACGAGGTACGACTTCCACTCGAACCTTGGCGCCAGCCCGTACGCGGATTCAACTCCGTGGCGGTTATACGTCGCGATCGGGTCGCGATTCCGCACCGGCGTCCACTGGTCGGTCGCGATGCGCGTCTCGAGCTCGAGAATCTTCGCCGCGCGCGCCGCGCCCTCCGGCTCCCCGGCAAGCGTGAAGAGCTTCGCCAGGTATTCGACGTACTTGCGGCGGAACTCGACGTACTCTTTTTCCTGTCTCAAGTAGTAGTCGCGATTGGGCATGCCGAGGCCGTCCTGCGACAGGTAGGCGACGTTATGCGTCGAATTGCGCGCGTCGGGGTACACATAGACGCCCATTGGCACGCTGATGCCGAGGCCCTGGGCGCGACCGAAGAACCGCGCGAGCGCCGCGGGCCCGTCGATCGCGGCAATCTCCGCAAAGAGCGGCTTGAGGGGCAGGGTGCCGCGCTCCTCCACTTTCTTCTCGTCCATGAAGCTCGTATACATGTCGCCGAGTCGGCGCATCTCCGGCGTCGCCTTGTCGCCGGCGGCCGCGGCCTCGATCAGGATCGCCTGCACGTCCGCCTGCGCCTTCTCGAGCAGCATGATCCCGATGCCCGCGCTCGCGTATTCCGCCGGGAACGGCGTGTTCGCGAGCCAGGTGCCATTGACGTGGCGGAAGAGATCGTCCTGCGGCCTGACGCTCCGGTCCATCGCGGAAGCGTCGATCCCGGAAGCGAGAGGCGGGAGCGCGTCGTCGGCCGATGCGCGGCCGGCGAAAGACGCGAACAGAAGGACGGTCAGCAGATTGCGCAGGGACATTCCGGAGTCTCCAGCCAGCGAGGCGGCGGAGTATAAGGCAGCGCCTGCGCAGCCGGGTTCCGGAGCGCGACCAGCCGTTTCTCAGGCGCGACCGGCCCTGATCGACAAGGGCCAGCGCACGGGCCGACTGCGACGGCCCCAGGCGGCGGCGAGCGGTGCGGCCAGGAGCGCCAGCGGATCGCGTCCGGTCCGCGCACGATGCCGGCGCACCGCGGACCAGGTGTCGAGGTAGTCGAGCATGGCGCCGGCATCCCAGTCCGCGCGCAAAGCGAGCGCAGGCGCCTCGATCGGCGGAAATGGCGGCGTGAGATTGCGATAGCCCTCTTCGACGTGGCGCCGCTCGCGCGGCCAGCAGGGCCCGACCACATCGCGCGAGAAATCGTCGACCAGCCGGTCGATGTCCGCGGCGACTTCGGAACGCCCGTAGCACCAGATGGCGAGCAGGCCGGCGGGACGCAGGATTCGCTCCGCCTCGGCGGTGAAACGCTGCCAGTCGAGCCAGTGCGCCGCCTGGGCCACGACGACGAGATCGGCCGATCCCGTCTCGACGGAAATCGCTTCGCCGGACTCGCGCCGATACTCCACCCGCGGGTCGGCGCGCGCCCCGCGAAGCTGGGCGGCGGAGGGCTCAGTCGCGATGACCTTGTCGAAATGACGGGCGAGCCCGATCGCTGCCTGGCCGTTGCCGGTCGCGACATCGACCGCAAGTCCGAGTGCGGGAGCCTCTGCCGCCAGCCAGTCAAAAAGCGCGGGCGGGTAATCCGGCCGATGCCTTTGATAGGCATCCGCCTGGCCGGAAAAATGGTCCTTGAATGCGGGCGGCGCCGTCATGCGCCGATTGTAGCGAGGCAAAAAAAAGCCCCGGGCACAAGGCCCGGGGCGGAAATGCGGACTTTCGGTGAAGGGAAGGAAGTCCGCTAGGGGATACTGACGCAGGCAGAAATTACGGCTCAGAGACTAGCGCCCTGCACTCTGCACTTACGTGAACCGCGCCACAGTTTGGGCTCTCGCCCGAGATCCGGCGGGAAAGGCTTAAAATTCAAACAGTTGAACATGAAACGTCCCAGTCAAACGGGTTCCAAGTACGCGACGCCCGAGGGCGCTCGGCGGCTGCGCGCCGAGCTCGACGAGTTCTGGCTGGTCGAGCGGCCCGCGGTCACCCGGGCGGTCGCCGAAGCGGCCGCCCAGGGCGACCGCTCGGAGAACGCCGAATACATCTATGGAAAGCGGCGACTCCGGGAAATCGATCGCCGCGTGCGATTCCTGCGTGAGCGGCTCGATGGCCTGAAAGTCGTTTCGCAGGCGCCCGCCGACGAGGGCCGCGTGTTCTTCGGCGCCTGGGTGACGATCGAAGAGGAAGGCGGCGCGATTCGGCGCCATCGCATCGTCGGTCCCGACGAGTTCGACCGCGAGCCGGGTTACATCAGCATGGACTCGCCGCTCGGGCGCGCCCTGCTCGGCAAGCGCGTCGGTGACACGTTCGAAGTCGAGCTGCCGTCCGGGCGGCTCGCGTTGACGATCACGGCTATCGAGTACTAGATGACGCGAATATTCTTGAACTGCCAGGGATCGCTTTCATCGAGGTCTTCGGGGAAAAGCCGGCCGCGATCGAAGAGCGGCGTCCACTCCGTGTACTTGCCGACGACCGGTCCGAGATAGGGCCGGCAGATCTCGAGATTCCGGCGGAAGTCGATCTCGTCGGGCTCGACGATGCCCATCGCCGGATTCTCGATCGCCCAAACCATCCCGGAGAGCGCCGCGACCGTCACTTGCAGCGAAGTGGCGCTGTTGTGCGGCGCGAGCTTGCGCGCCTCCTCGATCGAGAGCTGTGATCCGTACCAGTAGGCGTTCTTCCCGTGCCCCGCCAGCAGGACGCCGAGCTCGTCGATACCCGTCGTGATGTCCTCCATCATGATGCGCTTCCGCTCCTGGAGCTGGAAATTGCGCCCGCAGAATTCATGTACCGACAGGACGGCGTTGTCGGACGGGTGATACGCATAATGCACGGTCGGGCGGTACAGCACGCGGTCGTTCTGCCGGACGGTCAGGAAGTCCGAGATCGAGATCGACTCGCCGTGCGTGATCAGGAAGCCGTGAAAGTGCAGGGCCTCGGGCGTCCAGGTGCGCACGCGCGTCGCGCAACCGGGCTGCACCAGGTAGATCGCGCTCTTGCGGCCGAAGTCGTGCTGGCGGCCATCGCGCGGGAAGTGGCGCTCGTGCGTGCCCCATCCGAGCTCGGCCGGCTGGCTGCCCTCGCTGACGAAGCCGTCCACCGACCAGGTGTTGACGAACTCGCCCGGCATCTTGGGCTTGCTCGAGACCTGCGAGTCCCGCTCCGCGATGTGGATGACCTTGACGCCGAGCTCCTTCGCGAGATTCGCCCAGTCGTCGCGGCTCTTTGGATCGCCCGCATCGCGCCCGGTGCCGGCCGCGACGTCGAGCAGCGCCTGCTTCACGAAATGGGAGACCAGCCCGGGATTGGCGCCGTGGGTGATCACGGCCGTCGGGCCGTTGCTCCAGGTCTTGCGCAGCTCGAGCACTTCCTCGCGGAGCGCGTAATTCGTGCGCCGGCTCGCGGGAATGTTGGGGTCGGTGTAACCGCCGGGCCACGGCTCGATGCACGTGTCGAGATAAAGCGCGCCCTTCTCGTGGCAAAGCTTGATGAGTGCGACGCTCGACACGTCGACCGACAGGTTCAGCAGGAAGTCGCCGCGGCCGACCAGCGGGTCGAGCACGTGACGGAAATTCTCGCGCGTCAGCGGGTGATTGATGATCTTGATGCCGTACTCGGCGGCCTCCTCGCGACCCGCGTCGTCGGCCGTGACGATCGTGACCCGGTCCGCGGTCAATCCGCCGACATGCCGCATGATGAGCGGCAGGACTCCTTGTCCGATGCTGCCGAAGCCAATGAAGATCAGCCGGCCGGGAAAATGCGTGTGGATCGCGTGCTCGCTCATTTTGTCGGCAATTCCGTTATCGTTGGAATCAAGGGCGCAGAATGTACCGCAAATCCACGCCGACGTGGCGCTATCCGTTCGTCCTCCTCGCGGTCTACGGCGTCGTCTGGCTCGCGCTTGCGATCGATCCGGTTTTTCGCAAGGACTGGCTGCTCGAGAATGCGATGGTGATCGTCGCCATTCCGCTCTTCGTGGCGACGGCGCGGCGGCTGCGCTTCAGCAATTTCGCCTACACTTGCCTTTTCGTGTTCTTCGTGTTCCACGCGATCGGAGCGCACTACACCTATTCGCTCGTCCCTTACGACGATTGGTGGCGGGCACTCACCAGCGTTACGCTCGAAGGGCGCAATCACTACGACCGCCTCGTGCATTTTCTCTACGGACTCGCGGTGACGCCGGCCGCCGTCGAGATCTTCGCGCACTATGGGCGCTATCCGCGGAGCTGGGCCTTGCTGTTTCCCTGGACGTTCATGGGCGCGCACGCGGTCATCTACGAACTCGTCGAGTTCGCCGCGGCGCTGATGTTCGGCGGCGATCTCGGTCAGGCCTATCTCGGGACGCAGGGCGACATCTGGGATGGGCAGAAGGACATGGCGCTCGCGCTCGCCGGCACGACGATCATGCTCGTCGCGCTCGCGGCCGCCGGACGCCTGCCGATCCGGCGCGAATGAGAAAGAGCCGGCGCCTGGTGAGTCAGGCTTCCTGGAACGGGAACGGCACCGGGCGTGTCCGGTCCTGGCGCGCGCGCGCGATCTCGACCGCGCGGCGCCAGAAAGTACGTTCGTCGTTCGACAGCCGCGGCAGTTCGCGCCGCCCCGCGAAACCCGGCGGCGAATCGCAGTGATCGGTTCCGGCGAAATGCCTGGTGTCGTCCATCGCAGGTAAGATGCACGCGGCGGGAAAAAGGTTGCGTACGACCCTCATTTCGACCGGCGACCTTGCGCTGCACCTGTCCGATCGGGACTGGCTGGTGGCCGATTGCCGGTTCGACCTGGCCGATCCGGATGCCGGCAACGCCGCCTGGCGCGCCGGACATGTTCCCGGGGCGATCCACGTGGATCTCGAGCGGCACCTGTCGGTTGCGGTCACGCCGCAATCCGGCCGCCATCCGCTGCCTTCCATGGACGCGTTCACCGCCACCGTATCGCGCCTAGGGGTCGGTAACCGGACGCAGGTCGTCGCCTATGACGCCGGCAACGGCGCCTATGCGGCGAGACTCTGGTGGATGCTCCGCCATGCCGGCCACGACGCGATTGCGGTGCTCGATGGCGGCTTTACCGCCTGGGTCGCGGAAGGGTGGCCGGTGTCGACCGATCCGGCCGCACGATCGCCCGCGTACTTCGTCGCGCGCCCGCGCCCGGAGATGCTCTGCGATGCCGCGGGTGTCGGCGAAGCCATCGCGCGCGGCGAGCTCGTGGTGGACCTGCGCGGAACCGAGCGCTTCGCGGGCGAGATCGAGCCGCTCGATGCGGTCGCGGGTCATGTGCCGGGCGCGGTCAATCTTCCGTTTCTCCAGAATCTCGACGCGGGCGGCCGCTTCCGGACCCCGGATGAGCTTGCGACGCACTGGCGCGAGCGCGTGGGCGCCGTCCCGGGCCGCGCGGTCGTCTGCATGTGCGGCTCGGGTGTCACCGCGTGCCAGGGGCTGCTCGCGCTCGAATCCGCCGGCGTGAAAGGCGGCCGTCTTTACGCGGGCTCGTGGAGCGAGTGGATCCGCGATCCGGCGCGACCGGTTGCGCGGGGCGCCGCATGAACTCGCAATTCTGGTATCTTCCGCTGCCCTGCTTCGGTCCAACGGGAATACTTGATTGGACAGCGTGACGCGTGGGACGGTGACGGCGCGGCCACCCTGGAGCGTCGAGGACTCGAACGAACTCTACGCGGCGAGTTCCTGGGGTGGCGGCTACTTCGGCATCAACGCTGCCGGTCACGCGGTGTGCCGGCCCAAGCGCGACAGCGAGCGCGAGATCGATCTGTTCGAGGTCGTGCAGCAACTCGGCGCACGCGATCTCACGGCGCCGATGGTGCTGCGTTTCTCGGACATCCTGCGCGATCGCCTGCGTTCCCTGCACGACGCGTTCGCAGCCGCGATCGCCGAGAACGACTACAAGAACCGCTACGCGGCGGTGTATCCGATCAAGGTCAACCAGCAGCGCCTGGTCGTCGAGGAGGTCTACCGCGGCAGCGCGGAGCTCGGCTTCGGGCTCGAATGCGGCTCGAAACCCGAGCTGCTCGCGGTGATGGCGATGACCGGCGACGCGCCGAAACGCCTGATCATCTGCAATGGCTTCAAGGATGACAGCTACATCGAGGCCGTGATCCTCGCGACCAAGCTCGGGCGCTCCATCATCCCGGTGGTCGAGAACTTCTCGGAGCTCGGCTACATCCTGCGCCACGCCGAGAAATACCAGGTGCGGCCGCAGATCGGGGTGCGCGTGAAGCTCGCGGCCGAAGGCGCGGGCCGCTGGCGGGAATCCGCGGGCGATCGCTCGAAGTTCGGCCTGTTCACGACCGAGATCCTCGAGATGGTCGAGGTGCTCCGCTCGCACGGCATGCTCGACTGCCTGAAGCTCGTGCACTGCCATCCCGGCTCCCAGCTCCACGACATCCGCCGCGTGAAAGACGCGGTCAACGAGCTGGCCCAGGTCTACGCGGAGCTCGCGCGCCTCGGCGCGGGGCTCGAATATATCGACGTCGGCGGCGGTCTCGGCATCGACTACGACGGGTCGCGCACCAATTTCGAGTCGTCGACGAACTATTCGCTCCGCGAGTACGCGAGCGACGTCGTCTACCGCGTCGCGAGCGTCTGCAACGCCCGCGGCCTCGCGCACCCGATGATCATCAGCGAGTCCGGCCGGGCGATCACGGCGCATCACAGCGTGCTGGTGTTCAACGTGCTGGGCGCGGCGCGGCTCGACCTCTTCAGCGTGCCGGACCGCGCCGTGGCCGACGATGGCGGCCTGCCGCAGCCGGTGGCCGACCTGTTCGACGCCCACGCGACCGTGAGCGAGCGCCGCCTGGTCGAGTGCTGGCACGACGCGCAGCAGGCGCGCGAGCAGGCGCAGCAGATGTTCAGCCTCGGCTATCTCAGCATCGAGATGCGGAGCCTCGCGGAGCGGCTCTACTGGGCGACCTGCGCGAAGGTGCGCGACATGACCCGCAAGCTCGGGCGTATTCCCGAGGAGCTCGAGGACCTCGAGGCGGTGCTGTCCGACATCTATTTCTGCAACATGTCGGTGTTTCAGTCGCTGCCGGACAGCTGGGCAATCGACCAGCTGTTCCCGATCATGCCGCTGCACCGGCTCGACGAGCGCCCGACTCGCAGCTGCGTGCTCGCCGACATCACCTGCGACTCCGACGGCAAGATCGACCGCTTCGTGTCGCCGCGCGACATCAAGCACTCGCTCGAGGTGCACGAACTCGTATCCGGCGAGGACTACTTCCTCGGCGCGTTCCTGGTCGGCGCCTACCAGGAGACGCTCGGCGACCTTCACAACCTGTTCGGCGACACGCACGTCGCGCACATCCGCCTCGACGACGAGCACGGCTGGTGGATCGAGGAGATCGTGAAGGGCGACACCGCGAGCACGGTGCTCGGCTACATGCAGTACGACCCGGGCGAGCTGTACCCGCGGTTTGCGCGCGACTGCGAGCGCGCGATGCGCGACGGCAGCCTGTCGGTCGCCGAGGGCCAGGCGCTCAAGCGCTTCTATGAATCGGAACTTGCCGGCTATACCTATCTCGAACCGGATGGCGCCGCCTGACGGCGCACGCAAGGAGCACTTCATGAACACGATGCGCCTGATTTCCCGCACCGCCCTCGCGGCGGTCGCCTGTATCGCCGCCTGGGGCAGCCTCACGGCCGCGGCGTCGGAACCGCCCGTCACGGACGCAGCGACCCTCGCAACTCTCGATCGCGTGCTCGCCGGCAATCACCGGTCCGCGCAGAACCGCGCGCGCGACGCCTGGCGTCATCCGAAAGAGACGCTCGCGTTCTTCGGACTCAAGCAGGACATGACGGTCATCGAAGTCTGGCCTGGCGGCGGCGGCTGGTACACCGAGGTGCTGGCGCCGGTGCTCCGCGATCACGGCCGCTACATCGCCGCGACCTGGGACCCGAAGTCGGACAGCAAGTACGTGCAGGACGGCATGAAAGCCTTCACGGCGAAACTCGAGTCCCGGCCGGACCTGTACGATCGCGCCACGGTCACGGCGCTGCAGCAACCGAACGAACTCAAGCCGGTGCCGGACGGCAGCGTGGACATGGTCGTGACCTTCCGCAACCTGCACAACTGGATGGGGCGCGATGCCGCCGATGCGATGCTGGCCGCGATGTACCGTGCGCTCAAGCCGGGCGGCATCCTGGGAATCGTCGAACACCGTGGCGCCGCCGGCCAGCCGCAGGATCCGCTGGCCAAATCGGGTTATGTGCGCACGGACTATGCGATCGACTTCGCCGAGAAGGTTGGATTCGAGCTGATCGGGCAGAGCGAGATCAACGCCAATCGCAGCGACACGAAGGATCATCCGAACGGCGTCTGGTCGCTGCCGCCGACACTTCGCGGCGGAGACGCGGATCGCGAGAAGTTCGCGGCGATCGGAGAAAGCGACCGCTTCACGCTCCGGTTCCGCAAGCCCTGATCCCGCTGGCGCCGGCGCTCACCCGAGCTCGCGAAGCTTCGCGGCGATGCGCTGCACATCATTAAGTGTCTGCACGACTGCCGCGGTCACGGCGGCATCCTAGCGGGCACCTGTATATTCATCCAGTCCCCCGCCTGCTGCGGGCAGCCCCGTTATGTGAAGGCCTTCGCGGATTGCGCGCGCCAGCTCGGCTACCGTTTGCGAGGCCTGCAGCGCGCATTGAATGCGGTAACCCGATGGGCGACAAAGATAAATCCCGAAAGATCGCCGACGACGCGAAGGAGATGTCGCATTACGCCGAGGAGCAGCGGCTCGGACACGGCCGCATCGAGTTCGACGAGCTCGGAAACGCCGTGTGGGTCCCGGTCTCCGGCACGAGCAGCGACGAAGTCATGCGCCGGCTGCTCGACGACCCCACGCTCGCATTCAGCAACGAATACTCGCAGGGCACGCAGAAGCGCATCGAGCAGAACCAGCAGGGAATGAAGAAAGGCTACGACCCTTACGACAGCGGCTTGCTGGTCAAGAAGGAATGGAAGAAGAAAAAGGATCTGCGCAGGCTCTCCGCCTGGATCAAGTCGCGCAAGCCCAAGGACGAATGATCGGTTGACCCACGGGGGCCGGGGCGCGCAGTCTCGGCCGCATGAGCGCACTCACGCTGGTGGTCGGCAGCCGCAACTACAGTTCCTGGTCGTTGCGTCCCTGGCTGCTGCTGCGTCACCTCGGTCTCGAATTCGCGGAAAAGCAGTTCCAGTTCGGCACGCCGGAGTTCGATGCCGAGGTGCCGAAGCTCTCGCCCACGCGGCTGGTGCCGGTCCTGATCCACGGCAACCGCCGGATCTGGGAATCGCTCGCGATCTGCGAATACGTTTCCGAGCTGGCCGGCGGCCGCGGCTGGCCGGCGGATCCTGCGCTTCGGGCGATGGCCCGTTCGGTCGCAACCGAAATCCACGCCGGGTTCCACGCACTTCGCGCTGCATGCCCCATGAATGCGCGCGCGACGGGCCGGCGCGTGCCGATGACGCCGCCGCTCGAGCGCGATCTTCGGCGCATTGACGCCGTCTGGTCCGGTTGCCGGCGCGACCATGGCGATCTCGGCCCCTATCTGTTCGGACCATTCAGCGCCGCCGACGCGATGTACGCGCCCGTGGTGCTGCGCGTGCGCAGCTACGGCCTGCCGCTCAGCGAGCTTGCGACCCGCTACCTGGAGACGATGCTCGCTGACGAGCATCTTTGCGACTGGATCGAGGCCTCGGGCCGGGAAACGATCGTGATCCCGCAAGAGGAAGCCGGTGCCGGCGCCTGAATCGCGAAATGCGATGTCCTGGGTGAGCGCGATCGGCCTCGGCGCGCGGCTCGAAGCCGCGGTTTCCGACGCGGGGGAGCAGCTCGAGGATGAAGCGGGCGCAGCGCGGCCCGATATTGCGATCGCATTCGTTTCCGCGGCCTATGGCGCCGCCATCGATCGCCTGCCGCAGCTCGCGAGGCCGCTCATCGGCGACTGCCCGCTATTCGGCTGCAATGCCGGCGGGTTGATCGGCGGCGGCAGCGAGGAAGAAGAAGAGCCGGGCGTTGCGCTCCTCTGCGGCCGGCTGCCCGACGCCGCGCTAACCTGCCTGCACCTCGAGCAGGCGACCCTGCCGCCGCTCTCGGCGTCGCGCGAGAACTGGTGGCGGCTGCTGGATCTCGGACCCGAATGCGGCGCGAGCTTCATGCTGCTCGCGGATCCGGGCACGCTCGACACCGAATCTTGCGCCCGCGGCCTCGATCGCGCATTTCCCGGCTCGACCGTGATCGGGGGGCTTGCGAGCGGCATGCTCGAGCCGGGAACGGCGCGCCTGCTGGCGAACGGCGAGGTGCATCGCTCGGGCGGGATCCTGCTCGCGTTCACGGGCAACGTCGTCATCGATTCCGTGCTCGCGCAGGGCTGCAAGCCGATCGGGGATCCGCTCTTCGTCACGGCCTGCGATGGCAACCTGGTCAGCGAGCTCGACGGGCGGCGGCCGAAGGAATTGCTGACCGCCATATTCGCGACACTCGACGAGGCGGACCGCGGCCGCTTCGGAGACGCGCTGTGCATCGGCCTCGCGCTGCCCGGCCCGCGGCAGGCGGTCGGCGCAGGCGATTTCCTGATGCGGAACGTGCTCGGCCTTGATCCGGACAGCGGCGCGCTCTGGATCGGCTCGCGCGTCGCCAGGAACGCCGTCGTGCAATTCCACCTGCGCGACGGGAAATCCGCTTCCGACGAACTGCAAACGCGCCTCGCGGCGTCGCTGGAAGGACACCTTCCGCCCCAGGCTGCGCTGCTGTTCGCCTGCGCCGGCCGCGGCCGCAACATGTTCGGGGTCAGCGGCCACGATTCGGGAACGCTGCGCCGCATGATCGACATCCCGGTCGCGGGCATGTTCAGCGCGGGCGAGATCGCCCCGATCCAGGGCGCGACGTTCGTGCATGGATACTCGAGCGTTTTCGGACTCATCAGGCCTCGGGCCGGCGCGGCCTCCTGCTAGAATCGGCCCGCGTTTTTCGCGGGGAAACTGCGATGCGAAGTCTCTTCCTCGTCGCCGTGATGGCGGCTCACCCCATTTTCGCGCTGGCGGCTCCCCGCGGCATGACCGCGACCGATCTCGTGACGTTTGCGCGCGTGAGCGAGCCCGCGCTCTCGCCGGACGGCCGCCGGCTCGTCTACACGCTCCGGGATACCGACCTCGCCGCGGATCGCGGGCGCACCGACCTCTGGCTCCAGGAACTGGACGGCAACTCGGCGCCGGTCCGCCTGACGAGCAACGCGGAGAATGACGGCGCGGCCGATTGGGCCGCCGACAGCAATGGCGTCTTCTTCCTGTCGTCGCGCTCGGGATCCCCGCAAGTCTGGTACCTCCCGACCGGCGGCGGCGAACCGGTGCCGGTCACGCGCCTGCCGCTCGACGTTGCGGGTTTCCGCGCCTCGCCGCAGAGCGATCGCCTGGTCGTCGCGATCGAAGTGTTTCCGGATTGCCGCGATTTCGACTGCACGAGGAAACGGCTCGATGAGCGCAAGTCGGCGAAGCCGCAAGGCCAGGCATACGACCGGCTTTTCGTCCGCCATTGGGACAAGTGGAAGGACGGGCGCGTGTCCACGCTCTTTTCGATCGCGCTCGACGCCAGGCGGCAGCCGAAGGGCGAGCCGGTTCCACTGACGGCTGCGCTCGACGCCGATGTCCCCTCGAAGCCGATGGGCGGCCGGCCCGACTACGCCTTCAGCCCGGATGGAGCGCAGGTCGTGTTCGCGGCCCGGATCCGCGGCCGCGACGAGCCCCTGTCCACGAACTTCGACATCTGGCGCGTGGCCGCCGACGGCAGCGCGGCGGCCGTCAACATCACCGCCGACAATCCGGCCTGGGACGCACAGCCGGCGTTCTCTCCCGACGGCCGGCTGCTCGCGCACCTCGCGATGGAGCGGCCGGGCTTCGAAGCAGACCGCTTCCGGCTCGTCGTGCGCGACGCCGCGACCGGTGCCATCCGCTTCACGACGCGCGAATGGAACCGCTCGATCGCTGCCTTCCGTTTTTCCGCGGACGGCAAGGCGGTGTACGCGATCGCCGACGACTGCGGCCAGCGGCCCCTGTGGTCGATCGAACTCGCGAGCGGCGAGCGCCGCAGGCTGACGTCTTCCGGCAATGTGGCTGAGATCGAGGCGGCGGGAGATCGCGTCGTGTACGCAATGCAGAGTCTGTCGGCCCCCGCGGATCTCTATTCGATCGAAAGGCGCGCGGCGCCCCGGCGCCTCACCGAGGTCAATGCCGCGCGGCTCGCCGGCGTGAGACTCGGCGAGGCGGAACAGTTCAGCTTCGCCGGCGCGGGTGGCGACAAGGTGTTCGGTTACGCCGTGAAGCCGTGGAACTGGGAGCCGGGCGGGCGCTATCCCGTCGCCTTCATCGTGCACGGCGGGCCGCAGACGAGCTTTGCCAACACCTGGAATTATCGATGGAACCCGCAGGTTTACGCGGGCGCCGGATACGGGGTGGTGTTCATCGACTTTCACGGCTCGACCGGCTATGGCCAGGAATTCACGGACTCGATCAGCGGCGACTGGGGCGGCAAACCCTTCGAAGACCTCCAGAAAGGCCTCGCGGCAGCGGTCGAGAAATATCCCTGGCTCGACGGCGATCGCGCCTGCGCGCTCGGCGCCTCCTACGGCGGCTACATGGTCAACTGGATCGCCGGCAACTGGCCCGAGCGCTTTCGCTGCCTCGTCAATCACGCAGGGTTATTCGATCACCGCATGATGTATTACACGACGGAGGAACTGTGGTTCGTGGAATGGGATCACGGCGGCGCTTATTTCGAGAATCCCGCGGCGCATGAAAAGTCGAATGCCGCGAACCACGTGAAGAGCTGGCAGACGCCCATGCTCGTGATCCACGGCGCGCTCGACTACCGCGTACCCTACTCCCAGGGCCTCGCGACCTTCACGGCCTTGCAGCGCCGCGGCATCGAAAGCCGCTTTGTCTTCTTCCCGGACGAGAATCACTGGATTGTGAAGCCCGCGAACAGCCAGCAGTGGCACGAGGAAGTGCTAGCCTGGCTCGACGAGCATCTG
>JBOHZO010000139.1:0-26440 GCA_050738555.1 Steroidobacteraceae bacterium | reverse complement strand
GATTGCTAAAGGTGAACGTCCCCTTTAGAAGTCCCCTTTAGAAGTACGCCCCGGCACTATTATCGCTTCAGTGTCTCCACGCCGCGGTCGCCCGCAACGAGCAGCACGTCCGCTCCGCGACGGGCGAATAAGCCGACGGCAACCACCCCAGCGAGCAGTCCGATTTCGCCTTCCAGCGCCGCCGGGTCGCTGATCGTCAGGTTGTGCACGTCGAGGATCTCGTTGCCGTTGTCGGTCTTGAAGCCCTGGCGCAAGACCGGCTGGCCGCCGAGGCCGGCGAGCTTTCGCGCGACCAGCGAGCGGGCCATCGGGATCACTTCGACCGGCAGCGGGAAACGCCCGAGCACATCGACGAGCTTGGAATCGTCGACGATGCAGACGAAGCGGCGGCTGGCCGCAGCCACGATCTTTTCGCGGGTCAGCGCGCCGCCGCCACCCTTGATCAGGGCGAGGTGGCGGGTCGCCTCGTCGGCCCCGTCGACATAGAGCGGCAGGTCCCCGGCGTCATTCAGCGCGACGACTTCGATCCCGGCCTCCCGCAGCAGGCGCGTGCTCGCTTCGGACGAGGAAACACCGCCGGCTATTCGGTGGCGCAGGTCCTTGAGCGCCGTGATGAAGTGATTGACGGTCGACCCGGTGCCGACACCGACCGTCATGCCGTCCTCGATGAATTCGAGTGCGGCGAGCGCGGCGGCTTTCTTCTTCGAGTCGGCGTCCATGTTCAGGCTCCGCAAAAAACTGTGCCCGCGTAAGCGGGCACAGTCTCATCATCTTGGTGAACCGGCGGTTGGTCGTCTCTCGATCAGCCAACCACCGATCCATCAGGCAAAGGGCTTACTTTTTCTTCGAAGCCTTTTTCTTTGCCTTCTTCTTGGTCGCCATGTTGGATCTCCATGTCGGGTTAATCCGAGGTCGGAGTATATACATGGTTGACGGGATTGCAAGCAAGGCGTATGGGCTTCGCGCGCATCATCACTGCTCGCAATCAATCATCAGGAACATTTTCGCGTGCGAGCCGATGAATGAATTTCCATTCGTCGGCGGTGACGGGCATCACCGAGAGACGATTGCCGCGACGCAGCACGATCAGATTCCGCAATGGCCCCATTGCATGCTCGCGCAATGTCTCGAGCGTGACGGGATGCTCGAATTTGCGGAGCAATCGCACCTCGACCTGATACCAGCGCGGGTTGGAAGGATCGCTGCCCGCGTCGTAGTGCCGGTGTGCGCGATCGAATGCCGTCGGATCGGGGTGACCGGCGCGTACGACCTCCATCGTCCCGTAAATCCCGGGCGTTTCGCAGCTCGAATGGTGGAAAAACGCGCGGTCGCCGACCGCGAAAGCGTCGCGCAGCATGTTGCGCGCCTGGAAATTGCGGACGCCGTCCCAGCCGGCCGCCTGTCCGGGGGCACGCGCCAGGTCGTCGATGCCGAATGCGGCTGGTTCGGACTTCATCAACCAGTACTTCATCGCCGAATTCCGCTCGCAGTGCGCGCGTGTGCCGCTGCCGGGCCGTAAATGCCGCGCTCGGTCACGACGCCCCACAGGGGGATGTCATGTGCGGCCACTGCCAGGCGATCGACACGCTGCACGTCGAAGGCGAGACCGATCAGCAGCGGCCTGCGCCACGCGCGGCGATGCCTCAGAAAGGCGAAGTGCCGGTCATAGAAACCCGCACCCATGCCGAGCCGGTTGCCGCGGTCATCGAAGCCGACGAGAGGCACCAGGACGAGATCGAGCCACCGAGGACTGATCGTGCTGGCCGTTGCTTCCGCGTCGGCCGACGAGCAGAAGCGCATGCGCCTCGCGCGCAGATCCGTGACGACCGGGTAGTGAATCCTGCAGCCGAGCGCGGCCGCGCGATTCAGCAAGACGGATGGATCGATCTCGCCATCCACGGGATGGTAGGCGGAGATCCGCGACTGCGCGCGCGGCAGTCCGAGGCGTGCAAGGGAGACATCGATCGCCGCGGCCGCGGCCGGCCGCTCGCCCGCCGGGACTGCGCGACGCGCGGCCCGCAGACGCTGCCGCAGGGCCGGGCGGTCAACCATGGCGGAAGAGTGGAGGCGCCACCCGCATGTGCCGTTTTGGACCGCTGCTCTCGAACCGGAGCAACAAGTGGAGCAGGCCGTGGCACTTAAGGCTTTCCGCTACGAGGCGGACTTGCACAATACTGCCGCTAAGCCAGGCTCCTGGGTTTTTCACATTAGGGTCGAGAGGTACCCAGGTCCATATCGAACACTGCAGGCGGCGCCAAACCAGTGGCCCGTGCATCCCGCGCAGGGCCGTCTAATCAGTTACCCAATTGCTGGCCTCGCGTGAGCGCCGATTCGACTCGCTCGCGCATGGCCTTGATCCGCGCGGCCAGGTCGGATTCCAACCCTTCGTCGTGGCCGCGCGATTGCAGCAGCTCGTTGACGATGTTGAGGGCCGCCATCACCGCGATACGGTCGAGTCCGACCACTTTGCCGCTGTCGCGGATCTCGCGCATCCTGCGATTCAGGTATTCGGCCGAATCGAGGAGCGCCGCGCGCTCCGCGGCCGGACAGGAGATGTGGTATTCCTTTTCGAGGATCCGGACGCTCACCTGGCTCTGATCCGCATTCATGCGCCGCTCTCCATCGCCTTCAGGCGGCCGATCATCGCTTCGACACGCGCCCTGACCTGTTCGTTCTTCTGCATCAGCGTTGCTCTTTCGGCGGAGAGCGTGTCCTGGCGCTGGCGCAGCGCACGATTCTCTTCCTTCAGCTGCGCGACCGCCCCGACCAGTTCGTCGAGGCGCCGTTCGAGACGCTTGAATTCGCGCTCGAGGCCGGGTTTATTGGACTCTTCCATGGCGCCCTTATGCTGCCACGACCCGCCGATTACTGCTACCGTTTGGAGGATGACGCTCAGGGAAATCCAGACCGCCCTCGACGGGATGGGCATCGCCACCGGCGCGGCCGAAGCGCATGGCTTTCTTTGCGGGGCGCTGTGCGTGCGCAATGCCTATGACGCGCGACAGTGGCTCGTGGACCTGGCAGAGGACGCGGGTGCCCCCGCTCCCGATCGCGTGCCGCCCGAAGCGCTCCTGGCGGCGCACGAGGAAACGGTCGAGGCGCTCGGCTCGCCGGACTTCACGTTTGCGCTTCTCCTGCCGGGCGACGAAGCGGCGCTTCGCGACTGCGTCGCCGCGCTCGCGGCCTGGTGCGGCGGCTTCCTGTACGGCATCGGCGCGGGCGCCGCGGGCCGGGAGATCATGCAGGAGGGTGACGTCGGCGAGTTTCTGCGCGATCTCACGGACATCGCCCGCGCGGAACTCGAGCCGGGACGCAGCGCGGAGGCGGGCGAGGGCGATTTCACCGAGTTGGTCGAATTCGTGCGTGCCGGCGCCCAGCTCGCCTGGGACGGGTTGGCGGGGGTGAGGGCGCGTGCAGCGGGATGAGTTCGCGCGGCGCCGGCGCCAGCTCATGCGGCTCATGGGCCGGGATGCGATCGCGATCCTGCCCGCCGCGCCGGTCCGGACCCGCAACAACGACGTCGAATACCAGTACCGCCCGGACAGCGATTTCTACTACCTGACATCGTTCGCGGAACCGGAAGCTGTCGCCGTGCTGCTGCCGGGGCGCCCACACGGCGAGTACGTGCTGTTCGTGCGGGACCGCGATCCCGCGCGCGAGGCCTGGGACGGCGCGCGCGCAGGGCCGGACGGCGCAGTCAAGGACTACGGTGCGGACGACGCCTTTCCGGTCGGCGACATCGATGAAATCCTGCCAGGGCTCCTGGAGCGTTGCTCGCGCGTCTACTACACGATGGGAACCCATCCGGAGTTCGACAAGCGCGTGATCGGCTGGGTCAACCGCTTGCGCTCGCAGGGTAAGCAGGGCACGCACACGCCGCATGAATTCGTCGCCCTCGATCACCCGCTGCATGAGATGCGTCTGTTCAAGAGCCGCTCGGAGCTCGCGACCATGCGCCGCGCGGCCCAAATCGCCTGCGCCGCGCATCGCCGGGCACTCCGGGCGACCGCGCCCGGCCGCATGGAATACGAGGTCATGGCCGAGATCCTCCACGAGTTCCATCGCCGCCGCGCCGACATTTCCTACCACCCGATCGTCGGCAGCGGCCCGAATGCCTGCGTGCTGCATTACCGCGACAACCACCGACAGATGCGGGACGGCGAACTGCTGCTGATCGACGCCGGTTGCGAGTTTGACTATTACGCCTCCGACATCACCCGCACGCTGCCGGTCGGCGGCCGCTACGGCAAGCGCCAGCGCGCTGTCTACGAGATCGTGCTGGAAGCCCAGAAGGCGGCGATCGCGAAGGTCCGCGCGGGCGGGCACTGGAATGAGCCGCACGATGCCGCCGTGCGCGAGATCACCCGGGGACTCGTTCGCATCGGCCTGCTGAAGGGACGGGTCCCGAAGCTCATCAAGGTCGGTGCGTACCGGCAATTCTTCATGCATCGCACGGGCCACTGGCTCGGGATGGACGTTCACGACGTCGGCGAATACAAGGTCGGCGAGCAATGGCGCCTGCTCGAGCCGGGCATGGTCATGACTATCGAGCCCGGCATCTACATCGCGCCGGGCGCGAAGGGCGTGCGCCGCGAATGGCGGGGCATTGGCGTCCGTATCGAGGACGATGTCGTCGTGACGGCGGGCAGCCCGGAAGTTCTCACTGCCGCCATGCCGACGGATCCGGACGAGATCGAGAGCCTGATGGCGGCAGCGTGAGCGATTCGAAGACAAGGCGCTGTGACGTCGCGATCGCAGGCGGCGGCATGGTCGGCCTGTCGCTCGCGGCGGCGCTCGCCGAGCTGCCGCTCGACGTCGTCGTGATCGAGCCGGTTCTGGCGGAGGCGCAGGAGCAGCCGAGTTTCGATTCGCGCACGACGGCACTCTCCGCCGGGAGCCGGCGCGTGCTCGAAGGCATCGGCGCCTGGCGCGCCGTCGCAAGCGAGGCGACGCCGATCCGCAGCATCCACGTCTCCGAGCGCGGCGCGTTCGGGACGGCGCGCCTGACTGCGGCCGAGCAGGGCGTCGCAGCGCTCGGTTACACGATCGAAAACCGCTTGCTCGGGCAGGCGCTGCGCGAGCGCGTGGCCGCGATCCCGCGGCTGCGAATCTGCCCTGCCGGAGTGCGGGAAGCGCGGGCCGGGGAGGAGGCCGTGCTGCTGCGGACCGATGGCGGCGACTCGTTTGCGGCCCGGCTCGTCGTCGCGGCGGATGGCGCGCAGTCCGCAGTGCGCAAGATGCTCGGCATCGAGGCCAGCGTTTCCGGCTATGGCCAGCATGCGATCATCGCGCACGTCGATACCGCCCGTTTTCACGACTACACGGCGTACGAGCGGTTCACGCCGACCGGTCCCATCGCCGTGCTGCCGATCACGGACGGCCGGTCGGCCGTCGTGTGGACGCTCGCGCCGGATGACGCGCGCCGCGTGCTCGCGTTTGACGACGTTTCCTTCCTCGCGGAGTTGCAGCAGGCCTTTGGCCTCCGGCTCGGGCGGTTCAAGCGGGTCGGCCGCCGCCAGTCCTATCCGCTTTCCCTCACGCGGTCGGCAAGCCTGACCGCGCCGCGCGCGGTCATCGTCGGCAACGCCGCGCAGGCGCTGCATCCCGTGGCGGGACAGGGGTTCAATCTCGCGCTCCGCGATGTCGCAATGCTCGCGGAGCTGCTCGCCGACGGCATCGGCAGCGATCCGGGCGCGCCGCCGCTTTTGGAGCGCTATGCAAAATGGCGCGCTCCGGACCGTAAAGCCGTCATCCGCTTCACGGACTCGCTGGTGCGCGGCTTCGGATTGCCGCTCGCGCCGCTCCGGCAGCTGCGCGGCAGCGGCCTGCTGCTTTTTGACCTGCTGCGGCCGATCAAGCACGAATTCGCGCGCCGCACAATGGGATTGGCGGGCCGGCAGCCACGCCTGGTGCGGGGCCTGCCGCTGCTCTCGCGCCAGGCCGCTGCAGCGGACGTGAGCGCGTGAAACGCGATTTCGACGTCGTCATCGTCGGCGGCGCGATGGCAGGTGCCGGCACCGCGGCGCTGCTCGCGTCCACGCCCGCGACCGCTTCCTTGCGTGTCGCGCTGGTCGAACCGAAGCCGGCGTCGCTTTCCGCCGACGATGCGCCGCTCGACTTGCGGGTGTCCGCCTTGTCGCGGGCGTCGCAACAGCTCCTCGAGCGTACCGGGGCCTGGCCGGCCGTGGCCGCGCGCGCTGCCGCGTATCGGCGCATGGTGATTTGGGAGGAACGCATGGATCCCGCCGGAGCGGGAGCGCTCGTGTTCGACGCCGCGGAGCTCGGCGAGCCGGATCTCGGGCACATCGCCGAGAATCGCAGCGCCCAGGCCGCGCTGATCGAGCGCGCGCAGGCCGCCGGTGTCGTGTTGCTCCGCGCCGGACTCACGCGCCTTCAAATCGCAAGCGATGCCATTCGCGTCAGTCTCGGCGACGGCCGCGAGTACCACGCGGGGCTCGTCGTCGGCGCGGATGGCACTGAGTCTTCCGTGCGGCAGCAGGCCGGTATCGATGCACGCGCCTGGGATTACCGCCAGCACGCGCTCGTCGCGCATCTGCGGCCAGAGCGGCCGCACGGCGAGACCGCGTGGCAACGATTTCTGGACACCGGTCCCTTGGCCCTCCTGCCGCTCGCGGATGGGCGCGTTTCGCTCGTCTGGTCCACGCTGCCTGAACTGGCGCAGCAACTGGCGCAATGCGAGGAATCGGAATTTGCCGATCGCGTGACCCGGTCATCGGCAGCGGTGCTGGGCCGGCTGGTGCCGACGACCGCGCGCGCCTCGTTTCCGCTGCGGCTGCTGCACGCGCGCCGTTATGCCATCGACCGAATCGCGCTCGTCGGCGATGCAGCGCACACGGTGCACCCGCTCGCCGGCCAAGGCATCAACCTCGCCTTCCTCGACGCCGCGGCGCTCGTCGACGTGCTCGGTACGGCAGTCGAATCGGGCGACGATCCGGGCGAACTGCGGGTATTGCGCCGCTACGAGCGTTGGCGGAAGGCCGAGGCGCTGCCGGCGATCGTGCTGCTGGACGGCATCAAGCGACTCTTCTTCGGCAGCAATCCCGTGCAGTCCCGGCTGCGCCAGGGCGCACTCGGCATCGCGCAGTCGGTGCGCCCGATCAAGCGATTCCTGATGCAGCGCGCGCTCGGCGTCGCGGGCGAGGTGCCCGTGTCCGTGCGCCGCCCTCCGTCATGAACGGAGGTCGACGTCCTTGGTTTCGCGAAGCCCGATGAGACCGACGATGCCGCTCATCGCAGCGATCGCGATCGGATACCACAACCCGTAGTAAACGTTGCCGGTCAGCACGACGAGCGCCGCGGCCAGGAACGGCAGGAAGCCGCCAAACCAGCCGTTGCCTATGTGATAGGGCAGGCTCATCGATGTATAGCGGATCCGGCTCGGGAACAGTTCGACGAGATACGCGGCGATCGGCCCGTACACCATCGTCACGTACAGCATCAGGAGGGTCAGCAGCACGAGCGTCACCGGCAGATTGACGCGCTCCGGGTCCGCGGCCGCCGGATAGCCCGCCGCCGCGAGCGCCTCGCGGTAAGTGGCTTCGTCATATCCTTCAAGCCGCGTGCCGGCAATCGTCGTGACGACGTCATGGCCTGCTTCCGGCGCGGCGCGCGCATAACTGACGCCGGCCTTGGTCAGGAAATCGCGCGCCTGGTCGCAGGCCGTCGCGGGTTTCGCGAAGATGCGGAAACGGCAATCGCTGCCCGCGACCGATACGGCCGCGCGCTCCTCGAACTCGGCGAGCGCGGGATTCACCGCCAGCGTGAGCCCCTTGAAGATCGGGATGAAGGTCAACGCGGCGAGCAGGCAGCCCGCGACCATGATGCGCTTGCGGCCGATGCGGTCCGACAGCCGGCCGAAGAACACGAACAACGGCGTGCCGATCAGGAGCGCGCCCGCGATCAGCAGGTAGGATGTCTGGAACTCGAGTTTCAGCGTGTTCTGCAGGAAGAAGAGCGCGTAGAACTGGCCCGTGTACCAGACGACGCCCTGGCCCGCGGTCGCGCCGAGGAGCGCCAGCAGCACGATGCGCGCATTGCGCCACTGGCCGAAGCTCTCGGTCAGCGGCGCCCGCGACAGCCGCCCTTCCGATTTCATCTCCACGAAGATCGGCGATTCCTGGAGCTTCAGGCGGATGTAAACCGACACGCCGAGCAAGACGACCGAGATCAGGAATGGCACGCGCCATCCCCAGTCCCGGAAGTCGTCCTCGCCGAATCCCAGCCGGGAGGCGAGAATCACGGCGAGCGACAGGAAGAAGCCGAGGGTCGCCGTCGTCTGGATCCAGCTCGTGTAATAGCCGCGCTTGCCCCGCGGCGCATGCTCGGCGACATAGGTCGCGGCGCCGCCGTATTCGCCGCCGAGCGCCAGGCCCTGCGCGAGACGCAGGCTGACCAAGAGGATCGGCGCCCAGATGCCGATCTGTGCATAGGTCGGCAGCACGCCGACGAGGGCCGTCGCCAGGCCCATCACGACGATCGTGATCAGGAAAGTGTATTTGCGGCCGATCAGATCGCCGACGCGGCCGAATACCAGCGCGCCGAGCGGCCGCACGGCGAAACCGGCTCCGAAGGTCGCGAGGCTCGCGAGGAAAGCGGCGGTTTCATTGCCGGGAGGAAAGAAGAGCGCCGAGAAGAACACGGCGAGCGTGCCGTAGAGATAGAAGTCATACCACTCGAAGACCGTGCCGAGCGACGAGGCGAAGATCACCCGCCGATGCGCCGCATCGATGCCGGCCCTCCGCAATAGGGGACGTTCACCTTTAGAGGGGACACTCGTATCAGCGGACAGGGCGGTTCCCTCTAAAGGTGAACGTCCCCTCCTGATCAAACGAGTGCATCCGCCTTGGCGGCGCAGATGAAGTCATTGTCCGACAGTCCGCCGATTGCGTGTGTCGAATAGCGGATGCGGCAATAGTTGTAGCCGATCTCGAGATCCGGGTGATGGTCCTCGACGTTCGCGACGTGTGCGAGCGCATTGACGAAGCTCATCGTGCGGCAGAAATCCGGGAACTTGAGCTCCCGGCGGATCGCTTTGCCGTCTTCGACCAGGAGCCAGTCGGCGTGCAGCAGGGACATCATTCCGGCCGCGGACTTCGCGTCATGCGGCCGCACGCCGCCTTCGCAGGGCACGCACTTGCGTTCCTTGAGCGTCTCCATCAGCCCTCCCGCCGCGCAAAGTGGCTCGCGACGTAGCGTTCGACCAGTTCCTGGAATTCCTCGGCGATGCGCTGGCCCTTCAGCGTGACGGTCTTTTCGCCGTCCTCATAGACCGGCGCGACCGGGCGCTCGCCGGTGCCCGGCAGGCTGATGCCGATGTTCGCATGCTTGCTCTCGCCCGGCCCGTTGACGACGCAACCCATCACGGCGACGGTCATATTCTCGGCGCCGTCGTAGGCGTGCTTCCATTCCGGCATGCGCTCCCGCACGTGATCCTGGATGCGCTGCGCGAGTTCCTGGAAATAACTGCTGGTCGTGCGCCCGCAACCCGGGCAGGCGACGACCCGCGGCAGGAAGGCGCGGAGCCCGAGGCTCTGCAGGATTTCCTGCGCGACGCGGACCTCCTGTCGGCGGTCGCCGCCCGGCTCCGGCGTCAGCGACACGCGGATCGTGTCGCCGATGCCTTCCTGCAGCAGCACCGCGATCGCCGCGGTCGACGAAACGATGCCCTTGGCACCCATGCCAGCCTCGGTGAGCCCGAGGTGCAACGGATAGTCGCAGCGCACGGCGAGCTCGCGGTAAATCGCGATCAGGTCCTGCACGCCGCTGACCTTGCTGCTGATGACGATCGCGTCATGCGGCAGGCCGAGCTGCTCCGCCCGCGCGGCGCTCGCGAGCGCTGAGACGACTGTCGCCTCGCGCAAGACCTCCAGGGCATCCCGCGGCTCAGGCAGGCGTGAGTTCTCGTCCATCATCCGGGTCAGCAGGTCCTGGTCGAGGCTGCCCCAATTCACCCCGATTCGAACCGGTTTGCCGTATCGGCAGGCGCTTTCGACCATCGCGGCGAACTGCGGATCGCGCTTGCTGCCGCGGCCGACATTACCGGGATTGATGCGGTATTTGTCGAGCGCTTCCGCGCAGGCCGGATGCGCCGCCAGCAGCTTGTGGCCGTTGAAGTGGAAATCGCCCACGATCGGCACCGGACAATCGAGCGCGAGGAGCCGCTCCTTGATCCGGGGCACCGCCGCCGCCGCTTCGTCGGTGTTGACGGTCACGCGCACGATCTCGGAACCCGCTTCCGCAAGCTCGCGCACCTGCCGGACCGTGGCCTCGACGTCGGCCGTGTCCGTGTTGGTCATCGACTGCACGACGACCGGGGCGCCGCCGCCGACGGTGAGGGCGCCGATGCGTACCGCGACCGCGGCGCGGCGCGCGTCGGTCACGGCTGCCGCTGTGCTCCGATCCACGCGTCGGTCGTGCGCTCGAGAATTTCGAGTGGCACGGCGCTCGTCGCGAGGATCGTGTCGTGGAAGCCGCGGATGTCGAAGTCCTTGCCGAGCGCCTGCTCGGCGCGCGCGCGAAGCTCGAGGATCTTCAGCTGGCCGATCTTGTAGGCGAGTGCCTGGCCCGGCCAGGCGATGTACCGGTCGATCTCGTTGACGATGTCGGCTTCGGTCTTGGCCGCATTTTCCATGAAGTAGTCGATCGCCTGCTGTCGCGTCCACTTCATCTGGTGGATGCCGGTGTCCACGACGAGGCGTACGGCGCGCCACTGGTCATAGGTGAGCTGGCCAAAACGGGAGTACGGGTCCTTGTAGAGCCCGAGGTCGTAACCGAGCCGCTCGGAATAGAGCGCCCAGCCCTCGACATAGGCCGTGTGGCCGCCGAAGCGTCGGAACTTCGGCAGGTCCGTCTGTTCCTGGGCGAGCGCGATCTGGAGGTGATGGCCGGGCGCCGCCTCGTGCACGGACAGCACTTCCATCTCGTACTTCGGCCGCACTTCCGGCTTGTAGAGATTCACGTAGTAATAGCCGGGTCGCGTGCCGTCGATCGACGGGCCCTGGTAATACGCGGTCGTCGTGTTAGGCGCGCTCGTGTCCGGAATCGGCCGCAGGCCGAATGGCGTGCGATAGAGCTTGCCGAAGAGCCGCGGCAGCTCCGGATCGATCACTTTCGTGATGTACGCGTAGGCGCGAAAGAGTTCATCGCCGGTCCTGTAATAGAACTGGGGGTCGGTGCGCAGGTGCTCGAAGAACTCGTTGAGGCTGCCCTTGAAGCCGACCTCGTTCATGACCTTCTGCATCTCGGCGCGGTTGCGCGCGACTTCGGCGAGCCCGATCTTGTGGATCTCCTCGGGCGTCAGCGACGTCGTGGTGTGATAACGCGCGCGGTTCGCATAGTACGCCGCGCCGTCCGGCGTATCCCAGACGCCGACCGTCTCGCGGCAGGCAGGCAGGTACTCGCCGCGAAACACGGACGTGAAACGGCGATAAGCCGGAATGACCGAATCCGCGATGACTTTCCGCGCCTCCGCCGACAGGCGCTCGCGCTCGGCTGCGGGAATCGCGTCCGGATACTTGGTGAACCGGTCGAAGAACGGGCTTTTCTCCGGGTCATCCGGGGTCTGCATCGCGAGCTGCGGCAGCACGCGGTCCATGATGACCCGCGGCTGCGTGTGCTTTTCCTTGGCGGCGCGCCGCAACAGGTCCGCGTACTGGTCGAGATAGCCGGGCATGGAGGCCATGCGCCGGATCCAGACCTCGTAGTGCGCGACTGTCTGGAACGACATCAGGTCGGCGACTTCGTTCAGCGCTTGCGGGCCGTCGCGTGCGCGGATCTCGTAGTACTCGGGATGGTATGCCGCGGCCGCCTTGCGGTCCTCGTACTCATAGCGGAACAAGTCGTAGTTGAGCTGCTCGGCCGGCGGCAGCAGGTCGCGGGAAATGCGATCGAGATCCTTGAGCACCTTTGCATCGGCGGCGTTGCGCGCGGCCTGTGCGGCGGGCGAAATGTCCGGCCAGCGGTCGTCATACCGCGTGTCGCCGCGGTACGTCGCGAGGAGGGGGTTGTCGGCCAGGTCGCGTTCCCATTCGCGTTCGAACAGGGCGTGAAGGTCGGCCGTCGCGTCGGCCGCGATTGCGGGCACGGGCGCCGACAGCACGATGCATGCCAGTATGAACGACGACGCGAATGATCGGGACATGGACGGACTCCGCATGCCGGGGCTTTACCTGCGCGCGACTATACCCTGTGCGCAAGGGCGCTTTCCGCTAGAATCCCGCCTGTCGCGAAGAGTCCTTGCCGGAGAGACCGCGCACGCGCGGCGCCGAAGGCGCAACCCGCCCGGAAACGCTCAGGCACCCGAACGGCAGGCACTGGCGAACTCTGGAGAGCGGCCCTCGCGGGCCCACCGAAGGGGAGAGGAACCGGGACGGTACGGTACCCAATCTCTCAGGTTTAAGGACAGAGGGGCGGCGGGCCTGGCGGCCCGCCGCTTTTATTTTTCCGGGCCACGCAGTTGAGCTGCGGGAAACGCGGATGGGACGACGAACAGCGCTCTACGAACTGCATGTTGCCGCGGCCGCGCGCATGGTCGATTTCGGCGGCTGGGACATGCCGGTCGATTACGGCTCGCAGATCGAGGAGCATCACGCCGTCCGGCGCGACGCCGGCATGTTCGACGTTTCCCACATGTGCACGATCGATCTGCGGGGCGCGGGTGTGCGCCCCCTGCTTCTCCGCCTGCTCGCGAACGACGTGACCCGCCTGACGACTCCCGGCAAGGCGCTGTATGGCTGCATGCTGCGCCAGGACGGCGGCGTGATCGACGACCTGATCGCCTACTACCTGGACGAGCGCTGGTTTCGCCTCGTCGTCAATGCGGGTACGGCGGACAAGGACCTGGCGTGGATCAAGGAGCATGCGAAGCCGGTCGGCGTCGCAGTCGTGCCGCGGCGCGATCTCGCGATGATTGCGGTGCAAGGACCGCAAGCCCGAACCAAGTCGACCGGGTTGCTGCCCGCGGCCTGTCGCGCGCCCGCGGCTGCGCTCGGCGCATTCTTCGCAGCCTCCTGCGACGAATGGTTCGTCGCGCGGACGGGCTATACCGGTGAGGAAGGATTCGAGATCACGCTGCCCTCGGAAGCCGCGCCGGAGCTGTGGACGTCGCTTCAATCTGCGGGCGTGAAGCCTAGCGGCCTCGGTGCGCGGGATACGCTTCGGCTCGAGGCCGGCATGAATCTCTACGGCAACGACATGGACGAAACGGTCACGCCGCTCGAATCCGGCCTCGGTTGGACCGTCGTGCTCGATGGCAAGCGCGACTTCATCGGTAAGGAAGCACTCGAGAAGCAGCGCGTCGCGGGGCCCGTGCGCGAGCTCGCCGGCCTGCTGCTGCTCGGGCGCGGCGTGCTGCGATCGCACCAGGTCGTGTTCGCGGGCGGCGCGGGCGAGGGCGAGGTGACGAGCGGGACGTTTTCGCCCACGCTCGAACGCTCGATCGGCTTGGCGCGACTGCCGGCCGCGGCTGTTGGCGAAGTGGAAGTGGACATTCGCGGCAAGAGAATCCCCGCGCGCATCGTCAAGCCGCAGTTCGTCCGGAACGGCCGCGCCGTCATCGAACTATGATTCGGAGAATCGCATGAGCATGATCCCGGCCGACCTGCGCTACACGAAAAGTCACGAATGGCTGCGCACGCTGCCGGACGGCAGCATCGAGATCGGAATCACCGATCACGCGCAGCAGGCACTCGGCGACCTGGTGTTCGTCGAAGTGCCCGAGGCGGGCCGCAAGCTTGCCGTCGGCGACGCCTGCGCGGTGGTCGAATCGGTCAAGGCGGCGTCCGACGTCTACAGCCCGCTCGGCGGCGAAGTCACCGCCGGCAACGGGCTGCTGGCGACGCAACCGGAACTGGTGAACCGCGACCCTTACGGCCAGGGCTGGATCTTCCGGCTGAAGCCGTCGGGAAGCGGCGGCGCGGCACTGCTCGACGCCGGCGGCTATCGCGCTGAGCTCGCGGTCGCAGGCTAGGGTTTCGGGTGCCTTACATCCCGCATACCGCCGAGGACATCCGCGCGATGCTCGATCGCATCGGCGTCCGCGCGATCGAGGATCTCTTTGACGAGATTCCGCGGGAGTTGCGCATCGACGCGCTGACGGGCGTGCCCGAAGCGCTCCCCGAAATGGAGGTGGCGCGGCTGGCGGCCGCGCGCGCCGCGGCGGATGGGCGCCCGCTCAACTTCATCGGTGCCGGCGCCTACGAACATCACATTCCGGCGCCGGTCTGGGCGCTCGCATCGCGCGGCGAGATCTACAGCGCCTACACGCCGTACCAGGCAGAGGCGAGCCAGGGCACGCTGCAGATCATGTACGAGTACCAGTCGATGATCGCGGGCCTCGCGGCAATGGACGTTTCGAACGCCTCGCTCTACGACGGCGCTTCCGCACTCGCCGAGGCCTGCCTGATGGCGGTGCGCGCCCATCGCCGCTCGAAGTCCGCGCGCATCCTGCTGCCGGCGACGGTCAATCCGGCGTGGCGGCGGGTCGCGCGCGCAATCACTGAAGGGCAGGGACTCGCGCTCGAAAGCCTGCCATTCGACGCGGCGCAAGGCAGGATCGATCCGAAGTCACTCGATCGCTTCATGGGTCAGGACATCACCGCCGTCGTGATCCAGCAGCCGAATTTCTTCGGCCAGCTGGAGGACGCCGACGCATTGACCCGCTGGGCCCGTGCGAACGGCGCGCTCGCGATCGCGGCCGTGAATCCCGTGGCGCTCGCATTGCTCGCGCCACCCGGCGAGTGGGGCGATGCCGGCGTGGACATCGCCTGCGGCGACGCTCAGCCTTTCGGCGTGCCGCTTTCATCCGGCGGCCCCTATGTCGGCTTCATGGCGAGCCGGATGGAGCACGTGCGGCAGATGCCGGGCCGGATCGCCGGGCGCACCGTCGATGCCGAAGGCAAGCCGGGGTTCACGCTGACACTGCAGGCGCGCGAACAGCACATTCGCCGCGGCAAGGCCACGTCGAACATCTGCACCAACCAGGGCCTGCTGATGACCGCTGCGACCATTCATCTCGCCTTGCTCGGGCCGGTCGGGCTCGAGCGCGTCGCCAGGGCCTGCGTCGCGCGCACGCAGCAGTTGGTCGCAGCACTCGCGCGGCTGCCCGGCGTGCGCGCCGCGTTCTCCGGGCCGCGCTTTCACGAAGCCGTGCTGCAGCTCGATCGCCCGGTCGCGCCGCTGCTCGAGTCGCTCGCCGCCGAAGGCATCGCCGGCGGTCTCGATCTCGCGCGCGATTATCCGGAGCTCGGCAATGCGCTCCTCGTCTGCGCCACCGAAACGCGGACCGAGGGGGACATCGAGACCTATGCGCGCGCGCTCGGCCGCCTGCTAGGCCGCGCCGCGGCGGCGTGACGCCTGACGATGCGTAAGCCTGAACCGCTGATTTTCGAGCTTTCGCGCCATGGGCGCGGCGCCACGGCGCAGTATCCGGCGCCCGAGCAGGCGGATATTCCCGGCGAGTTCCGCCGCACGCAGCCGCCTCCGCTGCCGGAAGTGTCGGAATTGCAGGCCGTGCGGCATTACACGCGCCTGTCGCAGCTCAATTTCGGGATCGACACGCATTTTTATCCGCTCGGCTCCTGCACGATGAAATACAACCCGCGGGCCTGCAATTCGCTGGCCATGCTGCCCGGGTTCCTCGGCCGGCATCCGCTCGCGTCGGCGGCGACCGGCCAGGGCGTGCTGGCCTGCCTGTACGAGCTGCAGGAGATGCTGCGCCACGTGACGGGTATGGCCGGCGTGTCGCTGACGCCGATGGCGGGCGCGCAGGGCGAGTTCGCCGGCGTCGCGATGATCCGCGCCTATCACCGCGCCCGCGGCGACACTGCGCGGAACGAGATCATCGTGCCGGATGCCGCGCACGGCACGAACCCCGCGACCGCGACCATGTGCGGCATGAAGGTACGCGAGATCCCGTCGCGCCCGGACGGCGACGTCGATGTCGCGGCGCTCGACGCGGCACTGTCGCCTGCGACGGCGGGCATCATGCTCACCAATCCAAGCACGCTCGGCGTGTTCGAGCGGCGCATCGTCGAGATCGCGCGCAAGGTGCACGAGGCCGGCGGCCTGCTGTATTACGACGGCGCAAATCTCAATGCGATCCTCGGCAAGGTCCGTCCCGGCGACATGGGCTTCGACGTCATTCACATGAACCTGCACAAGACGTTCTCGACGCCGCATGGAGGCGGCGGTCCGGGCTCGGGCGCAGTCGGCGTGGGGAAGCGGCTGCTGCCGTTCCTGCCGGTGCCGGTGGTCGCGCGCGATGGCGAGCGCTATCGCTGGCTCGACGAGCGCGACCTGCCGGGTTCGATCGGCCGGCTCTCCGGATTCATGGGCAACACCGGCGTGCTGTTGCGGGCGTGGGTCTACATGCGGATCCTCGGCGCGGCCGGGATGCGCCGCGTGGCGGAGTTCTCGACCCTGAACGCGAACTATCTGCTCGCCAGGCTGACCGAGGCCGGCTTCGATGCCGCGTATCCCGGCCGGCGCGCGAGCCACGAATTCATCATCACGCTCAAGCGCCAGGCGCGCGAGCAGGGCGTTACCGCCATGGATTTCGCGAAGCGCCTGCTGGACCATGGCTACCACGCACCGACCACGTATTTCCCGCTGCTGGTGCCGGAATGCCTGCTGATCGAGCCGACCGAAACCGAGACGCGCGAGGAACTCGACGGCTTCGTCGAGGCGCTCGCGGCGATCCGCCGAGAGGCGGAGAGCGACGCGGCGAGTGTCAGGTCCGCGCCGCACACGATGCCGGTGCGGCGGCTCGACGACGTGCGCGCCGCGCGCCAGCTGGACATTGCCTGGAAGCCGGACGCGGCATGACCGTCCGGCCCGACAAACGAACCGGCCCCGCGCGTCTGGCTCGCGCGTTCAGCAGCACCTGGCGCGGATTCGCGGCAGCCTGGCGCGACGAAGAGGCCTTCCGTCAGGAATGCCTGCTCGCAATCGCCATCGTGCCGCTCGGCCTGTGGCTCGGCGAAAACGGCGTCGAGCGGGCGCTTCTCGTCGGCCCGATGTTCGTCGTGCTCGCGATCGAGCTGGTCAACAGCGCGGTCGAAGCGACGGTGGACCGCATCGGCGTCGAACGCCACCCGCTGTCGGGCATCGCCAAGGAACTTGGGTCCGCCGCGGTGTTCGTCGCCTTTTCACTGCTTGCGATCAACTGGCTGCTGGTGCTCGCATGGCCGCACTGATTTGCGGTTCGCTCGCTTACGACACGGTGATGGTCTACCCGGGCCGTTTCCGCGACCAGATCCTGCCGGACAAGATTCACCTGCTGAACGTGTCCTTCATGGTGCCGACACTCAGGCGCAATTTCGGCGGCTGCGCCGGCAACATCGCCTTCAACCTGAAACTGCTCGAAAGCGACGGCCATGCGATGGGAGCGGTCGGCCATGACTTTGGTCCCTACCGCGAATGGATGATTTCGAACGGCATGTCGCTGCGCTTCGTCCAAGTGATCGAGGAGGAATACACGGCCCAGGCGTACATCACGACCGATCTCGACGCCAACCAGCTCACGGCCTTTCATCCGGGCGCCATGACGCAATCGTGGCGGCAGGAAGTGCCGGCCGACGGCGGCATCACGATCGGTGTGCTGGCGCCGGACGGGCGCGAGGGGATGATCGTGCACGCCGCCCAGTTCGCGCGCGCAAATATCCCCTTCATCTTCGATCCCGGCCAGGCGATGACGCTGTTCGGCGGCGAAGAGCTCGGGAACTTCATCGAACAGGCGACATGGGTTACGGTCAACGATTACGAAGGGACCCTCCTGGAGGAACGCACCGGTCTTTCGACCGGGGAACTCGCGGCGCGCGTGAAAGCCTATGTGGTGACGCACGGCGCGCAAGGCTCGGTGGTGTACGCGGGTGGCCGCCGCGTCGAAATCCCCGCGGTGCGAGCGGCGGCGATTGTCGACCCGACCGGCTGCGGCGACGCGTACCGCGCCGGCCTGTTGTACGGGCTGATGCGCGGCATCGATTGGGAAACGACCGGGAGGATCGCTTCGCTCATGGGCGCTATCAAGATCGCGACCGTCGGCACGCAGCATCACCGCTTCACCATGGACGAATTCAGAGAGCGTTTTCATGACACATTTGATTTCCGTCTGGATTGAGCGCGCCTTCAACCGGTTGACGGCGGCGGCCGTCGTGGCCTCGCTCGCCCTGGCGGTGGCTGAAGCGCAGGTGCAGCCACCCACGCCACAGCCACAACCTCAAGCGCCGGCGCCGGCACAGCCTCAGCCTGCCCAGCCGCAACCACAGCAGCCGGTGCCTGGGCAGCCGCAACCTCAACCGCCGGCACCCGGACAGCAACAACCGCCGACGCAGGGACAGGCGCCGACACAGCCCCCGTTGCTGCCGCAGCTCCCGGTCATGCCGCTGCCACTGCCGATCGAACTCGAGGAATCTTCGCGTTGGACCCGGACGCTCGAGCGCATTTCAACGGGCGTGGTCGCGATCCAGATCGACGCGGCGCGCGCTTTCGACACCGAGTGGAACACCTCGTCGCAGGCGACCGGCTTCATCGTCGACGCCGTGCGCGGACTGATCCTCACGAATCGCCACGTCGTCACGCCGGGGCCGGTCACGGCGCTCGCGACTTTCCTCAATCGCGAGGAAGTGGAGCTCGAGCCGATTTACCGCGATCCAATCCACGACTTCGGCTTCTATCGTTATGACCCGTCCAAGCTCCGCTTCATCGAACCCGCGACGTTGCCGCTGTATCCAGCCGGCGCCCAGATCGGGGTCGAGATCCGCGTGGTCGGCAACGACGCCGGCGAGCAGCTCTCGATTCTCGCCGGCACGCTTGCGCGCCTCGACCGGCAGGCGCCCGAGTATGGCGTCGGCCGGTACAACGATTTCAACACCTTCTACTACCAGGCTGCCTCAGGCACTTCGGGTGGCTCGTCGGGTTCGCCGGTCATCGACATCCGGGGCCGTGTGCTGGCGCTCAATGCCGGCGGTTCGATGGGCGCGGCGTCGAGTTTCTACCTGCCGCTGACGCGCGTCGTGCGGGCACTCGAGCTCCTGAAGGCGAAGCGCCCGGTGAGCCGCGGCACGCTGCAGACGATCTTCCGCTATACGCCCTACGACGAATTGCGGCGGCTCGGGCTCCCGCCCGCCGCCGAGTCCGCGGCGCGCAGGGCCGCGCCCACGCGCACGGGAATGCTCGTCGTCACCGAAGTGCAGCCCGGCGCCGACGCTTATGGCCAGCTCGACGTGGGCGACGTCCTGGTTTCGATCAACGGCCGGCCGATGTCCGATTTCGACGCCCTCGATGCGCTGCTCGACGACAGGGTCGGCGGCGAGGTCGAACTCTCGGTCGTACGCGGCGGCGGCACCCGCAAGCTCGTGCTGCCGGTGCAGGACCTGCATGCCATCACTCCGGACGAGTACCTCGAGATCGGCGACGGCGTGCTGCACACGCTGTCGTGGCAGATGGCGCGTCACATGAACGTGGCGATCGAGGGCGTCTACGTCGCGAACCCCGGCTACATGTTCGGTTCAGCCGGCATCCCGCGCGGTGCGGTCTTGACCGAGCTCGACGGCAAGCCGCTCATAGACCTGGACGATGCGCTCGACGTGTTCGGCAAGCTCGGGCACGGGCAGCGCGCGACGCTTCGTTATTTCACGATGGAGGACTCGCGCACGCTGCAGCTCACGTCGTTGCGCATCGATCGCGCGTGGTTCCCCGCGCGGCACTGCGTGCGCGACGACGCCATCGGCCTGTGGCCCTGCGCGCCGATCGTCGCGGGCCCGGACGCGTCGCCTCCCGCGCCCGGCACGACGCGCTTTGCGCGCACCGGAGACAAGCTGGTGGATTCGTACGCCCCGTCGCTCGTGCTGGTCGAATTCAGCATGCCCTACTCGATTTCCGGCGTGACCGAGCGGAATTATCACGGCACCGGCGTCGTGCTCGATCCGGTGCGCGGCCTCGTCGCCGTGGACCGCAACACGGTGCCCGTCTCGCTCGGCGACGCGCGCCTGACCTTTGCCGGCACGATCGAGGTGGACGCGAAGGTCGAATACGTGCATCCACTCCACAATCTCGCGATCGTGCGCTACGACCCGAGACACCTCGGAGACACGCCGGTGAAGGCCGTGCAATTCGCGGAACGGATGCCGGGAACCGGCGATCAGGTGCACGTCGTCGGCCTGCAGCAGGACAACCGCGTCGTGTCGCAACAGGCGACGGTGTCCTCGATCGGACCCGTCGGATTTCCGCTCTCGCGCACGCTCCAGTTCCGCGACGCGAATCTCGAGATCATGCGGCTCGTCAACGGGCCAGCGGATTTCGACGGCGTGGTCGTCGACAAGCGCGGCGACGTGGTCGCGCTCTGGTCGAGCTTCGCCTACGAGGATGGCCGCGAGCTCGTGCAGCAGAACATGGGCGTTCCGGCGGCGCTCGTGCAGGAGATGCTGGAATACGCGCGCGACGGCCGCACCCTGTATTCGGCGGAGGCGGAATTCGGGCTGCTGTCGCTCGCCGAAGCGCGGCGTCTCGGACTGCCGGAGGTGTGGATCGATCGGGTGACGGCCCATAACCCGCGCCGCCGCCAGGTGCTGACTATCGACCGGCTGGTCGCCGGCACGCCGGCCGCGCAACTGCTCGCGCCCGGCGATCTCCTGCTCGCGGTGGACGGCAAGGTCGTCAACAGCTTTGGCGACGTCAGCGCGGCCGTGCGGGCGCCCGAGGTCACGCTGACGCTCTGGCGCTCCGGCTCCGAGCTGTCGATTCCGTTGAAGACCGTCGTGCTTTCTGGGCGCGATGTCGATCGCGTGCTGGTCTGGGCCGGCGCTACGCTCCAGACGCCGCACCGCGCGATGGCGGTGCAGCGCGGCATCGCGGCGGAAGGCGTTTTCATCGCTTTCTTCATGTACGGCTCGCCGGCCTCGCGCTACAAGCTCTGGGCCGGGCGTCGCATCACGGAAGTGGACGGCATCCCGGTGCCCGATCTCGACGCCTTCATCCGCGCGGTTTCCGGCCGGCCCGACGGCGCCTCGGTCAGGCTCAAGACCGTGAGCTGGAACGAATCGGTCGACATCATCACGGTCAGGCTCGACCAGCATTACTGGCCGGCCTACGAGTTGCACCGCACGGACACCGGCTGGCGGCGCATTCCCCTGGAGTGAAGCCGCCGCGCCACGCGTAACGCGCTCCATGCAGGGGTAATTCAGAGGTTCCTGAAATGCTGCCGGACCCTGCGCGGATCGAGGAAGCCGTCGGCCTGCTGAATGCAGGCGAACTCGTTGCGTTCCCGACTGAAACCGTTTACGGCCTTGGCGCCGATGCCACGAACGCAGCAGCCGTGGCGCGCATTTTTACCGCGAAGGGACGCCCTCGCAGTCATCCGCTGATCGTTCACGTCAGCAATCTCGAGGCGGCCCGCGCATGGGCTGCCGGCATGCCGGATGCCGCGGTGCGGCTCGCCGAGGCCTTTTGGCCAGGCCCGCTGACACTCGTGCTGCCGAAGGCGAAGCGCGTGCTCGCCGCCGTCACCAGCGGCCAGTCGAGCGTCGCACTCCGCGCGCCCGCGCATCCGATTGCGCGCGCGCTGCTCGCGGCGTTCGGTCGCGGCATCGCCGCTCCGTCCGCGAACCGCTACGGCCGCATCAGTCCGACGCGCGCCGCCGACGTGCGCGAGGAACTCGGCGAGGCAGTCGCGCTCGTGCTCGATGGCGGAGATTGCCAGGTCGGCATCGAATCGACGATCGTCGCGTGCCTGGAAGGACGCGTGACGCTGCTGCGTCCGGGCGCGGTGTCTCGCTCGCAGATTGCTGACGTGGTCGGGGCTGTGGCCGATCCGGACTCCGCATCCCCGCGCGCGCCGGGGCGGCAGCGCTCGCATTACGCTCCTGGCACGCCGCTCGAGATCGCCGGTCGCGAAAGCCTGCAACGGGAAGTCGAGCAGGCGCTCGCCGCGGGCGAGCGAATCGCGGTTCTCGCGCGAAGCGCCGCTTTTCGTGTGTCCGAAAGCCTGGTGTGGCGTCAGATGCCGGCACCACCGGCGGCCTACGGCCGTTCGCTGTACTCGGCCCTGCGGCAGCTCGACTCCGCCGGCGCCGGGCGCATCATCGTGGAGGCTGTGCCCGCCGATGAATCCTGGGCTGCGATCGCCGACCGGCTCGCTCGTGCCGCGGCCCGCGGCGGACTTCACGCCGCGGACGACGCGGTCATCGACGCGACCTGATGCGGACCCAGCGTGATCAGCGGACGCGGACGCTTTCCGTCAGCAGCGCGTTGACATCCGTCAGGCCTTTCTGATCTAGCGTTCCCGCAGCAAGCTGGAGCCGCAACACGTTCAGGAGATAGTCGTAGCGGCTGCGCGCATAGTTGGTCTGCGCTTCGAACAGCCTGCGGCGCGCATCGAGCACGTCCACCGACGTGCGTGTGCCGACCTCGTAACCCGCTTCAGTCGCTTGTAACGCGGTCATCGCCGATTCGACGGCCTGTTTCAGCGATTGCACGCGCGCGACTTCCGAATTGACTCCAAGATAAGCGTCGCGCGTCTCGCGCTCGGTCTCCCGCGCCGTACGTTCCAGCCGCTCGCGCGCGGCGATGTGACGGTATTCGGCCTGCCGCACGCGTGACGATGTTGCGCCACCCGAGAAGATCGGCACGGTGAATTGCACCGAATACACCGTGTCCTCGAAATCCGATTCGCCTTGCCCAGAAACCGTGCCGGTAAACTCGGTATCGGAATCGAAATAGCTGCGCGAAACTACGAAATCGATGCTCGGCAGGTGGCCGCCGCGCTCGACGCTGATATTGTCCCGTGTAATGTCCGCGGCAAGCCGGCTCGAGATCAGGCGCGCATTCTGCTCCTTCGCCAGCTTGACCCAGTCCTCGGCACTGGCCGGATTCGGGCCTGACAGCGGCATTTCATTGCCTGGCTTCGACAATTCGTCGAACGTTTCGCCGGTCAGCTCGCGCAGCCGCTCGCCGGTCGTCGCAAGAATGCGCTTCGCCTCGATCAGCGCGGCGGTCGCCTGGTCGAATGCGGCCTTGGCTTCCTGCACGTCTGTGACCGCAATCAGTCCCACTTCGAAGCGCTTCTCCGACTGCTCGAGCTGGCGCCCGATCGCTTCGTGCGCCGCCTGGGCGGCCTCGAGTGTGTCCTGAGCGGCCAGCACGAGGAAGTAGGCAGTCGAGGTGCGAAGAATCAGGTCCTGCTGTGCCGCCAGGTAGTCGGCTTCAGCTTGCGCCCGCTCGGAGTCCGCACGCTTGAGTGTGGCCCAGTTTTCCCAGCGGAAGACATTCTGGCGCAGCGTGAGGCCCCAGTCGGTACTGGTGCCCGTCGAGCGCCGATCGAACGGCGTCGGCGGATTCGGTGGGTCGATGTCGACGCTGGTGCCGTCGGATTCGGAATCGTTGTACTGGCCCGTGCCCGCGATCTGCGGCAAGAGCGCCGCGACCGCCTGTGGCTTCGACTCGCGTGCCGCGAGGCGATTCGCGTCCGCCTCGCGGATCAGCGGATCGTTCGTGCGCGCGCGTTCGTACACGTCCTGCAGGTCGGTTGCGGACGCGTGGAACGAAGCGAAGCACGCGGCCACGAGAATCGTGTGAACGAAGAATCGGGTATTCATGCGGGGAGATTCCTTCACGCAGTGGGGGCGACTAGGACAACTACTGTATTACTAGTGTATATCACCAACTGACCCATCTCAAGTATCGCCAGTTATGCCAGCGATGTGGTAGGTAGCAATTCAGAACACGCTGAAGCGAGTAAAAAGTGGGCCAGACTGAGGTTTCCAGCGGCGGATCAGAACTTGAAACGGGAAACGGCGGCCGGCAGCATCAAAGGCTCGATGCAGGTTTCGAACAGCACCTCGGTCAACCAGTTGTCCTCGCTGGTTCGCGTCACGAGTCGGGCTTCCATGATCGGCGCCGAGCCGACGGCGACGAACAAGCGCCCGCCCACCACGAGCGCTCGCTCGAAACGGCGATCCGGCTCGGGCAGCGAACCGGTGACGGCGATGACTTCGTAGCGGGCGCCGAACTCGCGCTGGAGCGCATCGCCCGTTGCGACCGCGACGCGCGCGACGCCGAGGTCCTCCATCGATCGCACCGCGGCGGCAGCCAGATCCGCGTGAATTTCGATGCTGTCGACCATGCCGGTCAGGTGCGCGAGGCAGGCCGCGAAAAAGCCGCTGCCGGTCCCGATCTCGAGCACGCGCTCGCCGCGAATGGGAGCGAGCGCCTGCAGTATTCTTCCCTCCAGCGCGGGTTTCAGCATGAACTGGCCGTGGCCGATCGGTATCGCGACGTCCGCGAATGCAACGCCGCGATAGGCTTCCGGCACGAATTTCTCGCGCGGGACCGAAGCGAGTGTGTCGAGGACGCGCCGGTCGAGCACGGCCCAGGTCCGGACCTGCTGATCGATCATCTGCCGCCGTGCGGCTTCGACTGTGGCGTTCATCACCATTATGGTGAATCGCGGCGGGCGTCAGTACAAGCGTGGGATATGCTGCCAAAGGCCGCGCAATGCAACGAAATAGACGGTCTCGAGGGCCGCGGATTCGAAGGGGATGACTGGCCTGATGACGGTCCAGATGATCGCTGCCGTCGCGCTGGCGATGCTCGCTGCTGGGCTTGGCTTGGTTACCCTGCTCCAGTGGCGGAAGCTCAAGCGATTGCAGCCTGATCCAGACACCGCGCACCCGGCGGAGCGCAGCGGCGACGCCATGCGCGCCATGCTCACCGCGATGCGCGAGCCGGCCCTGCTGCACGGCGAGCGCATCGAGGCCGTCAATGACGCGTTTTCGTGGCTCGTCGGTCGACCGGCGGCAGAGCTCGCGGGAAAAAGCCTGGCCGATCTCGTGTCCGGCGAGTATTCGGAACTCGCGGCGCTCGCGGTCGCGCGCGCGCGGGAAGGCCAGAGCGGGCCGTCGCTGACGGAAGTCGAATTCGCCGACGAGCACGGCCAGGTTACCCGCCTCGAACTCACCGGTTCCGTGCTCGATCTCGCCGGACGGAGGATCGTGCTGTTCACGGCGGAGGAGATGCTTCCACATCGTGTCGAGGCCGCCGAGCCGGCTCCGGCGCGTTCGCAGCTCGCGCTCGATTCGCTCGGCGAAGGGCTGCTCACGACCGACGCGCACGGCCTCATCGATTACCTGAATCGCGCGGCCGAGGCCTTGACCGGCATGCGCCGGCAGGACGCGGTCGGCCAGGCCTTCGGCGCGATGATCGGTTTCGTCGACGAGCACGACCGCCGGCCGCTGCCGGATCCAGTGCAGCAGTGTCTCGGGTCGGGCAGCCGCGTGAACCTCGGTCGCCGCTCGCTCCTGATCGCGCGCGCGACCAGCAACGAACTCGGCGTCGAAGCGACGGCTTCTCCGATCCGCGGACCCGAAGGCGAGATCACGGGTGTCGCCGTGATGCTGCACGACGTCAGCGAGCTGCGTGGCCTGACGCAGCAGATGACCTACCAGGCGAGCCATGACGCGCTGACCGGACTCGTGAATCGCCGCGAGTTCGAGCGCCGGCTCGGCGAGGCGCTCGAGATCGCGCGCGCTGGACGCCAGAGTCACGTGATGTGCTACCTGGATCTCGATCGCTTCAAGGCCGTCAATGACACGAGCGGCCACCTCGCTGGCGACAACATGCTGCGCGAGGTCGCGGCACTGATCCGCGAGGCGGTGCGCGACTCCGACACCGTCGCGCGCCTCGGCGGCGACGAATTCGGCGTGCTGCTCGTCGGCTGTCCGCTCGAAAAGGCGCGGCAGATCGCGGACGACATCCTGCGGGCGATTGGCGAATACCGCTTCGTGTGGAAAGACCGCATATTCAGCGTGGGAGTCAGCATCGGGCTCGTGGAGCTGACGGGGGAGGCCCATTCGCTCGAGGAAATCATGAGCGCGGCCGACTCGGCCTGCTATGTCGCCAAGAAACAGGACGAAAGCCATGTGCACGTCTACTCCTCGCACGACGAGGCGATTGCGCGAAACCGCGGCGAGATCCACTGGCTGCAACGGCTGCAGGCGGCGCTGCGCGACGGATTCTTCGAGCTCTACGTGCAGCCGATCGAGCCGACACGGCCGGGGTCCCTGAACGGACCCGCGATGGAGGTGTTCGTGCGCCTTCACGACGAGGGCCAGGCGATCGCCCCCGCGGAGTTCTTTCCTGCCGCCGAACGCTATCGCCTGATGTCGATGATCGACCGCTGGGTGCTGGGGTCGGCGCTGGCGGCGCTTTCGGCGGGCGCGATCCGCCTGCCGCCCGGGCGCAGCCTGTCGATCAACATTTCGGGCCAGACCCTCGCCGACCCGTCGTTCCTCGAATTCGTGGTGGAAGAGCTCGACCGCAGCGGCGTGCCGCCGTCGCAGATGTGCTTCGAAGTCGCGGAGACCTCGGTCATCGGCAACCTCGAGCATGCGCGTCGATTCATCGACGTGCTGCACGGCATGGGCTGCCG
>JBOHZO010000138.1:0-7248 GCA_050738555.1 Steroidobacteraceae bacterium | reverse complement strand
CGTTTCCGGTGATCGGGGACGCGCTGATCGAGTGGATCCGGGGCGACTATTTCATTTCGGACATCACGCTAAACCGTTTCTTTGCGCTGCACGTGGTCGCGCTGCCGCTGGTCCTGATCTTCCTCGTCGTTGCACACATCCTCGCGCTGCACGAGGTTGGCTCGAATAACCCGGATGGCATCGAGATCAAGAAAACGAAGGGAGGGGACGGCCATCCGCTCGACGGGATCCCGTTTCATCCCTACTACAGCGTCAAGGACCTCTTCGGCCTCAGCGTCTTCCTCGTGCTATTCGCAGCCGTGCTGTTCTTCGCGCCCGAATTCGGCGGCCTGTTCCTCGAAGCGCCGAATTTCGAGCCCGCGAATCCCCTGCTGACGCCGGAACACATCGCACCCGTATGGTACTTCACGCCTTATTACGCAATCCTCCGAGCGGTGCCGGCCTTTGCCGGCACGCAGGTGTGGGGGGTGCTCGTGCTGTTCGCGGCGGTCCTCATCCTGTTCTTCGTGCCCTGGCTCGACAAGGCGCCGGTCAAGTCGATCCGCTATCGCGGGCCGATCTACAAGGTCGCGCTGATGGTATTCGCCGCGAATTTCATCATGCTGGGCTATTGCGGATTGAAGCCGGCCGTGCAGCCGTTCAAGACCCTGTCGGTTATCGGCACGATCATCTACTTCGGGTTCTTCCTGGCGATGCCCTGGTACTCGCGCATCGACCGCTTCAAGCCCGAGCCGGCGCGGGTGACATCTTGAGATCGATCCGGGCGCTCCTGGTCCTGCTTGCCGCCGTTCCTGCGACGGCCCTGGCCGCGACCGAGAGTTTCCCGCTGCAGGACGCGCATACGGACGTCTCGAGCCTCGCCTCGCTGCAGCGCGGCGCGCGCAACTTCGTCAACTACTGCCTCGGCTGTCATTCCGCGAAGTACATGCGCTACAGCCAGCTGGCCGAGGACCTTGCGCTGACCGAGGACGAGCTTCGGGAAAATCTGATGTTCACCGGAACGCGCATATACGACGCGATGGAATCGGCAATGCCGGCGGACAAGGCGCGAGATTGGTTCGGCAATGCACCGCCGGATCTCTCCTTGATCGCCCGCAGCCGCGGCGTGGATTACCTGTATACGTTCCTGAGGTCCTTTTACGAAGACGCGTCGCGTCCTAGCGGCGCGGACAACGCCGTGCTGCCGCAGACCGCGATGCCGAATGTCCTCGTCTCGCTTCAGGGCACGCAGCGGGCGCGCTTCGAAAAGTCTGTGGACGAGGAAGGCAAAGAGACGGAACACCTGGTCGCGCTCGATCCCGGCATGCCCGGCGAAATGCCCGCCCCGGCATTCGACAGCTTCGTGCGCGACACAGTCGCTTTCCTCGAGTACGTGGCGGAGCCCGCGAAGGCGCAGCGCAAGGCGCTCGGCATCTGGGTGATCCTTTTCCTCCTGATGTTCACGGCCTTTTCCTATTTCCTTTACAAGGAATACTGGAAGGACGTGAAGTGACACTCCGGCGACGGCGGTGAGGAACTGATCCAATGGCCGCAGCGCAGACCTCGCGACGGCCTTACCTGGTTCGCGCGATGCACGAGTGGATGACGGCCAACAACCAGACCCCGCACCTGGTCGTGGACGCGAGTGCCGCGAGCGCCGAAGTTCCCAAGGCCTACGTGCGCGACGGGCGGATCACGCTGAACGTCAGCTGGCAGGCGACGCAGGGCCTCAAGCTCGGCAACGAGTGGATCGAGTTTTCCGCGCGCTTCGGCGGCATCTCACAGCAAGTGCGTGTCCCCATCGCAGCGGTGCTCGGCATTTACGCTCGCGAAACGGGGCAGGGCATGCTGTTCCAGGACGAGGGCGAATCCCCGCCGCCGGTGCCGGGACCGAACGACACCGGGACCCGACCGAAACTTCGCGTCATCAAATAACCGCGACTTCTTCGCGCCGCGAGCGGGATCCGGCGGGATTTCTCGCTCGCGAACTCCGCGGAAACTTACGAGTCCGCTCGCGAGAACCCCGCCACCTCGCACGCGGCGGGATGAAACGCAGCTATTGTCGGCGCGGGTCTTCGGTCACTTTCACGGCGCCGTCAGGCCAAGCGCCGTCGAGAAAGCGCTTGACAGCCGGCATGACGAACTCTGGTACTTCGCCAAATGCGTGATGCCCGGCGCCTTCGACCGTGAGCAGCCGCGCATCGGGCAGCAGATAGGCCCATTCCCGCCCGGCGCCGTAGGGTGCGTTGCGATCGCGCGTGCCGTGAACTGTCAGCACAGGAACCTGCAGCTGGCGCACGGCGTCAAGTGGCGTCCGGTGCGTCATGCCGGATTCCTCGAAATGCAGTCGCAGGTGCCGCGCCTGCAGGACCGGCCACTCGTTCGGCATGTCACAGACGTCGATGCGGACGCGATCGGCTCTTGCGGGATCGCCGACCAGCGACGGGAGATGCGCGACCGACCATTCTTCGCGGCAGTACTCGCGAGGATGCGTGAGGTGGTAGCTCTGTTCGTTGCGCATGGCACGCAGCCGCGCGCGCGCCGCGGGATCCACTGGATCATCGCGGAATACGAACTCCGGCCTGTACTCGGTGCCGAAATTCGGCGCGACGGCGCCGAACTGCACGATGCGCTCCACGCGCGACGCATGTTCGAGTGAATATAGCGCGACAATCTTTCCCAGGTAGGAATAGCCCATCAAAGCCATGCGCTCGACGCCGAAGTGCCGGCGCACGGTCTCAAGATCGGCGACGTCGTGCTCGAAGCTGATCCTGGAATCGTCCGCCACCAGCTCGGAGCGGCCGCGATTGCGCATGTCGTAGGAAATGAGCGTGAAGTGCTCCCCTAGCCACTCGAAGTCCGCGAATGCGAACAAGCGCCCAGGCTGGACCACGACTCGCGGCGAGTCGCCGACCTTCCGGTAGTAAAGTCGAAGGCCGTCGGGAGTCGTAATGAAACCTTCCTCTGGCCGCGGCGAAGGCACAGGCGTTTGCGCCGCCCCCGATCCCGTCATGATCAATCCGGCAAACGTTGCCGCAACGCACCAGCCCGTTGCCATGCGCATGATCCGCTCCTCCACCGACACGCGCGGGAATATGCGCCCCGGCCGCGGACCCTGACAGCCGGACGCGACCGGACGTAGGACTGATGCGCCGGACGGTGGTCAGAGACTGAATGCGCCGCGGATCAGCTCGCAGTGGAGTGAGTTGGCAGGACCGGAGACTTCGACAACGTCGAATCGTGCCGGAAGCCGCGCGAGTGCGGGTTGCGTCGCGAGTAACGCACGAGCGGCGCGGACGATGCGGCGGCGCTTGCCGGCGGTAATGCTGGCGGCCGCGCCGCCGAAGCGATCGCTCGCGCGATAGCGGACCTCGACGATGGCAAGCGCCGTGCCGTCCATCGCGACGAGATCGAGCTCGCCGCCTTTCGCGCGGAAATTGCTGGTGAGGATTCGATAGCCACTGCGCTCGAGCAGCAGGGCCGCGGCCGCCTCGGCCGCCCGGCCGAGCGCGAGATGCGGCGCTCCGTTCACGGTGCGGGTGCGGGCGGCAGCGCCTGCGGCCAGGGCACTGGCCGGCCGCCGGCAATCTGTGCCCAGTCGAGCTCACGCCGCACGCGTCCCTGGCCATCGACGGAGAGCCGGCCCGTGACGCCCGGCAGCGGCGTCGAGCTTCCCGCGCGCAGCCGCCTCAACTCGCCGATGATGCGGAACGCGTCGTACCCGAATGCGTACAGGCGCGCGAGCTGGCCGCTGCGGCCCGGCCAGACGCGCTCCGCGATCTCGCGCGCGGTTGCGGACGGGCCCAGAGGATCCAGCACCCACGGCATGTCGGGAAAAATCACGCCGTCGAGGTCCGCGTTGCCGGAGCCCGCCGGATCGTAAATGTCCGAGGTCGCGTACATCGGCAGCGCGCTCGCGTAATTGAACCGGAGCTGGGTGCGGATCAGGCGCCCGTGCACGGGCTGAGCCGCGACGAAAATGAACTGCGCGTCGGGGCGCGGCAGGCTGCCGCGCTGGCCCGTCGTGCGGAGCAGGCGGCGCAGCGTGTCGTTGAAATCGGCCGTGGACGGCAGGTAGTCGGCCTGGTCGACGACCTGGCCGCCGGACATCGTCAGTTCCTCGGCGAACGCCGCGTGGACTCGCCGGCCCCAGTCGGACTGCGGCACGAGCGAAACGCCGCTCATGCGGCCGTCCGCGACGACTCGCCTGGCCGCAAGGCGCGCCTCGTCTTCGGGCGACAGCGCGTACTGAAAGAACCGGTCCGGCACCTCGATGCCGTCCGGCAGGAAGTTGAGCGCGAGGGTCGTCGCGCGCCCGTCCGCCAGCGTCGCAAGCGCGGAGACCTCCTCGCGCGTGAGAGGGCCGACCACGAAGTCGCTGCCGTCCGCCATCGCCTGGAGGTAACTCGACGGCGCGTCGCGCGCGGCGACGTCGTAGATCCGCAGGCGAGGGCGTGACGCGCTGCCGTCGTCGTAGTAGGCGCCGAGGAATCCGTCGCGCACCGCGATGCCGGCGGACGCGGCGCGACCCGACAAGGGCAGGAGCAGCGCAACCTGCCGGGGCTGATCGCTCGGGGCGGACGGCCGTTCCACCAGCCTTTTCCACAAGGATTCGTTGGCCGGATGCGCCGGATAACGATCGCGCCAGACCTGGAGGCGGCGCTGCGAGCCGAGCGCGCCTGCCTGCGCGTCGGAGATGATGCGACCGAGCTCGAGCCATCCGGCGAGCACCGGGTCGGCGCCGGGCGGCGTACGCGCGTCGGCACCGCGAAGCAGCGCCGCGCCGATGCCCTCGACGATCATCCGCTGGTTCGCCTGCCGGTCCGCGACGCTCGTGAGCAGCCGATCCCGCGCGATCAGGCGCGAAACCGCGTCCGCGACTCGCAGGCTTTTGAACTGCACCCGCGCGCGCGTCGCGAGCGTCGCGGCGGTTTCGCCGGAAATGCCGCGCATCAGCTCAGCGGCGCGTGCCGTATTCCCGCGGGTCAGCGCGATTTCGGCTTCGAGCCGCAGCCGTTCGCGCGTGTCGGCCGCGGAAAGCGGCGGCGTCAACTTCGCGATGGCAGCTTCGGCCGCGCCGATGTCCGCGCCCTGCAGCCATTCGCCCGCGGCAGCGAGCCAGAATGGATTGCGATCGTCTTCGGTTGCGCTTCGCGCGGCTGCCTCGAAGCTTCGCGCCGCCGCAAGGTGATCGCCCTGGCGCGACTGGCGCACGGCGCGCTCGGCTGCGGCATCCGGACCGCCGAGAGGCGGCAGGCCCGCCACCTGGCAGGCCGCCACCAGCGCCGCGAGCAGGGCGGCGGCGAGATTCCTGGCGATCCGGACATGCGCTTGCATTGGCAGCGGCCCTTGGCGAGGATCATCCGGCCGCCCGGTGCGGTCGGGGAGGAACATCTTATAGTGGCTCAGGCGGGCGTGCTCTACGTCGTCGCGACGCCGATCGGCAACATGGGCGACGTTTCTGCGCGCGCGCGTGAGATTCTCGCTGGCGTCGGCGCGGTTGCCGCCGAGGACACGCGGCACAGCGGCTTGCTGCTGCGCGAGCTCGGGCTCGAGCGTCCGCTCGTTTCCCTGCACGAGCACAATGAACGGGCGCGTGCCGTGGAGCTGGTCGGACGCCTGCGCGCGGGCGAGAGCATTGCGCTCATTTGCGACGCGGGCACGCCGCTCGTCAGCGATCCCGGCTACCAGTTCGTTCGCGCGGCACTCGATGTCGGCATCGTCGTCACGCCGGTGCCAGGACCCTGCGCGGCGATTGCCGCTCTTTCCGCGGCCGGGTTGCCGAGCGATCGCTTCTGCTTCGAGGGATTCCTGCCCGCGCGCGCAGCGGCGCGCCGGCACCGTCTTGCGGAGCTCGCGCTGGAAACGCGGACGCTCGTGCTGTACGAGGCCCCGCATCGCCTCGCAATCTGCCTCGAGGACCTGGCCGCGGCCTGCGGCGGCTCCCGCAATGCTTGTGTGGCGCGCGAGCTGACCAAGCGCTTCGAGACTTTCTACCGCGGTAGTCTCGGCGAGCTCGCGTTGCGCGCGAAAAGCGACCAGGACATGCGCCGCGGAGAATCCGTGGTGCTCGTCGATGGCGCAGCGGCGAGGGAGCCCACCGCCGCACGCCTCGACGAAACGCTCCTGGTGCTGCTCAAGTACCTGCCGCCGTCCGCGGCGGCGGCCGCCGCCGCCGGCTTGACCGGCGTCCGCCGGAACGACGCGTATTCGCGCGCGCTCGAGCTCGGCAAGAAGCCGCCCTCCGATGCCCCTTGAGACCCGAGCCACGACGCACTATGTTGTGCGCGGGAGTCGGCCAGGCAATCGCCGTATTCGCAAGAATGCGGAGGAAAGTCCGGGCTCCGCATGGCACGGCGCCAGGTAACGCCTGGGGGGCGCGAGCCCACGGAAAGTGCAACAGAAAGCAAACCGCCCAAGCGCGCGCAAGCGCGACGGCAAGGTTGAAATGGTGCGGTAAGAGCGCACCGCGTCGACGGCAACGGCGACGGCACGGCAAACCCCGCCGGGAGCAAGGCCAAATAGGGAAGCATGCGGCGAAAGCCGCAGCGCGCGGCCCGCGCGCGCTTCCGGGTAGGCCGCTCGAGGTGCACGGCGACGTGCATCCCAGAGGAATGATTGTCCTCGACAGAACCCGGCTTATCGGCCGACTCTTTTTCTTAGACTCAAATAGGAAAAGGACCGGGTTCAAACAAGAAAAAGACCGCAAAAAACGGTCGCGCCTGCTAAGTCGCTGCAGGGGCGGCTCGTAAGTCCCTGATTTCCGTATTACTGACCCGATTTAGAACGGGCTTTCGTCGTCGACGCTAAGTGACTGACGCGTCACGAAATTTCTCGCGCAAAACCGTTGACCCCCCGGCTTGGCGTGCCTATAGTGGCAGCGAGTGGGAGAAAGTGGGGGGGAATGGGACAAGGTCCCGTTTTAACTCGTGTTCCGCGGCGCAACCAAAGTCACCCTCGATGCGAAGGGCCGGATGGTCATGCCCACCCGGTATCGCGAGCGCCTGGCCGAACGCGGCGAGCCCCATCTCGTGGTCACGATCGATCGCGACCAGTGCCTGCTGATCTACCCGCTGCCTGACTGGGAAGAAATCGAGCGAAAGCTCATGCGACTGCCGACCTTGAACGAGCACGCGCGGCGCCTGCAACGGCTGATGGTCGGTCATGCGACCGACGTCGAGCTCGACGGGCACGGGCGGCTGCTGCTGCCGCCGAAGCTGCGCGAGTTCGCGCATCTCGATCGCAACGCGATGTTGATCGGCCAGGGCA
>JBOHZO010000137.1:0-49043 GCA_050738555.1 Steroidobacteraceae bacterium | reverse complement strand
CAACACCTGGACCGCGTGCTACAGTCAGAACGACGCGGCCGCGTGCGATCGCATCAACCGCAATCCGGGCACGGGACAGCTGTGGATCGGCACGGGCCACACGGAAGATCTCAACATTAACATCGGTTCCCTGTCGACGACCGGGTATGACATCAACATGTCGTACACGGGCGTCGAGATCGGCCGGTTCGGCAGCCTGGCCTTCAACCTGACGGGCACCTACCTGATCGATCTGATCGCGCAGCCGGCGCCTGGCATCGACTTGCATCCGGATCCGAATGTCTTCTCGGATAGCTACGACTGTGTGGGCTACTACTCGACGGTCTGCTTCACGCCGAACCCGCAGTGGCGTCACCGGTTCCGCACGAGCTGGCAGACCCCGTGGGATCTGGACCTGTCGGCGACCTGGCGCTACTACCACGAGGTGGAAGGCCTCACGGCCGCCAACAACCCGATGCCCTTTGACCGGATCGACCGGATACTCGCAGCCGAGAACTATTTCGACCTCGCGGCGAACTGGGCGATCACGGAGAAGGCCGGCGTCACGCTCGGCATCAACAACGTCCTGGACGACAATCCGTCGATCAGCGGCGCTGTCGGGACGACCGGCAACGGCAACACCTTCCCGCAGACCTACGACGCCCTCGGTCGTTACGTGTTCCTGCGGGCGACGGCGGAGTTCTAGTACGTCCTCTGATCCCGAACGGATCGGTGTAACTGGCGGCGGCCCGCGGGGACCGCCGCGTTTTTTTGCCGCTTATGCGTGATTGGCGTAATACCGGTAGGCGGTGATGCAACTAACCGGTGCCCCGTAGGTCCGATACATAGGTCCGGATACGCGCGAAGAAACGTGACAGGCCTGGATCAACAATCCGTCGCCAGCCGGACGGTGCTTTCGTTCGGCGGATTCCGGCTGCATTCCGAGCCCGTGGCGTTGTATCGACAGGGCAAGCCCGTCAGTTTGCAGGGTCAGCCGCTGCGGCTCCTCCAGTTGCTGGCCATTCACCGCGGCGAGCTCGTCACTCATCGGGAAATTCAGAAACACCTTTGGCGGGGTCACGTCGTCAATTTTGCCGCCGGTATTCAGGTTTGCGTGACGCAGATCCGCAAGGCACTCGACGACGACGCCGAGTCGCCGCGCTACATTGAAACGGTGGCGCGTCACGGTTATCGCTTTATCGCAAGAATTGAATCGGACGAAGATCGCTCGAGCGACCTGGTGTCCGGCATCGAATCGCAGTCCGATGGTTCATGCCTGCCTGTTGCCGGGGCAACGCAAGAGAATCGAATTACACAGGACTCCAGCCCATCCACAGTTCGGGGCCACATCCTGCGAACGCGATTCCCGGAGATTCGTCATCCGTTATCTCTGCTCTTGCTCGTCGCAGTTCTCGGAGTCCTTTCCGCCGCCCTCTTCAAGGCTTCGATCACGCAACGGACCAGCCTTGAAAGCCGGCCGGCAAGGACTTCAGTCGGCGAGCTGTACGAACAGGCCCGCCATCTTTCATCCTACGAGCAGAAAGATCGCAGCATCCTGGCGCAGAATCTGCTTCAGCGCGCGCTTTTGCTGGATCCCGAGCACGGCCCGTCGCACGCGCTGCTCGCGGACCTGTATGCGCGATTCGGTCAATTATTTTTCGGGGGCGCGCAGATCGAAGACCCGCGCCTGATAGAAAAGCATCTAACCCAGGCGGAGCAGTTCGGGGCCGCACAGTCGGATCTGCTCGTAACCCGGGGTCGGGTGGCGCTGTATCAGGAACGACAGGTTGGCGTTGCCCAGGACCTGTTCCAGCGTGCAATCGCGGTGAACGACCGTAACCCGTGGGCGTGGCGACTTATGGGCCAGACCTTGTACGTGCAAGGCCAGTTCGATGCCGCTCTCGTCGCCAACGCAAAGGCCGAGAAGCTGTCCGTCGATCCGAATGGTGTCCTGTGGGACCGGCTTCTCATCTACTATCTGGCCGAGCGGTACACGGAGCTGTTCGCGTTGTACGACAGGTTGAAAGATCTGCAACAAACGGGTGCGATCACGATTGGCGTCGCCAAGATAATGGTCGGTCGCCACACAGAGGCGTTCGAATTTATCGTGAATGCGCTCCGCAGCCGAGGCATTTTCCTTGCCGACGAGGGACGAGCGCTGCAACTGGTGCGCACCGGAAGCCTCCCGGATGCGTACGCCTGGCTATTGGCCGAAATTGCAAAGAACGATTCGCCGCCAATCGGCGACAAGGCACTTGCGATTCTGCAAATAATGTCTGGCGACCCAGAAGCTGCCGCAAAGCGCCTGCAGAGTTACGCGCAGCAGTTCCACGAAAAAGCAACCGGCACGAATATTGACTGTCTCTGCGCACTGACACTTCCACTTGATCCGTTTTTCAAGCATTACAGCACGAGCCGCAGCGTGCGATCCGCCGTTGAATTGATCGAATTGGCCGTGATCGACGCCACCGCAAGGGGGGATACGCCGCGCGTCAAACGAAGCCCCGTTCTTTGAAGCTGGCATACGCGGCCTTCGTCAGCGTAGAGAGTTCCCGAAACATTACTTCGTCGATTTCCGTGAAGTTGAAACTGGTAGTGTCTTGCATGTGCTGAATCAAGGCGGTGGAGACGAACTTCAGTAATCCAGGGTTCAAATACACTGGCATCAGGTGATAGCTGACGTAGCCGACATTGATCAGAACCGCGCCGAAGAATATCGGTTTGCCGTTCTTCTGCATGTATCTTGTATCGACGTAGAACTTGGTCGGCGTGTCTCTCTTGATTGCAAGGTTTGCAGCGTATGGCAGCATGATCGCCTTCAACCGCTCGAATACGCTCGTCAGTTTCGCAAATGACGGCATCCGTGCGGCTCGTTCAACTGCGGGCAATGCGCGTATAGATTCCTTCATAGACGAGCTTCCATTCGCCGTTTTCTCCCTGCCGCAGTCGCGTCGTGTTTTTCCAGGTGTTCTCGTCGACGACTTCGAACGAGTCCCGGACGTGGGTTACGCTGCCATCGGGATTCATGGAGCGCACGCAGACGGTGCGTGAGCCGGTTTCATGATTGAAAACGCATATCGTGCCCAACCCGCTCGTGCCATCGTTGAAGGCACCAAAAACGTAGAGCTGATCCTGAATTGAATCGAAACCGTAGAATCCCTCGGCACTGCTGATCACCCGATCCTGGGAAGGGATCACCATCGAGATCGTCACTTTGGCAATCGTTTGCGGTCGGTCGAACCATTCGTACTTCACGACGTGGTGATACTCGGTATTGCCATCATCGAATTTCTGCGTCGGAGAGCGAAACTCGCCGATATAGGGCTCCAGGATTCGCATGTCGCCCGCCGTTGCCGTCTGCGAATCCGGGCTCTCAGCCATCGACATCCCGGCGACACCAAGCAGCAACGCCAGAGCGCAAGATTGGTAGCGCATCTTTGGGTCCTTTCTCATTGAGTACTGAGCTGACGCATAGCTTCCTACGGACCGAGTTGGCGTTGAACCCGCCCTGTCCTTAATAACCCTTAAGAAGCTGTAAGAAAGCAGTCAGAGTGCCGAGAAGATGAATGGCGTTCGCAAAGTCGACCTTTCTGCCACAAGTCAGTTTGCGCTGATCGCCGTGTTTGCCACGCTTGCCGGAGTTCTACGCAACCGCAGACAGCGGAGGTAGCCAGGTATTCTTAAGGACCTTTGCCTTGCCGCCGAGACGGGATTCAGCAACGCTGGGAACACCTGGGCAAGAAGAATGTCATGGGCAACGACTGGCGCGTGGTTCCGGGCCGCAAGAAGGCCGCAAGAAGAAAGCGGAAGCGAACTGGGCACGCACCTGATGTTTCCATGAACTGCATCGGCATCGGCCTGGCCGCTCTCGCCGCAATATCGCCAGCCGCAATTGCTTCCGAACCCCCGAAAGAAGAACTTCTGGCGGAGTTGCGCAGGCAGATTGCCGGCCGCGAACAGGAACCGGCCGAGGTCGTATTCAAGGACATTCAGCTCTTCAAGGGCAGGCCGGCGGAACAGCTCCTCGCGGTGATGGATCCGGGCTTCTCACGGTCGCTTGGCGTCGAATGCTCGCTATGTCACGATGTCAAGGACTGGCCGGGCGATGGACTCGAGCAAAAGGCCGTCGCGCGCGAAACGATCCTGATGACTGGGGCGATCAACGAAAAGCTCGGCGCAACCGAAGGCATCGAGAGTGACACGCCGGTGATCAATCGCACGACCTGCCACCGCGGACAGAAGAAGCCCGCAACCAGCCTGGACCAGCCGCAGCCCAAGTAGGACCCGATTGGTGCACGTGAAACGCGGGCCGCTTCTGATCGCCTTGGCGACGCTGGGCCTTGGCGCCGTGGTCGCCTCAGACTCCAGTCGAAGCCGGATTGACCTCGGGCCCTGCGACGAATTCAAGATTGACGGCGCCCGCTGCGGATTCTTGTCGGTCCCGGAGAACTGGGCGACTTCTTCGGGCCGCCGCATCGGCATTCATGTTGCGGTCGCCCCTGCAACCGGGAGTGACGCGGCAGTGGATCCGATCTTTTTCTTCTACGGCGGACCTGGCGCCGCGGCTTCGAGTGAAGCGCCCGAGTCTGCGGACTTCTGGCGCGAACTGCGCGTGCGCCGCGATCTCGTTTTCATCGACCAGCGTGGCACCGGGCGCTCGGCCCCGCTCCATTGCCGCTACGCGGGCGATCCGCACGACCCGAATACCTACGCAATCGACCTCTTCGATATCGCGCATCTCAAGTCCTGTCACGAGCACCATGCCGAAATCCATGACCTGACACAGTACGGCACGGCCGATGCAATTCAGGATGCCGAAGCGGTTCGGGTCGCTCTGGGCTATGCCAGAATCAACGCGGTCGGAGAGTCCTACGGAACACGCGTCGTCCAGGAGTATGCGCGACGACATCCGGAACGCATACGAACGGCGCTGCTTCTGGGCGTCGTGCCGCCGTCGGCGAGCATCACCGAAGGGATGGCCGCGTCGCTTGATGCGACGCTCGGCCAATTCTTCACGAGCTGCGAATCGGATCGAGGCTGTGCGGCTGCCTTTCCCGACCTTCGTTCCAGGACCGCATCGTTGCTGATGGCCGCCAACGATGCAGGATTTTCCGCCGAGATCCGCCTGGGTCAGGGCGAACTGCGCATGGCAACGATCTCCTATGAACTCGGCCTCGCGTGGATTCGAAGCCGTCTATATTCTGTGACAGAAGCCGCTCGCCTGCCTCGCATTCTCTCGCAAGCTTCGCGGGGCGATGCGCGCGAACTGGTTCGCGGTGCGATTCACTGGCGGCGGGAGATTTCCAGCTCGTTGTCCGAAGGGATGTACGCGTCCGTTACCTGTGCCGAAGACATGCCGTTCGTCGACGTAGAAGCCGAGATCGCAGCGGCCACGGGCACCTGGCTTGGCTCACATCGAGTGACCATTCAGCAGGCTGCATGCGCGATCTGGCCACGACCCGCGGTTGCCGATGACATCAAGCATCCACTCGACGTCAAGACTCCAATACTCGTCATGAATGGCGACCGTGACCCGGCAACAAGCCTCGACTGGGCCCGCACTGCCGTGTCGCATGCACCGAACGCACGCCTGGTGGTCGCGCAGAATCGTTCCCATGCACTGACCCATGATCGAGATCCGTGCCTGAGATCGCTCGCGAGTCAGTTCGTCGATACGGCCGATCCTGCCTCCATCGATGACGCCTGTGCGGCGAAGCTCGCGTTGCCGCCTTTCGATATCGCCGCAGGCACGGACTGAAGCGGCGGTGCAGCTCAGCTCACGGGGCGATTCCGGACCCATTGCGACAGCAGCCACTTGGTGCCGCTCGAAGGCGGCAGACCCGCGTGCACAGTCCGGTGGTCGGGCCGGCCGTTTTCGTCCGCATTGACGAAGTACAGGGCATCTCCGCGCCGGCCCCGATAGCGGAAAGCCGCGCGTGGGAACTCCGTCTCGCCGCCTTCGTAGTCCTCGTTGAGATAGACGAGAATTGTCATCACCCGCTGCCCGCGCAGCTCGAGCTCGCGCGCGAGGGCGGGCGTCTCCGGTTCCTGGAAATCGGCGTGCAGGCTGAACCGCTGCCCGGGCTCGTAGCGCAGCAGCTTGGTCACTTCGAAGAACCGCGTCTCCGTGCGGGTGCTCTCTGCAATCCGGTCACGGAAGAGGCTGAGCACGAGATCGGCATTCCAGATCGTGAAATCGGATTCGGCATTGGTGCGTGATTCCGCCTCCGCGTGCCCGGGCGCATCCTTCCGGTAGACCATCGCGCGACGCATGCCGTGCCGGCCGCGCTCGATCAGCCATTCGCATTCCGCGGCCGACGCGAATCCATCGATCACGCATATCCTCGGCGAATCCGACACGATGCGCGGCGCCGGGGCGCGGATCCAGCTCGCGGCGTCGAAATTCTGCCGGAGCGCGCGCCAGTCGGTCCCCGCATCGCGCGCGAGGAATTGCAGTTCGCGCTGCGACGGCGCCCAGCCAAGCTCCGCGGCCCGCTGCAGGCGATCGAGCGCGGCGGAAAGATCGCGCGGCTGTAGCACGCCCCATCCGGCGAATCGCGCTACCAGCGCGGTCGCCTCCGGGCCGCCGCGCTCGGCCGCCTCCCTGAGAAAGGAAACTCCTTCCGCGGGCGCCGCGGCCACGCCGTCGCCCGTGAGAAGGCGCTTGCCGAGCCCGGTCAGCGCCGCGATATCGCCGGCGCGAGCCCGATCCCGGAGCGTCTGGATGTCGCCTGCCGCCACTCGATTCTTCCCGGCGTGCCAGCCACTATAGTGCACCATGATCGGCGACCAGCAGAACTCCGCGGCCAGGGAACTCCTGGCGCTCCTGCCAGCTTCACCCGATGCCTATCCGCAGAACGTCGATCTCGTCCGCGGTCTCGTGCTCGTCGTCCGTCTCGACGCACGCGCGTACCGCGCGGCGAGCTTTCTCGACGACCGGATCCTCGGCCCCGCGACGCAAGGCGCCTGGCTGCCGGGACCGGCGGCCACCGAGGCCGCGCGGCAGGTCGCAAGTCCACGCTCACTGCATTTCATATTCCACACGGGACACGTCGGCTCGACGCTCGTGAGCCGGCTGCTCGACGAGACGGAGGCCGTGCTGCCGCTCCGCGAGCCCTTGCCCTTGCGGACGATTGCGGACGCTCACGACGCGCTCGGGACGCCGGAATCGCTCATGAGCACGCCGCAGTTCGAGGCCTTGCTCGACATGACGCTGCGGCTGTGGAGCCGCGGCTACGACTCAACGCGCGCAGTCGTCGTCAAGGCGACGAGCAGCGCCGGCCGCCTCGCCGGCCGGCTGCTGCTTGCCTGCCCGGAAGCGCGCGCCTTGTACCTGAACCTGCGGGCGGAACCGTATCTTGCGACGCTTCTCGGCGGAGCGAACTCGGCGTCCGACCTTCGCGGCCACGGTCCCGGCCGGATGCGGCGCCTCCTCGCGCGCGGCGAACCGCCGGTTTCTCCCCTGCACTCGCTATCGCCCGGCGAGCTTGCCGCGCTCGGCTGGCTCGTCGAGAGCCTCTCGCAGCGCGACGCCCTGAAGAATCATCCCGGCCGCGTCATGCCCCTCGACTTCGACGAGTTCATGGCGGATGTCGCAGGCGGCATGGAACGCGTGCTCGCGCATTTCAAGCTGCCGATCGACGCCGGCTTCCTTTCCGCAATCCCCAGGAGTCCCCAATTGCAGCGATACTCGAAGGCGCCCGAGCAGCCATTCGATGCGGAAGAGCGGATGCGCCGGATTGCGCAATCGAGGCGCGACAATCGCGAGGAAATTGCGAAGGGCATGGCCTGGCTCGACCGGGTCGCGCGTGCGGACGCCGCGATGGCCGCCGTCCACCCGGGGGCCGCCGCATGAGCGCGGCCGCGGAACAGGCGCTCGAGCTGGCAGCGAACCTCGAGAAAGGCAGCCGGCTGGCCGAGGCCGAGGCGGCATACCGCAAGCTCATCGAGGAAAGACCGACACACGCGGTCGCGCATTTCAACCTCGCCTGTTTCCTGCGGCGGCGCGGACGGCTCGAGGAAGCGCTCATGGAACACCAGGCGGCGCTCAACTTGAGGATCGAGCAGCCGGAAGAAGTGCTCTCGAATATGGCCGTCATCTATACGGAGCTTCGCCGCGACTACGACGCGAGAGCGCTCTTCGAGCGCGCGCTCACCGTCAATCCGGACTATATCCCGGCGATGTTCAACCTCGCCTTGCAGCACGAGGAGTTCGGCGACCGTCGCACCGCTCTCGCGCTATTCGACAGGATCCTTGCGCTGAACCCCGCCTGGCACGATGCGCTCATCCGCATCGCGCATGCCGTGACGGTGCGCGATCCCGACGGTCCGGTCATCCGCAAGCTCCGGCGCGCGTTGCGCCATTCGAATCTCGATCTGCTGACCCGCGAGAGCCTGCATTTCGCACTCGGCAAGGCGCTCGACGATTGCGGGCGTAATGACGAGGCGTTCGCGCAATACGAGCTCGGCAATCGCGCGAGCGAACCGCGGCTGGCGCGCTATGACCGCGAACTCGTGGAGCGTGGGGTGTCGCGAATACTGGAGTCTTTCACGCCGGAGCGAATCGCCGCCGCGAAGCCGGTTTCGGACCGGCCGCTCGTCTTCATCACCGGCATGTTCCGCTCCGGCTCGACCTTGTTCGAGCAGGTGCTCGCGGCCCATCCGGAGGTCACGGCCGGCGGCGAAATCGATTACTTCATGCGAGTGCCGCTCTCGCTCGAGCCTACCGACTGGGAGGGCCTCGCGCGGGGCTACCTCGATTATCTCGACCGGACGTTTCGCGGCGCCGCAATCATCACGAACAAGCGCCCGGACGCCTTCGGGCTCCTCGGGATGCTGAAGGCGGTGTTTCCCAACGCCCGGTTCGTGAATACCGTGCGCGATCCGCGCGATACCTGCCTATCGATCTGGTTCCAGCAGTTCGACGGCCAGCTCGGCTACGCGAGCGATCTCGGGAACATCGCGCATCACTACGGGCAGTACCAGAGGCTGATGCAGCACTGGCGCGGGCTTTTCGGTGCAAGCATCTTCGATGCGGACTACGACGAGTACGTCGGCAATCCGCGGCAGGTGACGGAACGCCTGCTCAGCTTCCTGGGTCTCGAGTGGCATGAAGGCTGCCTGGAGTTCCACAAGAACCGCGTTCGAGTCAGGACGGCGAGCGTCACGCAGGTCAGGGAGCCGCTCTACACGAAATCATCCGGCCGCTGGCGCAACTATGAAAAGCAGCTCGAGCGAATGCGGCAGCTCCTGGGCGCCGGTTAGGTCGACGACCACATCCTGAGCAGGTTCTGGCGCACCACGTCGAGCCGCACCCGGCTCTCGGGATTCATCCGCACGCCTTCGAGCGCGGCGATCTCGTTGAGCTCGTACACCTGCATACGTTCGTGCTGATCGACGATATGGCTTTCGATGAAAGTGATCGATACGAGCCTCTGCCCGGACCGCACCGGCACGACCTCGTGCAGGAGCGTCGACGGATAGACGATCGCCTCACCCGGCGATCCCTTGAAGGCGAGCGTCTGGTTGCCGACGACCATCGCGAGCTCGCCGCCTTCGTATGCCGAGGGGTCGCCGATGAAGACCGTGCACGACAGATCCGAGCGCAGCTTGACGCTCGCGAGCTGGATGATCGCCGCGTCCGCGTGCGCGCCGTACTTCATCCCGGGCTCGTAGCGGCACAGGAGCGGAGGGGCGACGCGCTTCGGCAGCGCGAAGCTCGCGAACTCGCGCGATCGCGCAAACGCGCTGCCGACGATCTGCACCGACTCCGCATATTTCGGGTCGGCCGGGTCGGCCTGGAGATTCTGCTTGCTGGTGTTGGCGGGGTTCGAGACGCGGCCGTCGACGAAATGCAGCGCGCCCGCGAGCGCCACGAGCCGCTCGCATTCCTCGCCGGTCAGCAGGTTCTTGATCTTGAGCAGCACCCGCCGCGCACTATATATGAGCGGCCGGCACGGTGCCCCGGAAGGCGTCCGTCGCGGCGATGACCGAGCGGATCGCCGCGCGCTCCTCGGGCGAGAGACGCGGGTTCCAGACGTCGCAGATCAGGATGATCCGCGTCGTGTCGCTGTCGTTCCAGGCCTCGTGCTCCATCGTGTCGTCGAATACCCAGGCTTCCCCCAGGCGCCATTCCCGCCTTTCACCGCCGACGCGGAATCCACAGCCCGGCGGCAGCACCAGCGGCAGATGCACCACCAGGCGGAAGTTCGCGACTCCCGTGTGCGGCGGTATCCGTGTCTTCGGCTGCAAGACCGAGAACATCGCCGTCGGCGACCGCAGGTCGACTTCCGCCTGCGGCAATCGCCGGACGGCCGCCATCGTTTCCGTGGCGCGCGCGCAGCGCTCGGGGATGGGCCGGCCCTGCTGGTAGAAATGGAATGCGCTCCAGCGCGGCGATTTGTTGAGCTCCCGCCACTGGTCGAGCGGCAGATGCTCGTCATACTGGATATAGGGAGTGAATCCCGCCTCATCCTCGACGAGAATGCGGCCAAGCTCGCGGCCGATCACGTCGGTCGCCGCCTCGAATCCGGGCAGCCAGGCAAACTCCTCGCGTTCGTAGAACTCGATCGCCGGCAGACCCGGGTAGTAGTAGTCGGTCGGCTCCTGCTGAAACCGCTTGCGTGTCCGCAAGGTCGTGTCGATGAAGGACTCGATCCGCCGGCGTTCCGTCAAATTGCAGCGGTCGCGAGCATCCGCCGCGCGCTCGCGGACATAGCGGCCAAGCTCGCCGATGTGCTTCCCGTGCACTTCGCGCGCGCGCTCGACTGCCTGGCGCGTCGGGGCATCGAGCTCGGAGTCCGGCGGTGCCTGCGCCAGGGCTATGCCATAGGCGGTCGCGGCCTCGATCGCATTGCCCTTGCGGTCGAGCAGCGCCGCGCGCATCAGGAGCGCGGGGAAATTCCGGTTGTCGAGCAGCAGCACTTCACGCAGGGCCTCGAACGCGCCGTCGAGGTCGTGAAGCTGGCGCCGGACGACGGCGAGGTTCAGCCATAGGCGGATATTCGCGCGATCCTGCTTCAGCGCCTCCATGAGGACCGATTGCGCACCGCGCATGTCGCCTGCGGCCATGGCCTGCACGGCGGCCTTGTTCATGCGCGCGACGTCTTCGATCATGCGGCTAGCCTAAGGCATAATGCCGCCCGACCGCATCATGGGAAATACAGCCGCACCCGCAAGCGCATCCACTCTGCTCGAGCTTGCGCGTACTTGCCGTCTGAAGGGGGACGCCGCCGGACAGATTGCGGCGCTCGACCGGCTGCTCGCCGCCGAGCCGCGAAACATCGCAGCCCTGATCCAGCGCGCCGACTGCTTTGCGGCCGCGGGCGATGCGCGTTCGGCATCTGCGTTCTATCTCATGGCCATCCGCTCCGCGCCGCGATCGGGGATTCCGCGCGAAGTCGCAGAGGAGCTGGCGCGCGCACGGCAGATCTGCGACCGGTACGCGGCGGACTACAAGGACTATCTGCTGCGGAACCTCGCGACCAAAGGATTCGAGCCCGGCAGGTCGAGCGCGCGCTTTGCGCAATCGGTCGACATCGTGCTCGGCAAGAAGCAGATTTTTCTCCAGCAACCGAAGTACTACTACTTCCCGGGACTGCCGCAGATCCAGTTCTACGAGCGAAGCGCCATGCCGTGGCTCGATGACGTCGAGGCCGCCACGAACGATATCCGGGCCGAACTGACGGAAATCCTGCGCGAGCCGGATGCGTTCGCGCCTTACGTGCGGGGCCACTCCAACCGGCCGTACAAGGAACAGATGGGGATGCTCGACAATCCCGCCTGGAGCGCGTTCTATCTCTGGAAGAACAGCGAGGCCGTGGCGGAGAATGCGGCGCGTTGCCCGAAGACTCTGCACGCGCTCAGGAATGCGCCGCTCGCGCACGTTCCCAATCGCTCGCCTTCGATCCTGTTCTCGTTGCTTCGCCCCGGCGCGCACATTCCGCCGCACAACGGCCTGGTCAATACCCGGCTCGTCTGCCACCTGCCCGTGATCGTGCCCGGCCAGTGCCGGTTCCGCGTCGGCAACGACACCCGCGAGTGGGTGGAGGGCCAGGCCTGGGCCTTCGATGACACGATCGAACACGAAGCCTGGAACGGCAGCGACAAGACCCGGGTCATACTGCTGTTCGACGTCTGGCGCCCGGAACTCTCCGAAGAGGAACGGTCGCTGGTCGTCTCGCTGTTCGAAGCGATCGATTCGCACAGCGGCAGGAAACCGGATTGGGAGATCTGAAATGAGCGGTTTGCGAATGCTCCTGCCCTTGCTCGTCATGGCGCTCGCGACCACGCCGGCAAGGGCAGCGGAGGAAGCAAACGCGGCGCTCGAGGCCTGCAGGGCCGAAGCCGACGATGCGCGCCGCCTCGCCTGTTATGACCGCGAAATGGACGCAGGCGAAATGGACCGTATCGTGCGTGAGCCGGAATCCGCCGGCGTGTCGCCTGCGGAGGCGCCGGCCGAGGCGTCGGTGCCGCCGCAGGTGCTGACCGCCGAAGAGCGCTTCGGCCGTGAAGGCGCTATGACCCGCGAGGAAGTCGATCGCAGGGAGGTGCAATCGCGCGAGCTCGGCAAGCTCGAGGCGAAAGTCACCGAGATCTGGACTCGCAGCGACGGCTTGATGGTCTTCACGCTCGACAACGGCCAGGTGTGGAAACAAAACGGCCCGGACAGCCAATTCAGACTCAAGACAGGCGACCCGGTGCGGATTCAGCCGGCCGCCATGAACTCATTCCTCCTGTCGGGACCGTCGAAGCGATCCACGCGGGTGTCCCGGCTGAAATAAATGAGCGCCGCGCCGCTCGATTGCTGGAAATGCGGCGCGTCGCTCGCCGAGCTCAGCCTGCCCTTCGGCCGCGCGGATTACTGCCGCGCCTGCCGCGCCGAAGTGCATGTCTGCCGGATGTGCCGGTTCTACGACGTGACGAAAGCAAAGCAATGCGCCGAGCCGGTCGCAGACCTGGTGCGCGACAAGGAGCGGGCCAATTTCTGCGGCTATTTCGAGCCTGCTGCGGGGAGGCACCGTCCCCCAGCAGCGGCTGCGGACGAGGCCCGGGATGCGCTCAATGCGCTTTTTGGTCCAAAAAAGTGAACTTGCCCCGGATTCGGGGTATCCACAATATATGGGTTCGGCCACAATAACCCCTTCCCTCCTGGTCCTGGATTCCCGAGATGACTGTAACGGCCATTGAAATTCGCGCGCCCGTGCTGTGGGCCAACGTGCTGATGTTCATCCTGACCATGGCCGGCGCGTTGATCGTCGTTCCCTGGTACGGCTTCACCCAGGGCTACAGCGTCGCGGCCTGGGTCTGGTTCGCCGTGTTGCTCTATGCGAACGGTCTTGCGATCACCGGCGGCTATCACCGGCTCTGGTCGCACCGGACCTACGACGCGCATTGGTCGCTCCGCCTCGTGTACATGCTCCTTGGCGCGATGGCGCTGCAGAACAGCGTGCTGGTCTGGGCATCCGGTCACCGGAATCATCACCAGTACGTCGACGATAACGACCGCGACCCCTATTCGGCTGGGCGCGGGCTCTGGTTCTCGCACATCGGCTGGATGCTGCGGCGTTATCCGAGTGGCCAAGCGGATTTCAGCAACGTGCGCGATTTGCAGCGCGATCCGCTGGTCGCGTTCCAGCACCGCTATTACTACCCGCTCGCAATCGGACTCAACGTGCTGGTGCCGCTCGGCCTCGGCTGGCTGCATGGGGACCTGTGGGGCGTTTTCCTGCTGGCGGGCGTGCTGCGCCTCGTCGTCAGCCACCATTTCACGTTCATGATCAATTCCGTCGCGCATGCCTTCGGCCGGCAGCCGTACAGCGACGCGAACAGCGCGCGCGACAACGGCTGGCTCGCATTCCTGACCTACGGCGAGGGCTACCACAACTTCCATCACCAGTTTGCCCACGACTACCGCAATGGCATCCGCTGGTGGCACTGGGACCCGAGCAAGTGGATCATCTGCTCGCTGTCCTGGGTCGGCCTCACGAAGAAGCTCCGCCGCACGCCCGCGGTCGCCATCCAGCGCGCTCGCCTGGCCATGCAGTTCCGCCGGGTGGAGGCCAGCCTGAAGGTCAGGAGCGCTTCGCTCCCGCACGTCGATCTCGAGCGCTTGCGGGCGGCGATCGCCCGGGAGTCCGAGCAGTTCGTCGCGACCCTCGCCGAGTGGTCGAAACTGACGGACGCCTGGTACCAGAAGACGCGTGAACAGCTCGTGCACCGCTGGGAAGAGGCGAGCTTCCGGTCCCAGACCCGGGCCCTCCTCGCTGAACTGCGCATGCAGCACCGCCGCTTGCAGCTCCTGGGGGCCCAGCTCGCCTGACGGGCGCCGGCCCACCCGGGCTGGCCTGTCGCATTGTGGCGACAGGGGCATTTGCTCTCCCAAATGGTACTGCGTGCTCGCCCGCGGGCGTCCAAGTGGCTACTCTTTACGTCCCCACCGGAGGAACCCCCATGGCCATTTGGAAGGACATTGTTGCGAAGGATTCGACCCAGCCTGAGGCGGCGCCAGCGTCGGCGCCTGTGAATCGTCCGCGGCCCGAAGTCGTGCCGAATGCGCCGTCCCCGCAGCCAGCATCCGCGAGCCGCAAGGAGATGAAGGAATCCATCATCGCCACCGGTCTCACCTTTGAGGGCAAGATCGAGGGATCCGGCCATGTGCGCATTTCCGGCCGTTTCAAGGGCGACGTGCACGTGGACGGCACATTGACAGTCGAGGCGGGCGCTCACCTCGCGGGTGCCGTGCGCGCGAGCGCGGTCGTCGTCGCGGGTGAAATCGAAGGCAACATTGAAGGCGCGCAGCGCGTCGAGTTGCACCAGAGCGGAGTCGTCAATGGCGACGTCAGCGCGGGTTCGCTGACCGTTGCGGACGGTGCGCGCATGCGCGGCCGCGCCGAGTTCGGCTGGAGCGAAACCGGCAGCACGAAGAGCAGCGGGCGCCTCTGAGTCATGGCGCGCGTGGTTGACCGGCGCTCCGCGGCGATCGGCAAAACACGATCTTGCCCGCATTGCCGGGCGACGATCCTCGAGAGCGCCGCGGTTTGCCCAGCCTGTCGCCACCATCTGCGCTTCGAGTCGCGCCGCGGAGAGCAGGCGGAGCCGGCGAGCCAGGTCGCGCTCAAGATATCGGGACAGTTTGCGAGGGCGTCGGCAGCCGGGCCGGGGGAATACGCCGTCGTCGTCGTGATTCGGGATGCGGGCGGCTCGGAGCTCGCGCGCAAAGTGATCGGTGTCGGCGGCCTGGCGGCGGGGGAAGAGCGCCGGGTCGACCTGACAGTCGAGATATTCGACCCTCAAGCAGGTACATGACGCTCAAGGTCGCGGAACTGCACCACCTCGCGGTACGCATCGCTCCCGGTCCGGACGCCGCGGGTGCGGCGCTACGCTTCTACGGGGAGATCCTGGGCCTCGAGTGCGACCATGTGCCGTGGGACCGCGTGGGCGAGAGCCAGCGCATCAACGCGGGCGCCTTTGCCCAGATTCACCTGATCGCCGGTGCACCGAAATCCACACTGGTCACGGGCGAGTTCGACCTGTCGGCGCCCCATCTCGCTTTCGCGGTAACCGCCATCGACGAAGCCCAGGCGGAACTCGACCGGCTCGCCGTACCCTACCGGGTCATGCACGGCCGGCTCGGGCCCGATTCGCGCCGGCTGTTCCTGACCGATCCCGCCGGAAACCTGATCGAACTGCACCAGCTCGGCACCTGCCGCTGCACTGCGCGCGCCCGCGATGGCGTCGGCCAGGCGCGGGTTTCCGGAACCGTGCTGTTTGCCGACATGCGCGGCTTCACCGCCGTGGCGGAGCGGCTCTCCCCCTCCGATGTCGTTCCGCTGCTGAACGAATATTTCTCGATGCTTTCAGCCGTGACCCGGGAACACGGAGGCACGGTCTTTCACATGGCCGGCGACGGACTCATGGCGGGTTTCGGCCTGCCCTTGCCCTCGGACGATGCCAGCGGCCGCGCAGTCTGCGCGGCCCGCGGAATGATCGACGGCTTCGGGCGCCTCGCGACCGAGTGGAAGGCACGGCTCGGGATCGAAACCGGCATCGGCATCGGCATCAACGCCGGCGACGTGATCGTCGGCGATGTCGGCGCGCCGGAGCGGCCGAGCTACACGCTGATCGGCGACACAGTCAACGTCGCCGCGCGTCTTGTACAACGAGCGCGCGCCGGCGAAGCTCTTTTTTCGCTGTCGGTCAAGCGGTCGCTCGATCCCGTGCCCGGGGGAATCGTCGAATTGCCGCCGCTCGTCCTGCGCGGACGGACGCGACCGGTCGAGATTTACTGCTTGGCTTCGTCAAAGCGCATCGACCTGCGCCCAGCTGCAGCCTGAGCCGGGATCGCGGCTTGACGGGGTTATAATGCGGCCGCGTCCGTCGCGGGCGGGAGCCGGCGGAACTGTCGCGCAGCGCGGCCGTCTATCGGCTGCGGAAACATAAACTGAGACGGGACCTCGATCCAATGGCATTGGCAGCATCAGCCGCCGCCCGGGCGGTAACCGGAATTTGCGCCCTGGCGGGCCTCGCCTGGCTCGCAGGCTGCGAGGGAGCTTTAGGCACAAGCCCACCGCACGCAGCGCCCTCGAATCCTTCCGCCGAGGGAGGCGAAGGGCAGGTGGAGCTCTCCTGGGGCGCCGTGACCGATGCCAGCCGCTACGTGATTCGCTGGGACGACAGCAGCCCGGGCGCCAGTTTCAACAATGAAATCACGGGGATAGAGGAAACGACTTTCGTCCATACGGGGCTGACGAACCTGCGGGTTCACCGTTACAGGATCATCGCCGAAACGAGCGGCGGCCGCGGTCCCGAGAGCATCCCGGTGCACGCGACGCCAGGGCCAGTGCCGGCGTCCGTGGAATGGGCCGCCGTTACGAGCCAGGACCCGGGTCACACGATCCATTTTGCAACCGCCGCCGGCGCCACGCATTACCGCGTGTATTTTGCCGCGATAGAGACCCAGCTCGCCGGCCGCCGTCCGGCCGCCGTATTCGACGAAGCCGATGGACCGCCCCACGTAAGACCCACGGTTGCTGTCAACACGCCCCTTTTCTATCGCGTCATCGCGATGAACGACACGCGTATCGGCGTCGGCGGTCCCGTCGCAATGGCCCCGGCGCAGGTCCTGTCGGAGCACGACCTGCCCGTCGCAGGTGCAGCATTGGGCGATCCCAATGACGACGGCTGCCTGGACCTGCCGACGGCGGGCGGCACGGTCGAGGACGAGGTGTGCACGGGAAGCTTCGTCGCCCGCGTATTGCCGGACGCCGGGCTTGACGACCTGCTTGCGGCTGGCCGTACGACCGGCGACTCGCGCTTCGCCGACTTTACCGGTGACGGTTTTGACGACCTGTTCAGCAACACGCTTTCGCTTGCCGGTGATCCCGCCTCGATCGCGCTGCTGCACGTCAACCAGGGCAACGGCAATTACCAGACTTCCGCCGGGGTTTCGGACCTTGCAATAGGGGGATTCGGCGGGACGTTACTCGCCGCCGACTTCGACAACGACGGTGACATCGACCTGTTCGCGCCCAACGACCAGACTCGCGGCGACGGCGCCCGCAACTGGTTGCTCGTGAATGACGGTGGCGGCGGATTCACCGACGTCGCCGCGGCTGCCGGCGTCGACATCGATCCAGCCGACGCCAATTTCGTCCCCCGTGGCGGCCAGGCGGTCGATTTCAACGAGGACGGCTTCATTGACCTCCTGTTCGGCTCGCGGCTCCTGATCAACGACGGCGACAGCACGTTCAGCGACGGCAGCATCGCGGCAGGCATACCGGTGCGTGGAGATAACGGCCTGAAGCTCGTCGATGTGGACCTGGATGGCGATCTCGACCTCATTCATCACACGGGAAGCGTCACTCGGCTGCACCGTAATACCGGCGGCGTTTTCGACGCCGGAGAGATTCTCGATCCCGACCCCGTCGCCACCTTCGGTTTCGGCCTCAATGCCTGCGACATCAATGGCGACGGCTTCGAGGACGTGATCATCGCGAATAACCTGCTCTCGACCGGCCTGGGCGCGCCCAAGCTCCTGATTAACGTCGAGGGAACATTAATGCCGTCGGCGATTCAGCGCGGGACCAGCGCTGACCCGGATAGCCTGGTCAACCGCAATGACCAACTTGCCTGCGGCGATGTGGTTCCCAATGGCGTAACCGACATCCTGACGCGCTGGGGCCATTCCTATCGCGTCCTGCGCAGCGCCAACACGCTGGCGAGCAGGATCCACCTGCGGATTCTGGGCGCCGGAGGCGAGCGCAATCAGCAGGGCCGGATCGTGCGCGTCGTGCCGCAGCAGTTTCCGAACCGGATCATGACCCGCGTGATCGAGTCGGGTTCCGGCCTGCGCGCGCAGAACGAATATCACCTGATCTTTGGCGCGCCCTGGCCGGGCACGTACGACGTCACCGTGGGATTCGCCGCGGGAGACGTGACGACGACCGCGGAGCCGGGCGACCGGCTCACGATCTTCGCGGACGGCCGGGTCGAGAACGAGAGCGAGTAAGCGCTCAGCCGAGCGCCTGCTCCAGGTCCGCGATCAGGTCCGCGGCATCCTCGATGCCGATCGAGAGGCGCACCAGCGAATCGCTGATGCCGAGCTTCGCGCGCGCCTCGGGCGGCACGGAAGCGTGGGTCATGATCGCGGGATGATCCACGAGGCTTTCCACGCCGCCGAGGCTCTCGGCCAGCGTGAACACCTCGAGCCGCTCCAGGAAACGGCGCGCTTCCGGCAGCCCGCCCTTCAGGAAAAACGTCACGATCCCGCTGCCGCCATTCGGCATCTGGCGCTCGGCGAGCGCCCTTTGCGGATGCGACGGCAGCCGCGGATAGATCACGCGCTCGATGCGCGGATGGCGCTCGAGCCGCGTCGCGATCGCGAGCGCGGATTCGCTCGACTGCCGCATCCTGAGCGGCAGCGTCTTGAGGCCCCGTAGCGCCAGGAAACTATCGAAGGGGCCGCCCACCGCGCCGATCGCGTTCTGAAGGAAGGCGATGCGCTCTCCGAGCTCCGCGTCCTGCACGACCGCGACGCCCCCGATCATGTCCGAATGCCCGTTCAGGAACTTGGTGGCCGAATGCATGACGATGTCGGCGCCGTGCTCGAGCGGCCGCTGGATCCACGGCGTCGCGAAGGTATTGTCGACGGCGACGAGGATGCCGCGCCCGCGCGCCGCTTTCGCGACCGCGGCGATGTCCACGAGCTTGAGCAGCGGATTGCTGGGCGATTCGATCCAGATCAAGCGCGTCTTCGGGCTGATTGCGGCGACCGCGGCCCCGGGATCGGACAGGTCGGCGAACGTGAAGTCGAGCGCGGCCGAGCGGCGCCGCACGCGCTCGAAAAGGCGGAAGCTCCCGCCGTAGAGATCGTCCATCGCGACTACGTGGTCGCCGCTGTCGAGCAGCTCGAGGAGCGTTGCGGTCGCCGCCATGCCCGAAGCGAAGGCAAACCCGTGGCTGCCGCCCTCCAGATCCGCGATGCAGCGCTCCCAGGCCATGCGCGTCGGGTTCTGGGTCCGCGAGTATTCGTAGCCCTTGTGGACACCGGGGCTTTCCTGCGCATACGTCGACACGGCATAGATGGGCGGCATTACCGCGCCGGTCGTCGGATCCGGCGACTGGCCGGCGTGAATGGCGCGGGTTGCGAATCCGAGCGGTTTCTTGGGATCCTTCATCGCTGCCTCAGTGCACCGGTGCCGCAGTCATCTGGCGGCGCAGATAGTTGAGCACGTCGGCACGCGTGATCAGGCCATGGAACACGCCGTCGTCCATGACCGCGGCGTAGGGCTGGACGTCGAGCATGGCGACGAGATTTCGCAGTGCGAGCGTCGGCTCGACGACGAGGAAGTTCGTGTGCATCGCCTTGCGCACGGGGTCGTTGAACCGCTCGGGCTTGCCGAATGCGTGGCGCATGATGTCATCCTCGTCGATGAACCCCACCAGCCGCTCAGCTTCCATGACGGGAAGCTGGCTGAATCCCGCATTCCGCAGCCGGTTGTGCGCCGTCGTCAGCACGTCGTCGGGGCCGACGGTAATCGTCGCGCGCTCGCCGTGCGGCCGGCCGACGAGGTCGCGCAGGTCGCCGTGCTGCTTGCGCTGGATGAAGCCCTGGTCCTCCATCCAGAAATCGTTGAAAAGCTTCGAGAGATACTTGTTGCCGGTGTCGCAGGCGAACGTCACGACCCGCTTCGCCTTCTTCTGCTCGCGGCAGTAGCGCAGCGCAGCGCCAACCAGTGTGCCCGTCGACGAGCCGACGAGCAGGCCTTCCTTCAGCAGTATCGTGCGCGCCACCGCGAAGGATTCGCCGTCGGGAATGCTGTAGGCCTTGCGGCACATCGAAAGATCGCAGATCTCCGGGATGAAATCTTCACCGATGCCTTCCACGAGCCAGGATCCCGTCTTGCCGAGCGCGCCCTTGTTGACCTGGTCCGCCAGCACCGAGCCCTCCGGGTCGGCGAGCACGATTTCGACGGAAGGCAGCCGCTCGCGAAAACACTTCGTGAGGCCCGTGATCGTGCCACTCGATCCGATGCCGACGACGACGGCATCCACCCTTCCGTCCATCTGCTCAAGGATCTCCGGACCGGTCGTCGTCGCATGCGCCTTGGGATTGTCGGGATTGCCGAACTGGTTGATGTAGTAATAGCCCTTTTCGCGCGCGAGCCTGGCGCCGAGATCCTGGTAATACTCCGGATGGCCCTTTTCGACGTCGGACCGCGTCAGCACGACTTCGGCGCCCATCGCCCGCAGGTTGAAGATCTTCTCCTGGCTCATCTTGTCCGGCAGCACGAGCACCACGCGGTATCCCTTCTGAGCGGCAACCAGCGCGAGGCCGAGGCCCGTGTTGCCGGCTGTTGCCTCGACGATCGTTCCGCCGGGCTTCAGGTCGCCGCGCCGCTCCGCTTCCTCGATCATCGAGAGACCGATGCGATCCTTGATCGAGCCCGCGGGATTCTGCAACTCGAGCTTGAGGAAGAGCTTGCAGTTCCCGGTGTCGAGCTGCCGCAATTCGAGCATCGGCGTCCTGCCGACCATCTCCAGCACGTTGCCGTAGACCTTCATGGGTGGTTGTCGCTCCGCCTGCAGGACGCTACTGTGACGCGATTGTAGCGGGAGACGCTCGGTGCATTGGCGAATGATCACGGCTTCCTGGCCAGTCGCCGCAGGCGTCGTCCTGTTGCTCGCGGCATCGCCCGCCTGTCCCGCACCCATCCGGGTGCCGGTCCGCGACGACGCCACAGTGCAGGCGGCAGTGGAAGATGCGCGCGCGCGCTTCCTGGCCGGGCAGCGTTTCGACGCGCTCGACGTGACCGTGCTCCTCGCCGCACGGGACGGATCGTGGCTTCGGGGCAGCGTCGGGGGAGATCGTCCCTGGTATCCGGCAAGCTGCGTCAAGCTCGGATTTGCGGTCGCGGCCGTGAACTGGTGCGAGTCGCAGGGACGCGCCGCCGACTGTCTCGACGAGTCCGTGCAGCCGATGCTCGCGGTCTCCGACAACGTCGCGACGGGCGTCGTCGTCGATGCGATCACAGGCGCCGTCAACGGACCGGCGGAAGGCGTCGATTTCGACGCGTGGTTCGCGCGCAGGCGTTACACCGAGAACCTGCTCGAACTCCATGGCCTGCTCGACGGCCAGCGTTTCATCAACAAGACCTATCCGACGAACTCGGGCGAGATGCCGGAAGGTCTCGAGGCCATGGCGCGCGAGCGGCACGGGCGGAATTCCATGCACGCGGACGGCTCCGCGCGCCTGATGCTCGCGCTCGTCAGCGGCGAATTCGGCGCGCCGGCCGCGGATTACATCCGCTCGCGCCTGCGCCGGCCGCTTGTTTCAAAGCACAGCAGCATGGGCGGCGGCTTTCCGAAAGGCACGGGCTATGAAAGCAAGATCGGCGATGCCTACGACACGCTTGCGGAAATCGTGCATGCCGAACTGCCGGACGGCCGGAGGCTGATCATCGCCGCCTATTCGAATGGCCGGGACCCCGATGGACCAGACGAGCAGGACCTGACGGCGCTCGCGGAATTCGCGAGGCTACTGCTCGAACGCCTCCCGGCGCCGGATGACTGAACGCTCGGACCGGCTGCGCGGCGTCTTCCTGATGATCGCGGCGGTTGGTGTCTTCGCCGTCATGGATGCGGTCATGAAGCATCTGACGGTGCGGTATCCGCCATTGCAGGTCGCTTGCCTGCGCGGCGCGAGTTCCCTGCCCTTCGTATTCCTGACGTACCTCGCGACCGGAAGCCTGCGGCGGCTGCGACCGGTGCGATGGGGGCTGCACGCGATTCGCGCCGCCCTCGCCGTCCTCATGCTCTGGGGCTTCCTGTGGGCGCTCGCACGCGCGAGCATGGCCGACACCTATGCGATCTTCATGAGCGCGCCCTTGCTGGTCGTCCTGTGCGCCTCCGCACTGCTCGGCGAAAAGGTCGACCGTCACCACTGGTTTGCGATCGTCGTGGGTCTCGCGGGGGTCTTCGTCATGCTGCGCCCGAGCGCATCGGGCTTCGTGAGCCTGGCCGGACTTGCCGCGCTCGGTTCGGCACTCGCGTACTCGCTCGTCGTGGTGATGGTCCGCATCCTGTCGGCCACCGAAACGACCGCCTCGATGGTGTTCTGGTACCTGTTGTTGCTCGCGATCGGCGCGGGCGCGCTCGCGGCGCCTGGCTGGGTTTCAATCGCCGCCGCGGACTGGCCGTGGATTGTCGCCGTGGGCCTCGCCGGCTGGGCCGGCCAGCACCTGATCACGGACGCATTCCGGCTGGCGCCCGCATCGGCAATCGCACCTTACGAATACACCGCCCTCGTCTGGGGTGCCGGCATCGACTGGCTGGTCTGGCAAACGCTCCCTGGAGCCAGGATGCTGGCCGGAGCGGCAATCGTGGTCGCGGCCGGGCTGTATCTGCTGCACCGTGAGCGACAGTTCCGCCGAGTGGGCCCGTGTTAAGGTAAATACCCGGAAACGAAAGGAGACACGACGATGAACAGGAACGTCCGGCGCCAGGCACGCCTTCTGGCAGGAAGCATCGCATCGATACTTGCCGCACAAGCCGGGGCGCAGGAACCCTCGGACGAACTCCTCGAGGTCGTCGTCACCGGCACGCGCGTCGCCAATCGTTCGTCGCTTGAAACGGCGGTCGCAGTCGACGTCGTCTCCGGGGAATCGCTGCAGAAGGGCGGCGTCACGGAACTGAATCAGGCGCTGTCCATCGCGCTGCCCGCGTTCAATTTTCCACGTCCGGGCCTCGCGGACGGCACGGACACGATTCGCCCCGCAACACTGCGCGGCCTCGCTCCGGACCAGACTCTGGTGCTGCTCAACTCGAAGCGCCGGCATGCCTCATCGCTGGTCAACGTCAACGGGACAATCGGCCGCGGTGCAGCGGCAGTCGATCTCAATACGATTCCGACGGCGATCGTGCGCTCGATCGAAGTGCTGCGGGACGGTGCGTCGGCGCAGTACGGCTCCGACGCGATCGCCGGTGTCATCAATGTCCGCCTGCGTGAGGATCGCAGCGGCGGCGGTTTGACCGGAACATTCGGGTCCAGGGAGTCCGATTACACGACACCCACCGGCACACCGCCGGCGGGCGCCACCTGGTCTGCGCCCACGAATCTCAGCAACGACGGGTCCGACGGCGAAACGATGACCATATCCGGCTGGAAAGGCCTGGGATTCGGTGACAACGGATTCGTGACGCTCGCGATGGAATACAAGGACCAGGATCGCACCGAGCGCGGTGGCTGGGACTTCCGCCAGCAGTATCCGCTGCTCGATCCGATGGTTCCCGGCTCTTTCGACCCGCGTGAGGCTACGTTCGACCGCTTCAATGCCTGGTACGGTGAACCGGAGCTCGAACAGATCAGCCTGTTCGCAAACGCGGGCTCCGAGCTGGCTAACGGGGTGAAAGTCTACGGTTGGGCGAGTTACCAGGACCGTGACGCCCGCTCGGCCGGCTTCTATCGCCGCGCACTCGACGACCGCAACGTCATCGAGATCTATCCGGACGGATTCCTGCCGATCATCGCGCCGGAGGTGACGGACCTCAGCGTGGCGGGAGGTTTTGCCTGGGCCTGGGGCGAATGGGACATGGACAGCTCCCTGGTCTACGGCAAGAACAAGATGGAGTTCACGATCGAAAACACGCTCAATCGTTCCCTCGGCCCCGCGAGCCCGACGGAGTTCGATTCGGGCGGATTCGATTACGACCAGCTCGTGTTCAACTTCACCGGTGTTCGCCAGGTGACCATCGGCAATCTGGCTTCGCCGCTCAATGTCGCGACCGGCATCGAAGCGAGGCTGGAGAACTACTCCATCTTCGCCGGCGAGCCGGACTCCTACATCAATGGCGGCGTATTGCTGCCGAACGGCTCCCCGACCGCGTCCGGGGCGCAGGTATTCCCCGGATTCCGTCCGGCCAATGAAGTCGACGAGGATCGCACCGCGGTCGGCGCCTACGTCGACCTCGAGGCGGACCTGACGGAGAAACTGCTCGGCTCCGTGGCGCTGCGCGTGGAGGACTATTCGGACTTCGGCAGCAACGTCTCCGGCAAGATCGCCATGCGTTACGATTTCACCGACGCGTTTGCGCTGCGCGGCTCGGTGCAGAACGGCTTCCGGGCACCTTCATTGCCGCAGCAGTACTTCGCAACCACCTCGACCAATTTCATCAATGGCGTGCCGTTCGACATCACGACTTTTCCGGTCAGTGACCCGGTCGCGATTGCGCTCGGCGCACAGCCGCTCGATGCCGAGGAATCGGTCAACTATTCGATCGGTGCCGTGCTCCGGCTGGCAGAAGTGACGGTCACCATCGACGCCTACCGGATCGACATCGACGACCGCATCGTGCTTTCGGAAAACCTCACGCAGGACAATGTCCGCCAGTTTCTGGAGGACCAGGGCTTCATCGGCATCGGCGGCGGGCGGTTCTTCATCAATGGCGTCGATACCGAGACTGAAGGCGTCGATGTCGTGGTCAACTGGCCGCTCGAGACCGGCATGGCCGGTGTGTTCGACTTCACACTGGTTGCAAATTTCAATTCGACCGACGTAACCCGCGTGCCGCAGACGCCGCCGCTGTCCGCCCTGACTCCGCCGCCGCCATTGTTCGACCGGATCAATATCCTGACCTTCGAGGACGGAAATCCGCAGGACAAGTTCGCGGCGATCGTCGGCTGGCAGCTTGGCCGGTTTGGGGCGACACTCCGCGCGACGCGCTATGGCGAGGCGCTCGATCCCGGCACGTCAGAGGCTCTCGATTTCCGCCTCGATGCCGAGACTCTGGTTGACCTGGAAGGCCGATTCGACCTGACGAATCGCATCCGGCTCGCCGTCGGCGCGGAGAATCTGACCGACGAATACCCGGAGCCGTTCCCGGTTGCGCGCAATGCGACAGGCAACACGCCGTTCTCGAATTATTCGCCATTCGGGCGATCCGGGCGATTCGTGTATGGGCGGCTGTCTGTCGATTTCTGAGGACGGCGGCAGCGCCTGCTAGCGCGAGAGATCCCGCAGCAGGCTCCGCCACTGGAGCACCGCGCCGTCGATGGTCGCGACCGGCACCCGTTCATTGAGCCCGTGGGCGAAATTGTCCTTCGGGTGCATGAAGATTCCGGACACGCCGTAGCTCGGCACGCCGACGTTGCGGTAGAAAAGGCCGTCGGTCGCGCCCGCGGACATCGTGGGCACGATCGGCAGGCCCGGCGCGCGCAGGTCGATTGCCTTCCGGAGCGCCTTCATCACGTCGTCGCGCAGGGGTGATGCGTCGCTCGGGACCGGTTGGCCGACGACCGCCACCTGCGCTTCCGGATCGTCGATGACCGTGACGAGCGTCGATCTCACGCTTTCGACGGATTCGCCCGGGAACACGCGGCAATTGATGTTGACCATCGCGCTCTGCGGCAGCGCGTTCGGCGCATGACCCGCCTTCGCCGTCGTCGCGACACAGGTGGTGCCGAGCTGGCCGACATACTCCGGGTGCGAGGCCAGGACCTCGTAGGCCTCCTGGTCGGCAGGATTCTCGGCGTAACGAAGCATCGCGGCGCCCATGGGGCCAGCCGTGATGGCGCCGGCAGTCTCGAAATACGCCTTGGTCAGTTCGCTGCTGCGCGCCGGGAAACGGAACCCGGAAATGCGCGTGATCGCGCGCGCAAGATCGTGGATCGCGTTCGACGCTCCCGGCCGGCTGCTGTGCCCGCCGGGATTCGAGAAGCTCACCTGGAAGTCCATATAGGTCTTTTCGGCGGCCTGCATTGCGTAAACGACCGGCTTTCCGTCGTCACCGAGGTATGCCCCGCCCGCATCGCTGTTCAGCATCATTTCGGCATGCTTCAACTCTTCGGCGAGCATGGCCGCGTTGTCCTGGCTCGTTTCCTCGTCTCCGGTCAGCGCGAGCACGATGTCGCGCCGGGGCTTGAAGCCCTCCTCCTTGAGCCACAGGAGCGCCGCGACCATCGACACGATGCCGAGCTTGTTGTCGGCGGAGCCGCGACCGAAGACATAGCCGTCCTCGACCACCGCGACGTACGGATCGCGCTTCCAGTCCTCGCGCAGCGCCGGCACGACGTCCATGTGCGCCGCGATGACGATCGGTTTCGCCGCAGGATTCCTGCCGCGGTAATGAGCCACGAGTGTCGCGGTTTCCCCGTGCGGCGTTATCGCAATGTCGGAGGCCTCGAAGCCGCCGGCCTTCAACTCGCCCGCAAGATACTCGGCATAGGCCGGCACCTGGCCCTCGCCGGCGGCCGTCTTGAATCCGATCGACCGCTTCAGCATTTCGAGCGCCTGCACGGAAATCTTCGCCGGCACTGCGGGTTCCTTGCCCCATGCGGCCGGCACCAGCGATACACACAATAATATGGCGCCCAGGCGGCGCCCGGAGGGGAAGAAATGCATGTGACGGATCCCTTGGGGCAGGTGGCACCATTCTGCTGTAGAGTACGCGCGATGCGCAAACGGGCACTCGCATGACCGTAGTCGTCCTGCTTGCCGCGCTCGCTGCCCTCGGCATCGCCTTCACGATCATTCTCATTTCGACCGCGAGGCGCCGCGGAGAACTGCGCCCGGACGCGGAATCCATTGGCCTCGGGGCGATCACCAATTTCTTCGATACGCTGGGCATCGGTTCGTTTGCGACAACGACGGCCTGGCTGAAATTCCGGAAGCTCGTTCCCGACAGCTTTATTCCGGCGACGCTCAATGTCGGCCATGCACTGCCGACGATCGCGCAATCGGCGATATTCCTGGTGATCCTGGGTGTTCACGTGGATCCGACCCTGCTGGCATCCTGCATCATTGCGGCCGTTCTCGGTTCGCTCATCGGTGCACCGCTCGTGGTCCGGGCCCCCGTGCCGCTTGTCCAGGCAATTGTGGGAATGGCACTCCTGATCGCGGCTGGCCTCTATGCGATGAGCAACCTGGACCTCATGCCCATAGGCGGCGAAGCCACGGCGCTTCCGGTCGCGGAAATGTACGTGGCAATCGCGGTCCACTTCGTCCTCGGAGCGCTGATGGCCTTCGGCATCGGCCTTTACGCACCCTCGCTCATCATGCTGAGCATGCTGGGGCTCGATCCGCGCCTCGCGTTTCCGATCATGGCCAGCGCCTGCGCATTCCTGATGCCGACGACCGGTTTCAGTTTCATGAGGAGCGACCGCATCGACCTGAGAATCGTCCTGGGCGTCGCTCTGGGCGGCATCCCGGCCGTGCTCGTTGCCGCATTCATCGTCAAGGAGATGCCGATCGTCTGGTTGCGTTGGGGCGTAGTGGTCGTCGTGCTCTATGCGTCGTTCCTGCTGCTCCGCTCGGCATTCAGGGGGCAAGCCGTGCCCGTCGGGGAGACCACATGAACCGTCGTCTATTCGTCCAGTCTTCCGTCGCAGCCGCGGTCGCCTGCGCGCTGCCATGGTCGCGCCTGCGTGCGCTCGATGAAGCCGCCACGCTGGCCACGGGCGGCATTCCCGCCGTCAAGCTCGACGGTTCCGCCACTGTCATCGAGAAGGCGGCGCTGAAGGACCTGAAAGCGAGCCTGCGCGGTCCCTTGCTGCTCTCGGGCGACGCGGGCTACGAAGACGCCCGGCGTGTGCTGAACCGGTCGATCGACAGGAAGCCGGCATTGATCGTCCAGCCGACCGGCGTCGCCGACATTCAGAACGCGGTGGACTTCGCGCGCGAGCGCGAATTGCTCGTTGCAGTGAAATGCGGCGGGCACAGCTTCGGCGGCAAGTCCACCTGCGACGGCGGCATCCAGATCGACCTTTCGCGCCTGCGCGGCGTGCGGGTGGATCCCGTCGCGCGGGTCGCCCACGTGGAGGGCGGCAGCCTGCTCGGCGAGATCGATCACGAGACGATGGCGCTCGGGCTCGCGACCACCACAGGCACGGTTTCGCACACGGGAGTCGGCGGGCTCACGCTCGGCGGGGGCTTCGGCCGGCTCGCGCGCCGCTTCGGGCTTGCAATCGACAACCTGCGCGCGGTCGACATCGTGACCGCCGATGGCCGCTATCTGCGCGCCGACGCCGAAGAGAACGCCGATCTCCATTGGGGCGTGCGCGGCGGCGGCGGCAATTTCGGCGTCGTGACGAACTTCGAGTTCGACCTGCACCCGATGCAGCGCCAGGTCGTCGGCGGCGACGTCGTGTTCCCGATCGAGCGCGCGCGGGAACTGCTTGAATTCTACGCGGACTACAGCGCGAGCGCCCCTGCAGATGTCTATGTCGACGCGATCATGAGCGCGCCGCCTGGCGGGAAGCCCGGTGTCTTCATTCTGAGCACCTGCTATTCGGGTCCCGCGGGCGATGCTGAGCGGGTGCTCGCGCCGATCCGCAAGCTCGGCACGCCGATCGTGGATTCAATCCGGCCCATGGACTACGTCGCGATCCAGCGGATCCACGACCAGGCGGATCCGCGCAACGAGGGTACCTATCTCAAGTCGGGATTCATCGGCGACTTCAAGGCCGCCATGATCGACGCGATCGTGACCGGTTTCCAGGGTCATGCCGAGCGCAGCACGGCGCTCTTCTTCCAGCACGGCGGCGGCGCGATCGGCCAGGTCTCAGCCGACGCGACCGCCTTCCCGCACCGCTACGCCAAGCACAACATGCTGACGCTCGTCAGCTGGCCCCTCGAGGTGGATCGGACGCCGCACGTGAACTATCTGCGCGGCCACTGGGCGACGCTCGAGCCTTACGCGCGCGGCTATTACATGAACGAGGTCGCGGACGAGGCGCAGACCGTCGTGGACGAGAACTACCAGGGCAACTTCGACCGCATGCGCGCGATCAAGAAGAAATACGACCCGATCAACCTGTTCCGCCTGAACGCGAACGTGCGGCCTGCCTGAGCCGGCGCGGTTCAGTCGTCCTTCAATTGCAGCGCGGGACTGTATGCCCAGCCGAGCTGGAGTCCGATGTCCGGCGTATTGTTCAGGTTCTGGAGATTCTCCGTGAACGCGAACGACAGCACGCCGCGGCCGAAGCGGCGGTAAACGCCGAGGCTCAATTGAAACTTGGTGGCAAGCAGATCCCCGAGTTCCGTTTCTTCCCGTGAATAGATGGTGTCGCTCAGGTAGCCCTGAAGGATCAGGTGCGTTTTCGGGCTCAGCCGGCGCTCATAGCCCACGACCAGCGTCGGCACGACCTGCGGTCCCGTCGGCATGACGCTCGTCGATCCGTCGTAATAGACGCCTGAGGCGCTCACGTACCACGCGTGATGATCCGAGAAGCGCTGGAGCGTGGCCTGGACTCCAAAGTCCGTCTTGCCCGTCGAAAGGAATTCTTCGCGGCCCCGGAACGGGAGTTTTGCTGCGGCTTCGAGCACGAAATTCCATCCCTTGATCTCCGTGGCGCCGGAGTAACGAAGACCGATCGTAGGATCCAGGAGGCCGCCGCGGGTCGGCGATTCGAGTAGTCCGAGCTGCGCGGACTTGAGATCGGCAATGATGTTCACGTCGTACCGGCGCGCCGCGCGTCTGCCGTTGTGGTCGAAGCTCAGCGCGTCGTGGAACTGTTCGATCGCGCCGTCCAGGAATCCGCCGCTGTAGGATACGGCGCTCAGCACGAGATAGCCGCCCAGGTGATTCGCGAACTTGTGGTGAATGGTCAGGTCGAGCTCGGCGAGTTCGAGATCGACGAGATAGTTCTCGCCGGGCAGTGCGCGGAAGTCGGCGAGCTCCGCCTCCCCGAGCTGGCGGCGGCCCGGCAGCGATTCGAGGTAGTCTTCGGCCCCTTCGCTCAGGGCCCAGGTGTTCTGGTGGGCGAGCTCGACTTCGAATGCCCAGTTGCCCTTGGGAGCCACGACCGCATGCGCCGGGCGCATGTCGAGCCGCAGGAATCCGAATGGCGTCAGGTCCCGTGCCCGGAGCAGGCCGAGGTAATCGCTGTCCGCGGCCGGTGACGGCGGCGCAAACAGAAGAACCGCGAGCGCGGCGGCCGCCAATGCGGCTCGTTGCGGGATGCCCGGCTTCGTCAGAACTCCTTGGTCACGCGGATCCCATACTCGCTCGCGTCGTTCGACATCATGATCAGCACGTAGTCGCCGGTATTGAGTCGGGCGTTGTCGTAGCGCTCGTCGGTGATGTTCTTGCCGTAGGCCGAAATCGACCAGTCGCCGTCGGTGGGACGATAGCCGATGTCGACGTTGACCAGGTCGCGACTGTCGATGAATGTAAACCGGCCCGGGTCGGAGCTCGGTTCGCCGAACATTTCATCGCGGAACGACCAGTCCGCTCGCAACGTGACTTCGCCGGCGGCGAACGGGAATGTGAATTCCGGGCTCACGGACGCGGTCAGTTCCGGCGTCAGCGGCGCGACCGCGGCCGGATTCGGATCTTTCACGTCGGCGTCAATGTAACCCAGCGTCGTGTGAAGCCGGAATGCATCTGTCACGAGCCAGGTGCCTTCCCATTCGACGCCCGTCGAAGTTTGATCGACGATGATGTTCACGGTGTTGAAGCCACCGCCACCGGCCGTGGTACTGACCTGGTATGGCAGGTCGGAGTAGTCCGTGTAGAACACGGCGATGCTCATCTGGAGATTGTCGAACGGCTGGCCTTTGAGCCCGACTTCGAAGTTCAGGGCTGTCACGTTGTCGTTGGCCACGAAACAGTTCGGGCGGCTCACGTTGCCGGGCTGCGTGAAGTCCAGGAAGCCGAACAGGCAGAACGGGCGCGGCGGGAATTGTCCTGACTGGTAGCCGTTCTGGACCGTGCCGTACACCGTCAGGCGGTCGTTGAGCTTGTAGTTTGCGGACAGGTCCCCGCTGACCTCGGACCAGTCGCGCTGCGCCGTCTCGACGATCAGGCTGGAATTGATGTTCGTGCCGGCCCGCTTGTCGTCCTGTGTGTAGCGCAGGCCGCCCGAGACCCGGAGATCCTCGGAGAAGTTGTAGCCGACGTTCGCGTAGATCGCTTGGCTGTCGACCTTTTGCGTCAGCAGGAAATCGCCCGGCCCGCCCAGGAAGATGGTCGGGTCCTGGATATTCGTGCCCTCTTCCTCGAACCAGTAGAGGCCGCCGACATAATCCCAGGCGCCGTACTTGCCGGTGACCTGCAGCTCCGCCGACTGCTGGTCGGCGAAGCCCCTTTCCGGAAAGCTCAGGAAATCGTCGAAGAAACCGTCGTCGTCCAGACCTGCCTTGTAGTCGGATTCCCGGTCGCTCAGCAGGAGCTTGGCGGCTACGTCGTCGTTGACCTGGAAATCCACGGTCAACGACACGCCCCTGGCTTCGTTCGTCACGGCGATCTGCGATTCCTGCCCCGTATTGTTGTTGTACGGATTCGCGGCTGTGTCCGCATTGCGGTAACCGGCGGCAAAGACAGCCCCGTTCGGCAGCTCGTCGATCAGCGTGTCGTAGGGCCGGAGGCCGTTGTCGCCCTCGTTCTTGTCCGCGGCGAGCAGGAAGGACAGGCGATCATTCGGCGACCACTTGAGCGCAACTCGCGCCGCAACGTCCTCGACTTCGCCCACTTCCTTGCGCGGGTTCTCGAGCATCAGGAACTTGCCCAGCCCGTCGCGATGCTGGAAGGCGCCCGTCAGCGACATCGCGAGCTGATCCGAGAAACTCATGTTCGTGTAAAAATCGGCATTCAGCCGGCCCCGCGAACCGGCGGTCAGCGACACGCGGCCGCCGTCCTCGTCGCCGGGCTGTCGGGTGATGATGTTGATGGCGCCGCCGATCGAGTTCCGCCCGTACAGGGTACCCTGCGGTCCGCGGAGCACTTCGACGCGCTCGATGTTGGCAAGGCTCCAGTTCTGGCCCACCTGGCGGCCCAGGTAGACCCCGTCGACATAGACGCCGACACCCGGATCCGTGGTGATCAGATGGTCTTGCAAGCCGATGCCGCGAATGAAGGGATTGGCCGAAGCCGTGTGGCCTGCCGAGAAACCCGTGACATTCAGATTCGGCACGAACTTGCCGATGTCCGTCAGGTCCGATATGCCCTGCTTTTCGATGGTCTCGGCCGAAAACGCGCTGATCGCCACCGGAACGTCGTAGATGCTCTGTTCGCGCTTCTGGGCCGTCACGATGACCGGCTCGAAGGACGTTTCCTGTGCGATGGCAGATTGTGCGGCCAGCAGGCCCCCGATCGGCATTGCGCTCACGATGAGCGCCAGGTTTTTCTTGTGCACTGCGAGATCCCCCTGTCCGGCGTTTAAGTGGTGACGATCATAGTTGCTGCCGCGAACAGTGGCTATTCCCGGCCGATGTCCTCGTTCCAGACGCCGGGATGGTCGCGAATGTAGCTGGCCAGCATGTCGACACATTCGGCGGAGCGCAGGTCGATGACGCACACCCCGTTTTCCCGCAGCCAGCCGATCCCGCCTGCGAAATTGACCGATTCGCCGACCACGACAGTCCCGATGCCGAACTGCCGCACCAGGCCGCTGCAGTACCAGCAGGGTGCGAGCGTCGTGGCCATGACCTTGTCCTTGTAAGACGTCTGCCGGCCGGCCTTGCGAAAGGCGTCGGTTTCGCCGTGGACGGAGGGATCGCCCTCCTGGACCCGTCGATTCCGGCCGCGCCCGATCAATCGCCCGCCCGCATCGAATAGGGCCGCGCCGATCGGGATACCGCCTTCCGCGAGTCCGGTGCGCGCTTCCTCGATCGCGACCGCGAGCATCGCGGCGTAATCCGGGCTCATCCAGCCGGCCGGCGCATCGGATTGTTGGGATGCGCGGTCCAGTCCGATTGCCTGTTATCGATCGGACGGCCCGTGCGGGTGTCGACGCCCTCCGTCAACCGCTCCATCGTGATGCAGTCGACGACCGGGCAGACGCTCACGCAGAGATTGCATCCGACGCATTCCTCATCGATGACCTCGAAGCGCCGCTCGCCGTTCACCGTGTGGGTGATCGCCTGGTGGGCAGCGTCTTCGCAGACGATATGGCAGCGGCCGCACTGGATGCAGAGGTCCTGGTTGATCCGGGCCTTCACCACGTAGTTCAGGTTGAGGTACTGCCAATCCGTCACCGAGGGGACGGCGCGGCCGACCAGTTCCGCGACGCTTTTCATGCCCTTGTCCCTCAGAAAATGGCTCAGGCCACTCCGCAGGTCGTCGATGATCTTGAAGCCATAGACCATGGCCGCCGTGCACACCTGGACATTGCTCGCGCCGAGCGCGAGGAAATCGACCGCGTCGCGCCAGTCCGTGATGCCGCCGATCCCGGAAATCGGAAGCCCTCGAGTCGCCGGATTGCGCGCGATCTCCGCGACCATGTGGAGCGCAATCGGCTTGACCGCCGGCCCGCAATAGCCGCCATGAGAACCCTTGCCATCCGTCGCCGGGTACATCGTCAGGGTGTCGTAGTCGACGCGCATGATCGAGTTCAGCGTGTTGATCAGCGAAACCGCGTCGGCCCCGCCGTCCTTCGCCGCCTTCGCGGGGCCCAGGATATTCGTGACGTTCGGCGTCAGCTTGATCACGACCGGCACGCGCGCCACGGCCTTGCACCATTCGGTCGCCTGCTGGATGTATTCGGGGACCTGCCCGACCGCGGAGCCCATGCCGCGCTCCGACATGCCGTGCGGGCAACCGAAGTTGAGCTCCAGAGCGTCGGCGCCCGTGTCCTCGATCATCGGCACGTACTTCGCCCAGGTCTCCGGCTTCATCGGCAGCATGACCGAGACGACGACAGCCCGGTCCGGCCAGTCGCGCTTGATCTGGCGGATCTCTTTCAGGTTTGTCTCTAGCGGCCGGTCGGTGATCAGCTCGACATTGTTGAACCCGATGACCCGGCGGTCATTCGAGTGGATCGCGCCATATCGCGGCCCGTTGACATTGACGATCGGAGGATCCTCGCCGAGCGTTTTCCAGACGACGCCACCCCAGCCCGCTTCGAAGGCGCGATTGACGTTGTAGGCCTTGTCGGTCGGCGGCGCCGAGGCGAGCCAGAACGGGTTCGGCGAACGGATGCCGAGGAATTCGGATGCCAGGTCGATCGCGCCGTTTCCATTTCCGGGTCTGTTCATGGCTCACCCGCCTGATTTCAGATACTCGTCGATCGCCTTCGCCGCGAGCTTTCCATCCTGCACCGCGGTCACCGTCAGGTCCTTGCCGCCCGCAGCGCAGTCGCCTCCGGCCCAGACATTATCGAGCGACGTTTTTCGGTTCGCGTCCACTGCGATGCGCCCATCCGCCTCGCGAAGTATGGCGCTTGCAGCCCCCAGTTCATTCCACGCGATCTCCTGGCCGATCGCCTTGAAAACGACGTCGGCGTTCATGGCGAAGGTCTCGCCCGTCCCTTCAAGCCGCCGATCCGCGCCTTCACGCGTGGTTTCGAATTCCACCCGCGTCACAAATCCCTTCCCGACCAGCCGCACCGGCCTCGCCCAGTCCTTGATGCGCACGCCGCCGCTCCGGGCCAGGTCCTGCTCGAACCGGCTGGCGCCCATCTGCTCCTTGCCGCGGCGATAGACGATCGTCACGTCGTCGGCGCCCAAGCGCTTGCACTGCACCGCGACGTCGATGGCCGTCATGCCGCCGCCGATGACGACGACGCGCCGGCCGACCGGCAACTGCGATTTGTCCGGGGCCTGGCGGAGTTGCGCAATGTAGCGGACGGCGTCGAGCACGCCCGGCAGGTCTTCCGATTCGAGGCCTAGCCGATTGACCCCGGCGAGTCCGACGGCCAGGAACACCGCGTCGAACTCGCGGCACAATTTCGCGAGCGAGAGGTCCCGGCCGAGCGCGTTGCCTGCGCGCACTTCGATCCCGCCGATGCCCAGGATGTATGCGACTTCGCGCTGCGCAAAGTCGTCCACGGTTTTGTAGGCCGCGATGCCGTATTCGTTCAGGCCGCCGAGCTTGCCGTCGCGACTGAAAATCGTGATCTCGTGACCCAGCCAGGCCAGCCGGTGTGCGCAGGACAGCGCCGCCGGCCCGCCGCCGACGACGGCGACGCGCTTGCCCGAAGACGCGGCACGCGGGAAGAGTTGCGTGCCTGCATCGATGATCGGATCGGTCGCGTGACGCTGCAGCAGACCGATGTCGACCGGCTTTTCCTCGTGGACATTCCGCACGCAGGCTTCTTCGCAGAGCACTTCCGTCGGGCAGACGCGCGCGCACATGCCGCCCATGATGTTCTCGGAAAGGATCGCGTACGCGGCGCCCTCGATGTCGCCGCTGCGTATCGACTGGATGAAACGCGGAATGTCGATTGCCGTCGGACAGGCGGCGGTGCATGGCGCCGCGAAGCAGAAATAGCAGCGATCCGCGGCGATCAGCGCCTCCGACTTCGACAGCGGCGGATGCAGGTCCGCGAAATTGCGCTCGATATCGGCGGCGGTCAGCCGGCCCGGCGCGATGTCGGGAGCGCTGCCGGTCGAGATCACTGGGCGCGACATGGCTGCCGGTCACCCGCGCGGGCGCTTGACCGCATTCGGCCGCGCGAGTTCCGCCTGTTTCTTCACGGCTTCGTAGTACGGGGGATACGGAGGCCGGTCCACGTGCCTCCCCGCGCCGCGCTCGGCGCGCAGTTCCCCATCGGCGTAGACGACCTTGCCCGCGCTCACGGTGTGCGACGCGCGTCCCTCGACCGTCATGCCTTCGAAAATGTTGTAGTCGACGTTCTGGCGGTGCGTCTTCGCGGAGATCGTCTTGCTGCCTTTCGGATCCCAGACCACGAGGTCCGCGTCCGCGCCGACCGAGATGCTGCCCTTCCGCGGATAGATGTTGAATATCTGGGCGGCATTCGTCGAGGTCACGCGCACGAACTCGTTCTTCGTGAGCCTGCCCGTGCCGACGCCGTGGTGCCAGAGGACTTCCAACCGGTTCTCGATGCCCGCCGTGCCATTCGGGATCTTGCGGAAATCGTCGCGGCCGGCCGCCTTCTGCGGCGCACAGAAGCAACAATGATCCGTCGCAGTCGTCTGCAGGTTGCCCGACTGCAGGCCGCGCCAGAGCGCGGCCTGGTGCTCGGCGGACCGGAATGGCGGGCTCATCACATGCGCCGCGGCACGCGTGAAGTCCGGATCGCGATACACCGAGTCGTCGATCAACAGGTGTCCAGCGAGAGCCTCGCCGAACACGCGCTGCCCCTCGTTCCGCGCCCGCGTGATCGCCTCGAGCGCCTGGCGGCAGGACACGTGCACGACGTAGAGCGGAACGCGGAGCACCTCGGCGATCCGGATCGCGCGATTCGCGGCCTCTCCTTCCACTTCCGGCGGCCGGGAGAGCGGATGCCCCTCGGGACCGGTAATGCCCTGCCGGAATATGCGGTCCTGGAGCGCGTACACGAGCTCGCCGTTCTCGGCATGCACGGTGACGATCGCACCGAGCGTGATCGCCTTCGAGAAACTGTTCACCAGCGTCTCGTCATCGGCCATGATCGCGCCCTTGTAGGCCATGAAGTGCTTGAAGCTGTTGACGCCGTGATCGCGCACGAGCGTTTCCATGTCGCGGCTGACCGACTCGTCCCACCAGGTGATCGCGACATGGAAGGAATAGTCGGCGCAGGCCTTCTCGGCCCACCCGCGCCATTGGCGGTACGCCTCCATGATGTTCTGCTGCGGATTCGGAATGACGAAGTCGATGATCATCGTCGTGCCGCCGGCGAGGCCCGCCGCGGTGCCGGTGTAGAAATCGTCGCTCGCGACCGTGCCCATGAAAGGAAGCTGCATGTGCGTGTGCGGGTCAATGCCGCCCGGCATCACGTACTGGGACCCTGCATCGATGATTTCAGTTTCGCGGGGCGCGTCGATCTTCGGGCCGATCTGGACGATGCGGCCGCCGTCACAGAGCACGTCGGCGCGAACGGTCTCGTCCGCCGTTACCACCGTGCCGCCCCGTATCAGCAGTGCCAAGCGGGCTACCTCTTCCTGCTCAGAAGATAATAGAGCAATCCGCCGAGCAGCGAGCCGGTGAACCAGCCGTAGTCGTAGAACCATCCCAGACGCCCGGTCGCGATCGCGACGACGGTCAGGGTGACCGGCGCCAGGAACGCGACGAAACCCGGGAGGTTCCAGGCCGGATACGGGCCGTCATCCTTGTAAAGACCCGCGAGATCGAGCCTCTGGCGGCGAACGATGAAATAATCCGTGATCATGATGCCCGCAATCGGGCCGAGCAGGCTCGAATAGCCGATCAGCCAGTTTGAGTAGAGGCTCTCGACGCTCACGTCGGACTCGAGCCATCCCATGTTCTTCAGGAGCTCCCAGCTCATCAGCAGGATGCCGATCGCGCCCGTGAGTAGCACGCCCTTCGTCTGGTTGATCAGCCGCGGCGCGGCATTCTGGAAGTCGTTCGTGGGCGAGACGACATTCGCCGCCGTGTTGGTCGAGATGGTCGCGAGAATGATCACGAGCATCGAGACGACGGTCCAGAACGGATTGTCGATGAGACCGATGAGCGTGATCGGGTCCGAGACCGTCTGTCCGACGAGGCCGGCGGACGCCGCCGTCATCAGGACACCGAGTCCCGCAAACAGGAACATGGTGAGCGGCAGGCCGAGGATCTGGCCGACGATCTGGCTCTTCTGCGAATCGGCGAAGCGGCTGAAATCCGGGATATTGAGCGAGAGCGTCGCCCAGAAGCCGACCATGGCCGTGAGTCCCGCGAAGAAGTAACCCGCGAGCGGCGCGTCGGCCGGGCGATTCGGCGGGCGTGCAATCAGCTCCGCAACGGAGGCCTGCGGCCAGGCCCAGAGGATGAGTCCGGCCCCGACCGCCATCAGCATCGGCGCTGCGAACACCTCCAGCCGCTTGATCGACTCCGAGCCGCGAATCACGACCCAGACGTTCGCAATCCAGAAGATGAAGAAGCCGGCGACCTCGCCCTTGCCGCCGAGCGCGGCCCAGGAATCGGACAGCGCGGACAAGAGGAGATGAACCGCGATTCCGCCGAACATCGTCTGGATCCCGAACCAGCCGCAGGCGATCAGCGCGCGGATCAGCGCCGGCACGTTGGAGCCGATGATGCCGAAGGACGATCGCAGCAGCACCGGAAACGGAATGCCGTACTTGGTGCCGGGAAACGCGTTCAGCGTGAGCGGGATCAGGATCACGATATTCGCGATCAGTATCGTCCAGAGCGCCTCGACGACGGAGAGCCCGAAATAGGCCGTCAGCACGCCGCCCAGCGTGTAGGTCGGCACGCAGATCGACATGCCGATCCAGAGCGCCGCGATGTGCCCGTGATTCCAGGTGCGCTGGCGGACGCGGGTCGGCGCGATGTCCGGGTTGTAGCGCGGGCTCGTCGTGACGTCGGTGCCAGGATCGAGTTCGATGAAACCGTTGACCGCGACGGCCTGGCTGACGGTTTTCAGCTCCGCCATGGACTCAGACCAGGGGCCCGTAGGTCTCCGGCCGGCGGTCGCGGAAGAACTGCCAGGTGTTCCTGACCTCTCGGATCATGTCGAGGTCGATCGTGTGCACCAGCAGCTCGTCCTTGTCGTAGCTCGCTTGCGCCTCGATCTTGCCTCGCGGGTTGACGATGTAGCTCGAGCCGTAGAACTCGCCCATCTTCGCGGCCCAGGGCTCTTCCTTGCCGATGCGGTTGATCGCGCCAATGAAGATGCCGTTGGCCGCGGCCGATGCCGGCTGTTCCAGCTCCCAGAGATACTTGCTGAGGCCCGCGACGGTCGCCGATGGATTGACGATGTACTCGGCCCCGTTGAGCGCGAGCGCGCGCCAGCCTTCCGGGAAGTGCCGGTCGTAGCAGATATAGACACCGAGCTTCACATAGGCCGTGGCGAACACGGGATAGCCGAGATCGCCGGGCTTGAAGAAGAATTTCTCGTAAAAGCCCGGATCGACCTGCGGGATGTGCGTCTTGCGGTACTTGCCGAGATACTGGCCGTCGGCGTCGATGACCGCCGCGGTGTTGTAGTAGACGCCGGGCATCGCTTCTTCATAGAGCGAGGCGACGATCACCATCCCGTGCTTCTGCGCTTCGTCCTGCATCAGCCGCGTCGTGTGGCCGTCCGGAATGCGTTCCGCGGCCGCGTACCATTTCCGCTCCTGGCCGGGGCAGAAATACGGCTGCGTGAACACTTCCTGGAAGCAGAGCACCTGCACGCCCTTCTTCCCGGCCTCTTCGATGAAAGGTAAATGCGCTTCGATCATCAGATCGCGGATGCGATCCGGCGCCATCGAGGTGTCGCCCTTCAGCCCCATCTGGATCAGGCCGCAGGTCAGCTTGGTCATGCCCGGCTCCCGGCAGTGCTTCCGCTCCGCCGAGTCTAAATCAACGTCTTCAGAACCGCATGATCACTGCGGCTCGAACCGCCAGCGGCGAGCCCGGCGTGATGTTGTTGTTGTTGTGGGCGTTGGGGTAATACGCCTCGTCGAACAGGTTCTCGACGTTGAGCTGCATGCGCAGGCGCTCGCTGGGCGTGAAAAAGACGGCGGCATCGACGCGCGTGAATTCCGGCAGTGTCACCGCATTGTCCGCGGCCGCGAACATCTCGGTCTGGTGGATCACGCCGAGGCCGACGCCCCAGGCGGGCGTCAGGTCATATTTGTTCCAGAGCGATGCGACGTGCTTCGGAAGCTGGGCCAGGCGGCTGCCGCCGAGCGCCTCCGTCAGCTCGCCGTCCTGCCAGGCGTAACCGCCGTGGATGCTCCAGGCGTCGCCGAGCTGGCCGCTCACCCCGAGCTCGAAGCCCTCGGTGCGCTGCCCGTCGACGAGTATCGAGACATTCGGGTCGTTGGGATCCGGAATGATCACGTTGCTCCGGTCGAGCTGGAACAGCGCCGCGGTCAGTGCGAGACCGGGGCGAACGTTCCATTTGGCGCCGACTTCGATGTTCTCGAATTCCTCCGGATCGAGCGCCTGGTTCGTCACAGTGAGTGACGTCAATTGCGCGCCCGCCCGCGGGACATAGGCCATGCTGTAGCTCGCATACAGCGACATCGCTTCCACCGGCTGGTAGATCAGGCCAGCACGCGGCGACAGGAGGTCGTCCGAACTTTCGAACCTGTCTCCCGTGCGGTTATTCGTGAAGTCCATGTCGAACTTGTCGAAGCGGAGCCCCAGCACCGCCTCCCAGCGCGGCGACAACTCGATCTGGTCCTGCACGTAAATGGCGGCGATCGTCGCCCGGCCGCGATTGTCGGCGTCGGTCGCGCTCTGCCGGAAAGTCACGGGCACCGAGATCGTCGGGTCGTCGAGAGGCGCCTGAACCGACGTATCCACGTCGTTGAAGAAGCCGGTATTGCGGAAATTGTCGGTGACCTGTTCGCCGAGCTCGACTCCCGCGAGGAAGCCGTGGCGGATTGCGCCCGTGTCGAACGAGAACAGCAGGTCGGTCTGGTTGAACAGGTTTTCGCGCAGTTGCAGGCTGTTGTAGGCATTGATCTGGACGGTTTCCGTGGCGGCATCAACCGGCCCGGGAAACACGTTCTGGTAGAACTTGTCGTAGTCCGCGTACATCGTGCGATTGCGGATGCGCACGTTTTCGCTGAAGTCATGGTCGATGACGGCCGAAACCTGGTTGACGGTCGCATTGGTCGGACTTAGCTCCGGATCGCCGAAGAAGGTTGATTCGTCGGTCGGCAACGGCCGACCGTCGAGCGAGGGAATGCCCCGGTCCGCGACACGGTCGTAATTGAAGTATTCATATGAGAGGCGAAGCACCGTGGCGTCGCCAATTGCGAGCGCCGCGGTGGGATTGACGCCATAGCGCTCGAGCTTGAATCCGTCGCGATGGCTTTCCGAGTCTTCGTACACGCCCGTGATGCGCGCGGCGAACGAGTCGGTCAAACCATCTCCCAGGTCAAAGGTGGCGCGGCGGTTGTCCCAGGAGCCGCCCTGCAGCGACACCTCGCGCGCGGGGTTCCAGTTCGCCTGGCGGGTCACCCGGTTGACCACCCCACCCGCGCCGCCACGGCCGAAGATCATGGCGTTCGGGCCCTTGAGCACCTCGACCCGGTCGAGGTTGTACAGGTCGCGGAAGTACTCGACGTCGTCGCGCGCGCCGTCCACGAAAAAATCCGCCGTCGAGCTGTTGCCGCGCAGGATGATCGTGTCGCGATTGCCCTCGCCCTGCGCCATGCCGGCACCAGGCACGTAGCGCACGACATCCGCGAGACCCTGCATCGCCTGGTCCTGAATCAGGTCGCGCGTGACCACGCTCACTGACTGCGGCACGTCCAGGAGCGGCGTGTCGGTCTTGGTGGCCGTACGGCTGCGATCCGCCAGGTAACCTTCCGACTCGTGTTCGGCCGTCACCGTGACCCTTGGCAGGGGCGTCGGTACGGCGGCCGCATCGTCCGCGCGCGCCGCGCTGAGAGCGGCGGTTCCCAGGGACAGGGCGATCGCGAATGCCAGGACACGGGGCTGAGCCATCGGGTTCCTTATGTGAATACGAATGAGAATGATTCGCATTAGCATACATGAGGAACTTCACGATTGTCACGTGACTTCACCGCCCAGGCGGTGGAACCTGCAAATCGAGCCGAATCGGGCCTTAGCCCGTGGCCCTGGCGATCGCCTGGTATTGCGCCGTGATCCAGTAATCGGCGCGCTGATTGCACGGCTGGCGGGCCATCCCGCCCGCGGTGCGCGACCCGGAACAGTGCAGCGTGCCATCGGCCTGCAAGTCGGAACTCCGCAGCAGCGGCAATGCGACGCCGTTCAGATCGATGCTGCCGTCGCAGTCGCCATGGGGGCAGGCAAACTCGAAATACGCCTGAGCCGACGGATACAGCAAGTGAGTCTGCGCCGCAGGAACAGGCCCCTTCGTCGCGAAGAACCGCAACTGCACGCGGACCTGTTCGACCTGCGGGAATGCCTTCGAAAGCGTGCCAGCCGCCGCGCGCTTGCGCTGCGACTTCTCGCGCTTCTGTTCAAGCAGCGATCGGGTAGTGCGGGACACGATACGCATGGGTTTTCCCTCGCTGGATTCAGCTCAGATGAATGCGCGGAAATCGTCCGGCGGCAGGCCGTTACGCCTGCCGCCGGTCGGGCGCAGGAATCAGTAACGATTCCCGCTGCTGCGGTTGCCGCCACCGCCACCACTGCGCTCGCGCGCCTGGGCCTCGTTCACCTTGAGGTCACGGCCTTCGAAGTTCTTGCCGTTCAACGCCTGCATGGCCTTGGCCGCATCGGCACTCGGCATCTCGATGAAACCGAAACCGCGGGGGCGGCCGGTGTCACGATCGTTGATCAGGGCGAGCGACTCGATGGTGCCGTGCGGTGCAAACAAGGCGCGCACTGACTCTTCGGTCGCGGAGAAGGGAAGATTTCCAACAAATAACTTAGTCACTATGAATTACTCACTTAAGAAAAATGGCAGCAAGGGGATTTCCACCTGCTGGTTCGGCGATGCTTCTGTGGTGGCTGAACCTGATTGGGAGGCGCGCCGAAGCGGCGCATCGAGCCAGGCAAGACAATACTCGGGAATCACCAGACCGGGGCATTCTACCTGATTTCGGCGGGTTCTGCCCGACTTTGATCTTCACCTCAGGCGCACAGCCTAGGCAGGTGTGACGCGCCTTGCAATTTCGACCATGTCGGCACAGATATTGTCCGGGCCGACCAGCGCCAGGATCTCGGCCCGCGCTAGCGCGCGCGCCAGGCGTTCCTGGATGCCGCACAGCAGCACACGGATCCCGCGCCGCCGGAAACGCTCGATGATCTCGCTGAGCGTGTGCATGCCGGTCGCGTCCATGAAAGGAACGCGCTCAAGGCGAATCACGACGGTATTGACGTGCAGCTGAGCCCGCTCGACCGTGCTTTCGAGCTTTTCGGCGGCGCCGAAGAAAAACGGCCCGTCGATGCGATACACCAGCACGTTGGACGGCAGCGCGGTATCCGGCGCCGGCTCCGCGCCATCGGCACGAACTTCCGGACCTCCGAATACTTCTTCCTGCACGCTGACGGTTTCGGCCATGCGCCGCATGAACAGGAGCGCCGCGATCACGACGCCGACGTTGACGGCAACCACCAGGTCGACGAATACGGTCAATCCAAACGTGATCAAGAGCACCAGCCGGTCGGAACGCGGCGCGCGCGTCAGGAGCCGCGAGAAGTGCCGCACGTCGCTCATGTTCCAGGCGACGAAGAACAGGATCGCGGCCAGCGCCGCGAGCGGAATATGCGAGGCCAATGGCGCAAACAGCACGATCACGAGGATCAGGAAAACCGAGTGCACGACGCCCGCGAGCGGAGTGGTTGCGCCGTTTCGGATACTCGTCGCCGTGCGGGCGATGGCGCCGGTCGCGGCGAATCCGCCGAAGACTGGCGCCAGCATGTTCGCCGCCCCCTGCCCTATCAGCTCCTGGTTGGGATTGTGCCGCGTGCCGGTCATGCCATCGGCGACCACTGCCGTCAGCAGCGATTCGATGGCGCCAAGGAGCGCGATCGTGAAAGCCGGACCGACGAGTTGAATCACCTCGGTGATCGTCAGCTCGGGCCATTGCAGCGCGGGTAAAGTACGCGGAATCCCTCCGAACGCACTGCCGATCGTCGCGACATCTGGGAAGCGCCAGATCGCCTGAACGGCCGTCGCCGCGAGCATTGCAACCAGTGGAGCCGGCACGCGGCCGAGACCCGGTATCCGGTCGAGCAGGCGGTTGCCGGACACGACGATCACGAGCGCGAGCAGGGCGATCCCGGTCGTCGGTATGTCGAGGCTCGGCAAGGCTTCAATCAGCGCCCAGATCTTCTCGTGAAACTGCGTGCCCGCTGTCACCGGATGGAGGCCGAAGAAGTCCTTCCACTGGCCCACGAAGATGATCACGGCGATGCCCGATGTGAATCCGACGATCACGGGATTCGGAATGAAGCGGATCACGCCGCCGAGCTGTGCGAATCCCATCGCGAGCAGCATGATGCCCGCCATCAGCGTCGCGACCTGGAGTCCCGCGATACCGTACTGGGCTGTGACGCCGGCGAGCACCACGATGAATGCGCCGGTGGGCCCGGAGATCTGCACCCGCGTCCCGCCGAGCAGCGAAGTCGCGAGTCCGGCAACGATCGCCGTGTAGAGTCCCTGTTCCGGCTCCGCGCCGGAAGCGATCGCAAACGCCATCGCGAGCGGCAATGCGACGACGCCGACGACCACGCCCGCGACGACGTTGCGCCTAATCTCGCCACGCCGGAACAGTCCGGCGCGGTGGGCCTCGAGGAGAGCGATCATCGGCGGACGGCATTGTAAGACGCACGGCGTCAAAATGCCGGGGGCTCACTTGGGCCGCGGATCCTCACTCACACGCGCGGCGGCACGCGTTAGGCTCGTAATAGCCGATGTAGCGGTCGATCGTCGCGCCGTAACCGGCCCGCACGAGATGCAGCGCGCGACAACCCGACGTCGCCGTGACCAACGCGGGGTTTCGGGGTTCGCTTTGCATGTTTGGGCATTGGAGAGTCCAGAATGGGATCATGTCCGTGATCACCGAAATTGACGACGAACTGATGATTCTGGACGGCGGGCTTGCGACCGAGCTGGAGCGGCGCGGTCACGACGTCTCCGGCATGCTGTGGTCGGCGCAAGTGCTGCGGACGGCTCCCGAAGCCATCGAACAGCTGCATTACGACTATTTCGCCGCCGGGGCGCGATGCGCGATCTCGGCCAGCTATCAGGTGAGCTACGAAGGTTTGGCGGCGCTCGGACTGGGCGCTGACGAAACCACCGCGCTGTTGCGCCGTTCCGTCGAGTTGGCCCAATCCGCCCGCGCCCGCTATCGCTGCGATCATCCGGCGGACCGCCGCCCATTGTTTGTCGCCGCCTCGGTCGGGCCCTATGGCGCCATCTCGCACGATGGCGCGGAATACCGCGGCGACTACGGCCTTTCCGTCGATGAGCTCATCGCGTTTCACGCCCGTCGGTTTGGAGTGCTCGCCACCTCGGGTGCGGAATTCCTGGCATGCGAGACCATACCGGTACTCGACGAAGCACGCGCGCTGGCCGCGCTGCTTGAGCAATATCCCGATGCACGCGCCTGGATGAGTTTCACTTCCTCCGACGGTATCCATACTTCCCATGGCGAGCCACTGACCGATTGCGCACGGCTGCTGGATCGCGTTCCGAACCTGGTCGCGATCGGAGTGAACTGTGTCAAGCCTGAAATCGTGGGCGAAGCCATTCGCGCGATCAGGGCCGGCTCGAACAAGGCCGTCGTGGTGTATCCGAATTCAGGCGACCAGTGGGACGGGTGGACGCACCACTGGCGCGGTTCACGCGATCACGGCAGTCTGGCTGGGCTCGCCCCGCAGTGGGTCAGCGCGGGTGCGCGAATGGTGGGAGGCTGCTGCCGCATCGGACCGCAGGAAATTGCGGCACTTGATGACGCGCTGTCACACCTCAACGGCCGGCGCTAGAATCAACGTCATGAAAATTCTCTACGCGTCAGTACTGCTGATTCCTTGCCTGGCGGCGTGCAGCGGCGGCGAGGAGGCCAATGCGCCCGCGCCGGAAAACTCTCAGCCGGAAGCTTCACTCGTCGAGCAGGGACCCGGGCGCGATCTCACGGCGCTCAACGTCTGCGAACTGATTCCGCCGGAAATAGTCGCTGCGGCGGCCAAGGCGGAGACTGCCGGGCCGCCAGTGCCCACGGACCCGGGCTTCGATGGCAAGGGCTGCCGGTATCAATACCGATCGGGCGTCGGCGGCATCAGCAGCTACACGGAAGTCTCGCTGCATCCCCCGGATGATTATCGGTTCCAGCGGGACATGCAGACCTTCGAAAAAACCGATCTGCCGGGGCTCGGCGACGCCGCGTTCTGGGGAGAGCGCAGCGGTCAGACCGACCTGTACGTTCTCAAGCAAGGCGACGTGAGCGTGCACGTGCAGCTGCGGTCACGGGTACTCGAGGAGGCGCAGGCCATCGCTGCGGCGGTACTCGAACACCTCTAGCTTCAAGGGCGAATGTCCACGGGGCCAACAAGAAGTTCTCGCCCACGCGCCTGATGATTCTCGGCCCGGCCGCCCAGGACGCGGCCAACTCTCAGTCACCCCAAACGTGTGGCCCGCTTAGAATAGAGAATTGATTAAAAGGCTGTCTCGCCGTAGCCCACCCTCAACTAGGGCGACTTGGCGAACGAGAGAACTTTGGACTCGACGTCCTCGTCGGCTCCCGCGGCCGCTGATTCTTCGCCCATCCGCACGAGCTTGCCGTCTACGGTGGCACCACAATCGAGCTTCAACATGCGGTAGGTAATGTTGCCGGTAACGCGCGCGTTGATCTGCAGCTCGAGAAAATGCTCGACCTCAAGGTCTCCTTCGACGCGACCATTGATCACTGCATCGTGGACCTTGACGGTACCGGCGATGACCCCCTTTTCGCTCAGGACCAGGAGGCCACGATCGTCGGGCTTGCCGAGGACATTTCCTTCGACCCGCCCGTCGATCCGCAGCCCGCCGGCGAACATCACGTCGCCTCGGACGCACGTGTCGTGAGCCAGAAGGCCCGCTAGCCGGCTGGCGTCGATGGCCATGGTGTTCTTCTTTCGAAACATGGATCTTTCCTCGGGTGTCGTGTGCGAATCTACTGGCCGCCCTTGCCAGCTGCCCCGCGGGCCATCAGGAATTTCACATGGCCATTGAGTTCTGAGACCTGCGAATTCAATTCTGACGCTTGCCGCTCGAGCTCAAGTCGCGTTGCACTCTCCACTGCCAGTTCCGTCTGCAGGCGCTCCACTTCGGCAGCGAGAAATTCCCGCTCCTTGCGCAGCGCAGCGAGATCACGTGCGGTTGCATATAGTTTGCCCCCGTAACCGTAGACTCCGGCGACGAACAGCAGCAATGCCACGCCTGCGGCAATCCGCCACCACCGGCTGCCTCGATGCGGTGCAGTGAGTACGAATTTCGCGCCTGTAAGCCAGTTCGTGTCGATGACGCGATCCTCAACAGCGGTCGTCAGGATCCGTCGCTCGCGAGGTACAGGCGCGGATGTACCGGCGTACCGTCGCGCAGGATCTCGAAGTGGAGATGCGGGCCGGAGGACCGGCCGGTCGAGCCGACCGTCGCGATCGGCTGGCCGGGTAGCAATAGGTCGCCGACCCGTACGAGGATCCGGGATGCGTGGCTGTAGCGGGTGACCAGACCATCGCCATGGTCAATCTCGACGGTCCTGCCGTATGCGCCGTACGGACCGGCGCGGCGAACTCGTCCGCCGGCGCTGGCCAAAATGGACGTACCGTATGGTGCGGTGTAATCGATGCCGGCGTGCTGGGCGAGCTGACGAGTGAACGGGTCGATCCGGTGGCCGAATCCAGACGAAATCACGACGCCGGGAATCGGTGGCCGGCTGGGGAATGCCATCTGATCCAGGTCGCGCCGTGCGACCATCGAGGCCATCTTGTCGAGACTCGCTTCGACGTGGTCGAGACCTCGATTGAGCCGAAGAAGCGGCGTTCCGGCGCCCGACAGTGGCTCGAGTAGCGGCCCGCCCGCCGGCTTTTCGGCGAGGTGGGCCGGAAGCTCCGTCGCGTTTGCAGCTGCCGGCGGTGGCGCACCGATTCGTTCGGCCAGACGGCCAGCCGCGGCCTCGAGCCGAATCAAACGACCGGACAGGCTTCCCATCTGACGGATGAGGGCCTGCCTCCCGGGCTGCGTCGAATCCAGGTTCACAAATTCGTGGCTCCAGCCATCGCCGGCCTGGGAGGAATTCCTGAGTTGAAGACCCAAGGCGAAGCCACCGAGTAATCCCGCCATCGTCAGCGCGCCTGCCACGGTCGCAAGCCTGCGCATCGTCAAAGTACGCATCCTGGAGCTGGCCAGAGTGCCGGCTGAAACGATCACGATTGCCATTTTTCGGTCCTCGTGGCTGGCCAAGGCCACAGTCGGCAATGCCAGGCAACGCAGCTTCGATTCCGCCGGTTGTCGCGGTGCTAGCAACTGCTAACGGCAAGATGCTGTCAGGCCCAAGTGAAAGGATATGTGACAGACGCCACAATGCCGGGAGTACTGGTCAGCAACATTCGCGATAGGGCCATCGATCTCGGCACGCAGATTATGTGGCGCAACAAACGTGACGGAACTCCCACTTCGCAAGCTGTCGTACGCGGATTTAATCTGCCCTTCCTGACTGATGGGTAACAGTTGATTCCGGAATAGACCCGTATCGGTGCGAGCTGACGATTGCTCGATGGCATCTACTGGCTCCGCAACTGCTGCTACGAAGCTGATGACCTCCCGCTATTTGGTGGCGAAGTCCGCCTCGTCAAAAATCTGACGGATCTCGATCACGTCGCCTTCGTCGGCGGGGCACCGCAGCGCCCATTTCACAAGCTCTTCTTTTGAGTCAGCTTCAACCATCCAATAACCGCCCAGCACTTCTTTCGTTTCGATGAACGGCCCATCAGTCACCGTCGGCTTCCCTCTGCCGAACGAGACACGCGCACCGGTATTGAGCGGATGAAGGCCGTTCAGCGACAGGATTTTGACGGCCTTGCCCAACTCCTCATTGAAGCGGGTCATCTCTTCAATTTTCTTTGGGTCGGGCACAAAGCCCGCCTCGAATTTCTTGTTGCCTCTGTAGACATTCGGAATCATCAGCATCATGAATTGCATACGTTTTCTCCTTGGTGTGTGTTTTGGTCCTACACGCTTAGTCGATCGGCGGTACCCAAATTCGACACACACACACACAATCTCGTTTTTTTCCCAGCCCCGGGTGCCGCTA
>JBOHZO010000136.1:0-11822 GCA_050738555.1 Steroidobacteraceae bacterium | reverse complement strand
CTGCGCGGCTTCGACCTGCCGCATTCGGCGGTCGCACTCGAGCGCCGCGCCGGTGTGCTGCGGCGGCGCGCCGATCGCCGCACGCCGCCCGAGCTTGCGCGCGCGGTCGCGGCATCGGGCGCCGATCCGGCGCTCGAACTCGACATCGTGCCGGTCGCCGTCTACTGGGGCCGCGCGCCGCAACGTGAGAAGTCCTGGCTGAGGCTGATCTTTTCCGAGAACTGGGCGCTCGTCGGTCCATTCCGACGCCTGCTCTCGATCGTCTTCAACGGCCGCAGCACGCTGATCCGATTCGGCGAGCCGCGCCCGCTCAAGTCCTATGCCGCGACCGGTTCCGACGGCGCGCGCGGGGCGCGCAGGCTCCTGAAGGACATGCGCGCGGAGTTCAGGCACATGCGCGCCGACACGCTCGGGCCGGATCTCTCGCGCCGGCGCGCGATCATCGCGCAGGTGCTCCGCACGCGCGCGGTGCGCCAGGCGGTGCGGCAGGAAATCCGCGACACGAAGCGTTCCCGGCGCGACGGCCTGCGCATCGCCCGCCGGCATGCGCTCGAGATTGCCGCCAATTATTCGCACACGTTCATCCGCATCGCGGAGCGCATCCTGAGTCGCTTCCTGACCCGGGTGTACGACGGCATCGAGGTCCGGAATGCGGAATACCTGGATCGCCTTCCCCCGGCCTGCGAGATCGTGTACGTGCCTTGTCACCGGAGCCACGTCGACTACCTGCTCCTTTCCTACGTCATCTACCGGCGCGGCTACGCCGTGCCCTACGTCGCGGCCGGCGTCAACCTGAACCTTCCGGTAATCGGGCGCTTCCTGCGCAAGGGCGGCGCGTTCTTTATCCGCCGGAGCTTTCGCGGCTCGGGCCTGTATCCGATCGTGTTCATGAAGTACGTCGACGTGATGATGAATCGCGGGCACCCGATCGAGTTCTTCATTGAGGGCGGCCGCAGCCGCACGGGCCGCCTGCTGCGCCCGCGGACCGGCATGCTCGGAATGACAGTGCGCAGTTTCCTGCGCGACACGCGCCGCCCGGTCGCCTACGTGCCCGCCTACTTTGGCTATGACCGGCTGCTCGAGGGCGAAACCTACATCGACGAGCTGCTGGGCCGGCCGAAGCAGAAGGAGACTGTCGGCGGACTGTTGCGCGTGGTGCCGCAGCTTCGGCAGCCGCTCGGCCGCGTGTACGTCGCCTTCGGAGAGCCGCTCCTGCTGGATGGTGCGCTTGACCAGATCAAGCCGGAATGGCGCGAAGACGCAGGCGGCGAGGACGCGCGGCCGGCCTGGTTTGGCGATGCGGTCGACGCAGTCGCGGCGGAGATCATGCGCCGCATCAATGCGGCGGCCGCGGTGACGCCGGTCAACCTGCTTTCAGTCGCGCTGCTCGCGGCGCCGCGCCAGGCGATGCTGGAGAGCGACCTCGAGCGGCAGCTCCAGCTCTACATCGATCTGCTGCGCGCGTTTCCGTATTCGCCGGACGTGTCGGTCGCCGCAAGCGACGGCGCATCGATCATCAAGACGGGCGAGCAGATGGGCCTGCTCGAGCGCCGCCCGCATCCGCTCGGCGACGTGCTGCGGATGGGGGAGCAGAACGCGGTGCTTGCGACCTATTACCGCAACAATGTGCTGCACCTGTTCGCGATGCCGTCGCTCGTCGCCTGCGCATTTCTCAACAACTCTGCCATGCGGCACGAGGACATCCAGCGCCTGGTCTGGCGCGTGTACCCGTATATTCACGCGGAACTCAACCTCCGCTGGCGCGAGGACGAACTGCCGGGAGTCGTCGACGGCGTGCTCGCGGCACTCGCGCAGCGGGGCCTGCTCGAACGCGACGCGGACGGCGCCATGTGGCGGCGATCGACGACGGGAAGTGCCGAGGCGGTGCGATTGTCGGTATTGGCGCAAGCGACGATCCAGACGGTCGAGCGCTACTACCTCGCGATCGCGCTTCTCCTGCGCTCGGGACGATCGACCCTGACGCCGGAGGCGCTCGAACAGCGCTGCGTCGCGATGGCGCAACGCATGTCCATGCTGTACGGGGTCGCGGCGCCGGAGTTTTTCGATCGGGCCATGTTCCGCGAATTCATCGATCTCCTGCGGGAGCGCGGGGTCATCCGGCAGGACGGGGAAGGCCGCCTGACCTACGACGATGCCTTGCTCGCCGTCGCCCAGGACGCGCGCATCGTGCTGTCAGAGCAGATCCGGAACAGCATCCTGCAGGTGACCCACAGTTGATCGCCGCCCCCGTTTTGCAGTGCAAAGCCGAAGTGCTGATATATCCTTGCGCAAAATTCCGATCGGTCCTGGCCCTGGGGAACCACATGACCACGAACTCGATGCGACGGTTGATGCTGATCGCAGCGCTCTCGGCGCCAGGCGCGGCCCAGGCGATTGATTTCGCCGCCGGAGGCTGGAACGGCAGCTTCGACACGACGATCACTTTCGGCCAGACGTGGCGCAATGAAGCCCGCGATCCGCGGCTGATCGCGACCGCCGATGGGGGCTCGGGCCGATCGCCGAACATCGACGACGGCAATCTCAATTACCGGAAAGGACGTGTCTCGAGCGCGTACAAGATCGTCAGCGAGTTCGCCGTCGACCGCGAGTCTTATGGCCTCTTCGTCCGCGGCTCGGCGCTCTATGACGACCTGGTCGAGGATTCGGAGACCGACCGCACCCCGATTTCCGAAACGGGCAAGAACCTGGCCGGCGCATACGTGCGATTGCTGGACGCGTTCGTCTACGGCCGCTGGAACCTGACGGGCCACGAGCTCGAAGTTCGCGCGGGTCGCCAGGTGGTCAACTGGGGCGAAAGCACCTTTATCCAGGGCGGCATCAACAACGCGATCAACCATTTCGACGTGTCATCGCTCCGCGTCCCGGGGTCGGAGCTGCGTGAAGCTTACCTGCCGCAGGAAATATTGAAGGTCTCGTTCGGGTTCACCGACAACGTGACCGCGGAGGCCATCGGCATCTTCGACTGGGACCGGACCGAACCCGAACCGGTCGGCACCTATTTCTCCAGCAATGATTTCGTGCCCCGCGGCGGGGAACAGGTCTTCCTCGGCTTCGGCGCGCTTTCCGACCAGGGAACCGACTTCACGCCGCTCGGCGGTCCATTTATCGAGGATTTCCAGGCCGTATCGCGCGGGCCGACAATCGAAGCCAGCGACTCGGGCCAGTACGGCCTGGCGCTCCGCTGGTACCTGCCCGATTTCAGCCAGGGCACTGAGCTCGGATTCTTCTTCGTGAACTATCACAGCAAGCTGCCGCTCATCAGCGGCCGCACCGGCACGCAGCAGGGCATCGGCAATTCGCTCGGCACGCTGGTCGCGTCCATCCTGACGGCGCAGGGCCTCGCGTCGGGATTGCCGTTCGCATCGGCCGTCGCGATCGCGGCGAATCAGGGCGTCGGCGTGGCGGCGGGCGCTGGCGGCAACCTTTCGCTGGCGACCGCGACGGACTATGCGACGATCGCGGGCAACACAGTACTTTCCGGCGGCAGCGTGGCCGCGCAGGCGACGTCCCTTGGGACGCATGAATACGCGCAGACGGCCGGCTATTTCACCGAGTATCCCGAAGACATCCAGCTGTTCGGCGTCTCGTTCAACACGCAGCTCGGCACGACGGGCGTTGCCTTGCAGGGCGAAGTGTCCTTCCGGCAGGACGTGCCGCTGCAATTCGACGACGTCGAAGTCCTGTTCGCCGCGCTCACTCCGTTTGAAGCGGCGGCGCTTGGTTTGCAGCAGATCGCGATTCCACCTTCCTGCGTGCCGGCGTTACCGACGCTCTCGCGCTGCGGACAGCTCGGCGCATTCGGCGTCAACCAGATCGTCAAGGGTTGGGATGAATTCGACGTCTGGCAGGGCCAGCTAACGGCGACCAAGGCGTTTCCGCCGATGCTCGGCGCGTCGCAGCTCGTGGCGGTCATCGAGGCGGGCATGACGAAGGTCGACGGCATGCCCGACAAGACGAGCGGCGGTCCGGTCGGGAGGGGGCTGCGCCTGAATGGCCCGGGAACCTCCGTTTCCGGCAACGATGCGCTCGCCGCGCGGCATTTCGGCGAGCTCGAGCCGCAGGACCGCTTCGCGGACGAGAACTCCTGGGGCTATCGCGCGGCGCTCAGGCTCGATTACCTCAGCCTGATCGGCGCCTGGAATTTCTCGCCGCGCTTCGTCTGGGCGCACGACGTGTCCGGCACGACGCCGGGTCCGGGCGGAAACTTCGTCGAGGGCCGCTACGGGACGACATTCGGCATCAGCGGGAGCTACCAGGCGCGATTCGAGGTGGATCTCAGCTACACCGTTTTCGGCGGCGCGGGCCGCTACAACGAGCTGGGCGATCGCGATTTCCTGGCGGCAACGGTCAAGTACTCGTTCTGATTCGGGCCGGAGGCAGGCTAATGATGAAGTTCAAACACATCCTCGGTCCCGGGCTCGTGACCGCCGCATGCATCGTCGCCATCGCGGCGGCGGGCGTCACCGCGCAGCAGGCGGCGCGGCTCGGCGCCGACCTCACGCCGATGGGCGGAGAAAAAGCCGCAAATGGCGCCGGCACGATTCCGGCCTGGAGCGGCGGGTTGACCTCGGCGGCGCAGGCGGGCGCGCCGGGATTCAAGTCCGGCGGCCATCACCCGGATCCCTATGCGAACGAGAAGCCGCTCTACAAGATCGACGCCTCGAACATGTCGCGCTACGCGGCGAACCTCAGCGCCGGCCACAAGGCCCTCCTCACGGCGTACAAGGGCAGCTACTTCCTGAATGTCTATCCGTCGCATCGCAGCGCGGCGTTTCCGCAGCGCATTTATGACGCGACCAAGGCGAATGCCACTTCGGCGAAGTTGACGGGTGCCGGCAACGGCGTGACCGGTGCAATCATTGGCGTGCCGTTCCCGATTCCGGCATCCGGGCTCGAAGTCATCTGGAACCACATCCTCCGCTTTCGAGTCGAGACCGCCGAACGCACGATTGGCCAGGCGGCCGTGAGCCGCACGGGCGGCTACAACCTGGTCAGGCTGCACGACGAGACGATGGTCGGCTACAGCCTTCCCGGCGCGACCGAGGCCGGCCTCGACAACACCGTGCTGTACTTCATCCAGGAGACGATTTCGCCGGCGCGGCTCGCGGGCGAGATCCTGCTGGTGCACGAGACGCTGGACCAGACCAAGGAACAACGCCGCGCCTGGCTGTACAACCCCGGCCAGCGGCGTGTGCGTCGCGCGCCCAATGTCGCCTTCGACAATCCGGGTACGGCCTCCGACGGGCTGCGCACATCGGACCAGTTCGACATCTTCAACGGCAGCCCGGAGCGCTATGAGTGGAAACTGGTCGGCAAGCAGGAAATCATCGTTCCGTACAACGCCTACCCGCTGCACAGCAACAAGCTGAAGAACGGCGACATCATCAAGCCGCTGCACGTCAACCAGGAGCATGCGCGCTATGAATTGCATCGCGTCTGGGTCGTGGACGCGGTGCTGAAGCCCGGCCAGCGCCATATCTACAAGCGGCGGACGTTCTATGTCGATGAGGATTCCTGGCAGATACTGGTCGTCGACTGCTACGACAACCGCGACCAGTTGTGGCGGATCCAGGAGGCGCACTCGATCAATTACTACGAGATCCCGACATTCTGGACGACACTCGAGCTGACCTATGACCTGCAGGCGGGTCGCTATCTCGCGCTCGGGCTCGACAACGAGGAACCACGCACCGTCAATTTCGACGTGAAGCGGACGGCCGCCGACTTCACGCCGGCCGCCATCGCCAGGCGCGGCACGCGCTGAAGTGAAGTTCGCGCTCGCGGCGTTCGCCCTCGCCGTGGCGCCGCCGGCGCTTTCGCAGGATGCCGCCGCGACCGATCCCGCTGCAAGGCCGGCGATCATCGCGCCGCTCGCCCCGAAGTCCCTGCTGATCGATCTCGCCTGGGCCGGCCCCCGCGTGTTCGCGGTCGGCGAGCGCGGCCATGTGCTGTACTCCGGCGATGCGGGCCGGACCTGGACCCAGGCGAGGGTGGCCGGCAGCGCGAATCTCACCGCCGTTTATTTCGCCGACTCGAAGAACGGCTGGGCCGTCGGGCACGTGGAAACGATCCTGCGCACGCGCGACGGCGGCGACACCTGGGAGGCCACCCACCTCGAGGCGGAAAATGCGCAGCCACTGCTCGACGTCTGGTTCGACGACGGGCTTCGCGGCATCGCCGTCGGCGCCTATGGCGTGATCTACTCGACTTCCGACGGCGGCAGTGTCTGGAGCCAGGAGCCATTCGAGCCGGCACCGCTCGCCGGCGCGGCGAAAGTCGAGGCGGAGCCCGACGACATGGAGGCCGACGTCGACCTGGGATTCGAATTCCACCTCAATGCCCTCGGTGGTGGCCCCGATCAGCGCGTGTACCTGGGCGCCGAGGCGGGCCAGTTGTTCCGCTCCGACGATGCCGGCGCAAGTTGGCGCGAACTGCCGTCGCCCTATGACGGTTCCTTCCACGGCATCCTTCCGCTGGCGGGCGACGCGCTGCTCGCCTTTGGCCTGCGTGGCAATCTCTTTCGCTCGGACGACGGCGGCATGACCTGGACCGCCATCCAGACCGGCACGACCGCACTCCTCAATTCCGGCGCGCGCATCGATGACGACACCGTCGTGATCGTCGGCATGGCCGGCGTGATGCTCGTCAGCCGCGACGGCGGCCGGACATTCGCGCTGACCCAGCAGGCTGACCGCAAGGCGATCTCGGCCGTCGTGCCTTCCGGCGACGGTGCGCTGATCGTGGCGGGCGAGGGCGGTGTGCGGCGCCTCGCAATGCCGGGCAGCGCGGGCTCATGAAGGATTCCGGCGACACGCGGATTGCAGCCTGGCTCGAGCCGCATGTGTTCGGCCACCGGACGCTGATCCTCGCGCTCTTCGCCCTCGTTACGGTCGTGCTCGGCTGGATTGCGGCGACGGGGCTCCGGCTCGACACCAATTTCAACAAGCAGCTCCCGCTCGAGCACGAGTACATCCGCACCTATCTCGATCACAAGGAGGAGTTCGGCGGCGCGAACCGGCTCCTGATTGCCGTGATCGCGCGCGACGGCAACATGTTCACGCCGGAGTTCTTCCAGGCGCTCAAGATCGCGACGGACGAAGTATTCTTCATCGAAGGTGTCGACCGTGCGCGCGTGCAGTCGCTGTGGACGCCGAACACCCGCTACACGGAAGTCGTCGAGGGCGGCATCGAAGCGGGCGACGTGATCCCTTCGGACTTCCAGCCGGACGCGGAAGGGCTCGCGCGCGTGCGCGAGAACATCCTCAAGGCCGGCATCGTCGGCCGCCTCGTCGCTAACGACTTCTCGGGCGCCATGATCAGCGCTCAGCTCCTCGACGCCGATCCTGAGACCGGGGCGCCCGTCGATTACATCGCGATTTCGGAAGAGCTCGAGGAGAAAGTCCGGTCCCGGATCGAGCATGACAAGGTCGAGGTGACGGTCAATGCGCCGGTGTCCGTGCACATGATCGGCTTCGCCAAGGTCGTGGGCGACGTCGCGGATGGAGCACTGTCGGTCGTCACCTTCGCGATCGTCACCGTGGCGCTGACCCTGCTGTTCGTGTGGATCTACATCCAGTCGCTCCGCATCGCGCTCGTGCCGGTCGTCGCCTCGCTGGTCGCGATGGTCTGGATGCTGGGCCTGCTCGTGATACTGGGCTATGGCGTCGATCCGCTCGGAATCCTGGTGCCGTTCATCATTTTCGCGATCGGCACCAGCCACGGCGTGCAGAAGATCAGCGCGGTGAGCGATGCCGCGTTGAGCGGGGCCGACAGCAACGGGGCCGCGCGCCGCACATTCCGGCTGCTCTTCCTGCCGGCGATCGTCGCATTGCTCGCGAACCTCGTCGGATTCATTACGATCCTGCTGATCCCCGTCCAGGTGATCCGCGAAATGGCGGTCACCGCGAGCCTCGGCATCGGCGTGATCATCCTGACGGACCTGATCCTCTTGCCGGTGCTGGTTTCGTACGTCCCGATCAGCGCCCGCTTCCGCGAGCGCGTCGCGCGACGGCAGCAGGTGCTGCAAAATGTGTGGAACCGGCTCGCGCGCATCGCGAATCGCGGGCCGGCTGCCGCGATCATCGTCATCGCACTCTTGCTCGGCGTGGGGGGCGCGATCAAGGGGCGCGAGACGCCGATCGGCGATACCCAGGCGGGTGTGCCGGAACTGCGCGCGGATTCGCGTTACAACCAGGACAGCAACCTGATCAGCCGGCGCTTTTCGATCGGCACCGACATCCTGAATGTGATCGTCGAGACAAAGCCCGACGGCTGCATCGAGTTCGGCATCATCGATGCGATCGACCGCTTCGCCTGGCACATGGCGAATGTGGGCGGCGTGCGCGACGTCATGTCGCTAGCCGGCGTGTCGAAGGTCGTGAGCGCCGGATGGAGCGAGGGCAGCCTGAAATGGCGCAATCTCCCGCGCGACGAGCGTCAGCTCGTGCAGGCGCAGAATTACATCGAGACGAGCACGGGGCTCCTCAACCGGGATTGCAGCGTGATGCCGGTGATGCTCTTTCTCTCGGACCACCGCGCCGAGACGATCGAGCGAGTCGTCGGCGCGGTCAAGGACTACCGCGAGAGCGAGCCGACGCCGGGCGTGACCTACCGGCTCGCGACCGGCAACGTCGGCGTGATGGCTGCGCAGAACGAGGAGGTGAAGGCCAAGGAGTTCGTGATACTCGGCTGGGTGTTCGCGGCGGTGACGATCATGTGCCTCGTGAACTTCCGCTCCGTGATCGGGACCATCATGGTGATCGTCCCGCTCGCGCTCGTTTCGATACTGGTCTATGCGGTCATGGCCTTCGTCGGCATCGGGCTCAAGGTCAACACGCTTCCGATGGTCGCGCTCGGCGCGGGCATCGGCGTCGACTACGGCATCTACCTGTTCAGCCGCATGCAGGAGTTCCTGAACCGCGGCCAGAGCGTGCAAGAGTCCTATCTCGGCGCGCTGCGCGTCACCGGCGCGGCCATCTTCTTTACGGGTGTCACGCTCGCGATCGGCGTCGCGACCTGGGTGTTCTCGCCGCTCAAGTTCCAGGCCGACGTCGGTCTCATGCTGACCTTCATGTTCCTGGTCAACATGCTGGGAGCGATGCTGCTGCTGCCGGCGCTGGGGGCGTGGCTGCTGCCACGCAAGCCTGCTGCCGCCTGATGCCGGCAGCGCCTGACCCTTGACGGTCAGTCGAGCGCCGGCCGCGCCCGCAATCGCTTGACGTTCTTGCGGAGCCGCTTGCCCTCGAGCCGCCTGGCTTTCGCGGCGCGTCCCGGCCGCGTCGCCTTGCGGACTTTCGGCTCGCGCATCGCCTCGACGATCATTTCCTCGAGCCGCCCGATCGCATCGCGCCGGTTGGCTTCGCGCGAGCGGTGCCGATGCGCCTCCAGCACGATCTCGTCGTCGAGCGTCAGGCGTCGCCCGGCCAGCTCGCGCAGGCGTTTTTTCCCGGCCTCATCGAGCAGCTGCGTCGCGCCGACGAAGAAGCGGAGCTCGCAGGCGGTCGCGACCTTGTTGACATTCTGGCCGCCGGGGCCGGGGCTGCGGACGAAGGCGAGCGTGTAATCGCGTTCGGGGACGGCAAGGCGGTCTTTACCGCCGCCCATCCCCTCAATCCTGGCCGTCCGCGGACGGCGTGATTGGCTTGGTCGGCAGTGGTGCGAGCGTGGACACGGATTTCCCGCCCTCGAGGATGCGGATTTCGCGCTGCGCGGGCGGAATTGTCAGGCCGTTCTCTCGAAACAGCGCCCAGATCCTCCGATTGACGTCGGAGCGCACGTTGTTGACGCCCTCGGCCGGATCGCCGATCCAGAAACGGAGCTCGATCTCCATGCCGAAGTCCGCGAACTCGAGCAGGCGCGTGACCGCCGGCGGGTCGCGCAGGATGCGCGGATGGTCGGCTGCCTCGAGCAACAGCTTCAGCGCAAGTTCCACGTCGTCGTGATAGGCAATGCGCACCGGCACGCGCAACCGCACGCGCGGATGGCCGTAGCTCCAGTTGATCAGCTGATTGGTGATGACATTCTGATTCGGCACCAGCGTCGCCACGCCGTCGCGATCGCGGATCACGATATGCCTGCCGCGCAACTCCTCGACCCACCCGAAGCCGGTCGTGCTGGTGCCGGTCGTGCCGGTGAAGCTGATGACGTCGCCGGGCTTGATGGAACGGTCGATGAGCAGCACGAACCCGCTGACGAAATTCGCGGCGATCGCCTGCAGACCGAAGCCGAGGCCGAGACCGAACGCTCCGTAGAACACGGTGAGCGCCGTGAGATCCACGCCCGACGCCTGGAGGCCGAACAGGATGCCGAACGCGATCAGGAACGCGTAAGCGAACTTGCCGATGCCGATGCGCGTCGACGGGGCGAGCTCCTGGACGGTGCTGATGCGCCGGTCGATCCAGCGCGCGATCCAGACGCTGACGACGACGAACAGCGTCACCGTCGCAAGGGCCTTCAGGACCGACCAGATCGTGATGCGCGCTGCGCCCTCCGTCAGGCCGATCGAGTCGAGCTGCGCGATGACCGGGTCGAGCCAGCCGAGCAATTGAGTCGCGATCAGCGCCCACACGATCAGCGTGACGCGCAGCTCCCAGGCCTTGATGCGCGTGCTCTTGCCGAGCGAGAGGCGCAGCAGGAACATCAAGACTCGAATGAACGCGAGCAGCGCGAGCAGCGTCCACGCAGTGTCGAGCGCCGGCCTTGGCTCGCCGCCGGCGAAGTGGAGCGCCGCGCCGACGATCGCGAGTCCCGCGAGGTAGGGCAAGATGACCGCCACTGCGTCCGTCAGGATGCCGCGCACATAGCCGCCGTTCGAGCGGCCGACGTACCAGCGCTTGCCCCACAGGACGCCGCCGGCGACCACGGCGACGGTAATGGCAATGACCGGGAACTCCGCGTTGCCGACGATCGATTGCAGCCAGGCGAACAGGGAGTCCAGTCGATCCATCAGGCGTTGAGATCCGGGATCAGTTCACTTTCGAGCCGCATGATCTGGTCCTTCAGCAGCAGTTTGCGCTTCTTCAGCCGCCGCAGCTGGAGCTCGTCAACATAGATGTCGAGCGACAGGCGACAGATTACGTCGTCCAGATCGCGGTGCTCGATGCGCAATTCGCGCAGCCGCTGCATCCGCTCGAACAGCTGGGTGTTGATCTTTTCTTCGTCCGTCATGCCGGCTCGGCGTCGGTCTCGGACACGGGAAACGGCGGGCCCGACCACACGGGACGGACCGACCCCGGCAGCTTAGCCAATCGACCTGGAGGATTCCATGGTACCGCCGGGTCGTGGAAGTCGGAGCCGACCGAGCCTTCGAGCCGGCATCGCACCGCAAGCGAGATCGCCTGCTCGCGATCGCGGGCGCCGCCGCCACCGGTGACGACTTCGATTCCGTGGCCGCCGCCGGCGGCGAATTCGGCGCAGAGTTCGCGTCGCGCGCCGGCCGAGAGTGGATAGCGCATGGGGTGCGCGATCACCGCCTTGCCGCCTGCCGCGACGATCCAGCCGGTCGCTTCGGCGAGCGTCGGCCAGACGCAGGGGAAATGCCCTGGCTTGCCGTGACCGAGCCAGCGGTCGAAGGCCGCGCCCGTGTCCTTCGCGGCGCCAAACGCGACGAGCGCGCGCGCGAAATGCATGCGGGTGGGAAGGCTGCCGCTCGCGCGGATGCGCGCGAGCGCGTCGCGGCCGGGCGCGCCGGCCGCCTCCAGCTTCTCCGCGATGCCCATCGCGCGCGCCTCGCGAAGCGCCTGCTGGCCGCGGAGCCCGCGTGCGAGCGCCGGTGCTGCAGGATCGATTGCGAGGCCGAGCAG
>JBOHZO010000135.1:0-36189 GCA_050738555.1 Steroidobacteraceae bacterium | reverse complement strand
CTCGAACTCGCCACGCGGAATCGCCGTGACGACGCGCGCGTTCCGTACGCTGCCGTCCGGCGCGAGGTCGTATTCGACCTCGGCGTAACCCTCGATGCGCTGCTGCAGCAGCGCCGCGGGATAGACTGGGTCCGGCCGCGCGCCGCCGCCGCTGCCCGCGGCCACGGTGTCGGCGAGCGCAAAGCGCACGCGGGTGCGCATGCGGCATTCGATCGGGGCGCCATTCGCGCGCGCGGGCTCGAAGCGCCAGCCGCGCACGCTTTCGGCCGCCGCCTGTTCGAAATAGCCTCGCGGTTCGGCGCGAAATACCCGCACCCATCCGACACTGCCGTCCTGCAGTACCGTCAGCGACACTTCGACCGCTCCTTCGATCCCGATGGCGCGCACGGATTCGGGATAGGCCGGCGCCTCGCGATGGATGGCGACCGGCGGCGTGATGCCTTTCTGATCGCAGGGCACCCAGGCGACTGCCGCGGGCGCGGCGAAGAGCAGCGCGGCGGCAAAACCCGGGCGGATCATTCGGCGGTCGTCAGCAGGAGCTGCGTGCCCTCCGGCGCAAGCAGCAGCGCATGGCGCGTCGGATCGAGATTGCCCGGGGGCTTGCGCGCCATCTCGAAGCCTGCATCCGCGAGGCGCGCGATGCGGGCGGGCATGTCCGGATCGGTGAACATCAGGGCCGGGCGAGTGAGGTTTCCGGCGCGCAGCAGCGCGACATCGAGCGAATCGCTGGTGAGCCCGATGTGCGGAAAGGGCTCGTCGCCTTCCTCGGCGGGCACGAAGCCGAGGCGCTCCCAGGACAGCTCGGCCTTCTTCAGGTTGGAAACCGGCAGCAGGTACTCCTCGAACCAGCCCAGCCGCGAGGTCTCGCCCGGCGCTTGTTGCGCGGGCGAGTGCGTCCGCGCCTCGAGCAGGCGGATCCGCTGGCCGGCAGCTTCGAAACTCGCTTCGTTGAAGACGTCGTCCCCGAGGCGGCGGTCAAGGATCTCGATCCCGCGCGCTTCGAGCGATGCCAGGTGATCGAACAGGTCCGGCAACACGAAGGCGAGCAGAGGCGACTGCGCGAGCTCGCGGCCGTGCAGTCCGATCGCGAGCCTTCCGTCGGCGACGACGGCGTAGGGATGGGACCAGGCCTCGCCGGTGGTGACCTGGGTGAATCCCAGGCGCTCGTAGAAATCGAGCGAGGCGAGCATGTCCGGCGCATGCACGCTGATTTCGTGGAAGCGGCCGATCATCGCGCCGTCACCGCCGCGGCCGCCGCGCGCTCTTCCACGAGCCGCGCGAGACACTCGACCTGCGCCGCGTCGTCGTTGAGCGCGGGCAGGTACTCGAACTCCTCGCCGCCGGCCGCGAGAAACCCGGCCCTGCCGCGGATCGCGATCTCCTCGAGCGTTTCGAGGCAGTCGACGGCGAAACCCGGGCAGATGACGGCGATGCGCTTCAGTCCCTGCCCCGCGAGTTCGCGAACGCGGTCCGCCGTGTAGGGATCGAGCCAGCGCGCGCCGCCGACGCGCGACTGGAATGCGACGGACCAGCGGCCGGGCGGGAGCGCCAGACGGCCGGCGACGAGCTGCGCCGAGGCATGGCAGCGATCGCCGTAGGGATCGCCCGCGAGGGCGTAGCGGCGCGGTATGCCGTGGAAGGAGAAGAGCAGGTGCTCCCAACGCGTATTCGCAGCGGAAACGGAAGCGGCAAGCGCGCCGATGTAGCCCTGATCCGCATGGTAATCCTCGATCACGACCCGCTCGGGTGTGACTGGCCAGCGCGCGAGCGCGGCGTCGACCCGGTCGAGCGCCGCCGCGGTCGTCGTCGCCGAGTACTGCGGAAACAATGGAAGCACGATCAGGCGGCGCACGCCGGATGCCGCGAGTCCCTGCAAGGCCGCGGCGATCGACGGATTCCCGTAGGTCATGCCCATGGCGACAGTGGGCGACTCGGGCCTTAGGGCCGCCAGCCGGCGCGCGAGCGCCCGCGCGAGCGCCTGGGTGCCGGTCAGGAGCGGCGAGCCCGCGGCGGTCCAGATTGCGCGGTAGGCGCGGGCGCTCCGGCGCGGGCGGAACGGCAGGATCAGGCCATGCAGCACGAGGCGCCGGGGCAGGCGCGGCAGGTCGACGACGCGCGGATCGTCCAGGAATTCCGCGAGGAAGCGCCGGACCGCAGCCGGGGTCGGCGCATCCGGCGTGCCGAGATTGACGACCAGGACGCCGGTTGCGCACGCCATGCCGTCACGATACCCGATGCCCGGTACGCGCGGAACGAGGGCGGCAGGCGAAAAAAAGCGGCCGGGAGCAAGCCCCCGGCCGCCGGATGACGCAAGACCGGATCAGAAGCTGAAGCGACCGCCCACGAAAATCGTGTTTGCGTCGTCGGACGTCTCGTACTCCAGACCGAGCGCGAATTGATCGGTGAAGAAATAACGGCCGCCGATCGAGAACGCGGTGTCGTCGCCGCCGTCGTCGCCGAGATCGCGATGGATCACGTGACCTTCGAGCTCGAAGTCTTCGGCGACCTGCCCGCGAAGACCCGCGGAAACCAGGTAGCCGTCGACGCTCACGCTGAAGCCGCCAGCCGAAACTTCGGCATCGATATAGCCAACGCGGCCGACGAGATCGAGCTTCTCGGTCAGACCGAGATGACCGCCGAGACCGACCGCGAACTGATCGAGGTCGACGCCCTGCACGTCCTGATTCGAGTACTCGCCGAAGACGAAGAAGTTTTCGGCGAATCCGACCGAACCGCGCACGCCGAAGCCGTCGGCGGTCGGACCATTGTCGATGTCGGTTTCGACATAGCCGAGGTCGATGTACGAATAGCTCATGCTTTCGGCCTGGGCGGCGAGCGGCACTGCTGCCAGCAGCAGACTCGCAACCATGGCTTTCACGATCTTCATGATCTGATTTCCTTTGTGAGGGAGGGTATTGGCCTGCGCGCGGGCGCTGGGGTGGGCCGTGGATCGCCGGACCGGGTCCGTGAATCCTGCGCGCAGAGTCAGATCGGGATGCTACGGGCGGGTTCCTGCCCGTGGCAAAGATTTATGACATAACTGTGAACGGCGTCAATGTACGCCACACGCAAGTGCTTGATCGACTATGGGGAAACGCCTGCGTGTCTGTTCCTGAACACAGGACATGCACTCGTGGCTGACCGACGTCAGGAGACCCCGCCGACGCACACGTACTTGATCTCGGTGTATTCGAGGATGCCGTATTTCGAGCCTTCCCGTCCCGTGCCCGATTCCTTGACCCCTCCGAATGGCGCGACTTCCGTCGAGATGAGGCCGGTGTTGAGGCCGACGATGCCGTATTCCAGCGCCTCGGACACGCGCCAGGAGCGCGCAAGATCGCGCGTGTACAGGTACGCGGCGAGGCCGAACTCGGTGTCATTGGCCATTGCTATGGCCTCTTGTTCCGACTTGAAAATGAATAAACCGGCGACGGGGCCGAAGGTTTCTTCCCGCGCGAGCATCATCGCGCTCGTCACACCGGTCAGCACGGTCGGCTCATAGAAGGTGCCGCCGAGCGCGTGGCGGTGGCCGCCGGTCGCGACCGCGCCACCCTTCGCCTTCGCATCGGCGACGTGCTCTTCGACCTTCCTCAGCGCCGCCGCGTCGATCAGCGGTCCCTGCTCGGTTTCGCCGGCGAGCCCGTCGCCGACGCGGAGTTTTTTGACGGCGGCGACGAGCTTCGTCGCGAAGGCGTCGTAGACGCCTTCCTGCACCAGCAGGCGATTCGCGCAGACGCAGGTCTGGCCGGTATTGCGGTACTTGGAGGCGATCGCGCCTGCGACCGCCGCGTCGAGGTCCGCGTCGTCGAACACGATGAAGGGCGCATTGCCGCCGAGCTCGAGCGACAATTTCTTCATCGTCTTCGCGCACTGTGCCATCAGGAGCTTTCCGATCTCGGTCGAGCCGGTGAAGGAGAGCTTGCGCACGCGCGCATCGCCGGTCAGCACGCCGCCGATCTCGCGCGCGGGACCGGTGATCACGTTCAGCACGCCGGGCGGCAGGCCGGCGCGGGCCGCGAGCTCCGCGAGCGCGAGCGCGGAGTAGGGTGTCTGCGTCGCCGGCTTGCAGACGACGGTGCAGCCGGCCGCGAGCGCGGGCGCGACCTTGCGCGTGATCATCGCGGCCGGGAAATTCCACGGCGTGATCGCGGCGACCACGCCGACCGGTTGGCGCAGCACCAGGATCCGCTTGTCGGCCTGATGGCCCGGGATGACGTCGCCGTACACGCGCTTCGCTTCCTCCGCGAACCACTCCACGAAGGAGGCGGCATAAGCGATCTCGCCCTTCGATTCCGCGAGCGGCTTGCCCTGCTCGGCGGTCATGAGTTTCGCGAGATCGGCGGCATTCAGGAGGATCAGGTCGTGCCAGCGGCGGAGCAGCGTCGCGCGTTCTTTCGCGGTCTTCGCGGCCCAGGCGGGGAACGCGGCGTGGGCGGCCGCGACGGCTTTCTCCGTCGCGGCGGCGTCGAATGCGGGAATCGTGCCGAGCGGTGCGCCGGTTGCCGGATTGTGCACGGGGATCGTCGCGCGGCCCGCGGCATCGAGCCATGCGCCGTTCACGTAGCACTGCTCGCGCAGCAATGCCGGGTCTTCGAGCTTCAATGCACCCGCGCCGGCGAGCCGGCTGTCGTCCTGGGCGCGCATCAGGCGGCCTTCACGACGCGCTGGTCGATCGCGCCGAAGACGGAGCGGCCCGCGGGATCGAATATTTCGATCCGCACGCGGTCGCCAAACGAAAGAAATGGCGTCATCGGCTTGCCCTGGTCCAGGGTCTCCAGCATGCGCCGCTCCGCAAGGCAGGTCGAGCCTCGCGCGCGATCGCGATTCGACACCGTGCCGGAGCCGACGATGCTGCCGGCGCCGAGGCGCCGGGTCTTCGTCGCGTGCGCGATGAGCTCGCCGAAATCAAAGGTCATGTCGATACCGGCATCGGGATGGCCGAAGGGTTTGCCATTCAGGTGCACGACGAGCGGCAGGTGGACGCGCGCGTCCTTCCAGGCACCGCCGAGCACATCCGGTGTCACGGCCACCGGCGCGAACGCGGTCGCGGGCTTCGACTGATAGAAGCCGAAGCCCTTGGCGAGCTCCGCCGGGATCAGGTTCCTGAGGGACCAGTCGTTCACGAGCATGACGAGGATGATGTGCTCGCGTGCCTTGACGGCATCCGTAGCCATCGGCACGTCGTCGGTGACGATTGCGACTTCGCCCTCGAAGTCGATTCCCCAGTCCTCGCTTCGGAACGGCGCATCCGCGGCCGGCGGCAGGAAATCGTCCGACCCGCCCTGGTAGACGAGCGGATCTGTCCAGAACGAATCCGGCATCGTCGCGCCCCGCGCCTTGCGCACGAGCTCGACGTGATTGACATAGGCGCTGCCGTCCACCCAGTGGTAAGCGCGCGGCAGCGGAGCGAGCGCCTGCGTCGGGTCGAACGGGCTGCTTGCTGCCCGGCCCGCCTCGAGTTCGCGCCCGAGCGCTTCGAGCGCAGGTTTCGTGCGCGCCCAATCGTCGAGTGCGGCCTGGAGCGTCGGCGCGACATCCGAGGCGAGCGCGGCGCGCTGCAAATCGCTGGTGACGACCGCGAGCCGGCCGTCGCGGCCGCCGGCGAGCGACGCCAGCTTCATTTTGCGGCGCCTTTCCAGCTGTCGACGTAGCCCGCCCACTCCACTTTCGCGGCGGCGGGACCGATCTCGAGCGCGTCGCGGGTGTCCACCATCACGGCGCACTCGTCCGTCGCCGGCTTCGGCTGCACGAGCATCCGCGAGAGGGCCTTCGGATGCGGCCCGTGGGTGAAGCCGCCCGGATGCAGCGTCACCATGCCCGGGTGGATGTTGTCGCGGCTGAAGAAATCGCCCGCGTGATAGAAGATCACCTCGTCGTAGTCGTCGTTGTTGTGAAAAAACGGGATCTTGATCGCGCCGGGATCGGTCTCGAACGGCCGCGGCACGAAAGTACACACGACGAAGCGGTTCCCCACGAAGGTCGTGTGCGCCGACGGCGGCAGGTGATAGCGATGACTCATGAGCGGGCGGATGTCCCGCACGTTGATGCGGCACACCGACAGATCGCCGTGCCAGCCGACGGCATCGAGCGGGTTGTAGGGGAACGTGACCGTCGAAACGGCATTTCGCCGCTTCACCGCAACCCGCCAGGGTTTTTCGTCCTGCTGAGCGAGGAAGGCCTCGTCCACGCGCGGTGCGTCGAGCATCGCGGGATCGAAAATCGCATGACCGCCGATGAGGCCTTTCTCGGGCAGCATGTACGAGGCGTTCGTCGCCTCGATCAGGAGGAGCGCCGCCGGTTCCGCGCAGTCGAGCCGCCACATCGTGCCGCGCGGCAAAACGATGTAATCGCCCGCGTCGAAGGCGAGGCGGCCGAAGTCGCAGAAAAGATCGCCGCGGCCCTGGTGCACGAACAGGAGCTCGTCGCCGTCGGCATTGCGCGCGAGCGCGTCCATCCGGCCGTCCGTGCGCCAGAACCGGATGCGGCAGTGCGCGTTTTGGAGGACATCCGGCGCGGACCAGGGATGCGCGCTGACGGCGTCGAGCTTCGTCAGGTCGAATGCGTGCGGCGACAGCGGCCCCTCGAATGTGGACCAGCCGGTCGGCGGGTGGCGGTGATGGAAAAACGCCGCCGGGCCGAAGAACCCCTCCTTGCTCATCTCGCGTTCGAACGTGCCGGGAGGCAGGTCGGCATGCGCCTGCCGCGATGCCTTTCCCTCGACACGAGGGTGACCGATGTAGCGCTTCATCGGGACAATTTAGTTTCAGATGCAACTAATGGCAAGTAGATCAAAGGGGATTCAAAGGGATTCAAAGGGGACGTTCACCTTTAGCCCCCATGACCCATACGTCATTGCTTGGTTGACGCTAAAGGTGAACGTCCCCTTTGAATCCCTTTGAATCCCCTTTGATCTACCGTTCCATGATGGCCGTCACGCCCATGCCGCCCGCGGTGCAGACCGAGATCAGTCCGCGCCCGGATCCGCGCCCCGCGAGCAGCTTTGCGAGCGTCGCGACGATGCGTGCGCCGGTCGCGGCGAACGGATGGCCGATCGCGACGGAGCCGCCCTTGACGTTCAGTTTCGCGCGGTCGATCGATCCGAGCGGCGCGGCGAGGCCGAGCCGCTCGCGGCAGAACTGCGGCGACTCCCAGGCCTTCAGCGTACAGAGCGCCTGCGCCGCGAAGGCCTCGTGGATCTCGTAGAAGTCGAAGCCCTGCAGCGTGAGTTTTGCGTCGGCGAGCATGCGGGGCACCGCGTAGGCGGGCGCCATCAGGAGTCCTTCGCCGCCGACGAAGTCGACCGCCGCGGCCTTGCCGTAGGTCACGTATGCCTGGACCGGCAGGCCGCGCGAGCGCGCCCATTCCTCGCTCGCGAGCAGCACGGCGGCTGAGCCGTCGGTCATCGGCGTGCTGTTGCCGGCAGTCAGCGTGCCATCCGCCGCGAACGAGGGTTTGAGCTTCGCGAGCTTCTCGAGGCTGGTGTCCGAGCGGACGTTGTTGTCGGTGGCGAGGCCGAGATAGGGCACGACGAGATCCGACATGAATCCCTCGGCCCAGGCGCGGCTCGCGTGCTGGTGGCTCGCGAGCGCAAATTCATCCTGGTCGGCGCGCGCAATCTGCCAGCTGCGCGCCATCTGCTCCGTGTGCTGGCCCATCGAGAGGCCGGTGCGCGGCTCGCCCGTGCCGGGGAAGTGCGGCTTGAAATGCCGGGGCCGCAGCCCGAAGAACGGCGCGATGCGCGCGCCGAAACTGCGTGCCCGGAAGCTCTTCAGCATCAATTGCTGGTAGTCGCGGCCGAAGACGATCGGCGGGTCGCTCACCGTGTCGACGCCGCCCGCGATGCCGGCGTCGATCTGGCCGAGCGCGATCTTGTTGGCGACGATGATCGCGGCCTCGATGCTCGTGCCGCAGGCGCGCTGCACGTCGAGTCCCGGCGTATCGGGCGCGAGCCCCGAGTCGAGCAGCGCTTCGCGCGCGAGATTCCACTGGGTCGAGTGCTTCATGACCGCGCCGGCGACGACGTCGCCGAGCCGCTGGCCGCGGAGCGCAAAGCGATCCACCACGGCCTTCAGCGACGCCGTCAGCATCTCCTGGTTGCCGACGCTCGCGTAGGCTCCGTGCGCGCGCGCAAAGGGTATGCGGGCGCCGCCGATGACGGCAACGCGCCGGGGTTGCGATCCGACCAGCATGTGGGCTCTCCCGTGAAAAATGAGCCGCGTTTGCTTCCGGTAGAATGCCAGCATCAGCGGCTTCCGCAATGCCTTTCCACGCGATTCGCGCGCGATCCTGCGGTTTGCGGGGCCGCTGCTCGTCAACAACCTGGTGCTCGCCGGCATGATGCTGGCGAACACGATCGTGGCGGGCCGACTGGGGCCCGAGCCGCTTGCGGGTGTCGCGGTCGGCGGCAGCTACTACCAGATGTTCTGGCTGTTCGGGCTCGGCGTGCTGATGTCGATCTCGCCGATCGTCGCGCATGCCTACGGCGCAGGGCGCGACGCCGAGGTCGGCCGCCGCTTCCGCCAGGGTGTCTGGCTCGCGTTGATGCTCGCGGTTCCGCTCGTCGGACTGCTCGCCTGCGTCGAGCCGCTGCTCGGATGGTTCGGCACCGACGCGCGCGCAATCCCGCACGCGGCCGGCTACGTGTACGCGATGTGCTTCGGCATGCCCGCGATGCTGGTCTTCCTGGCGCACCGCTACACGAGCGAAGGGATCGGCTGGACACGGCCGGTCATGTACACGGCGGTGGTCGGCCTCGCGACGAATATCGCCGGGAACTGGCTCTTCGCGCTCGGCGGACTCGGCATACCGTCCCAGGGCGCGCGCGGCTGCGGCATCGCGACCGCGCTCGCCTGCTGGGCGATGCTCGCGACGATGCACTTCTACCAGCGTCGACAGGCGATCTACCGCCGCTTCGCCCTGTTCGAGCGTTTTGATAAGCCCGACCGGACGGCGCTCTCCGAGATTCTCGCGCTCGGCCTCCCGATATCGGGCTCGGTGACGTCGGAAGGCGCGCTCTTCGCCGTCGCTGCGCTTCTGATGAGCACGCTCGGCACCGAGATCGTCGCCGCACACCAGGTCGCGATCAGCTACGCATCGCTCATGTTCATGATCCCGCTGTCGCTGCACTCCGCGACCACGATTCACGTCGGCCACCAGCTCGGCCGCGGCGACGTCGTTGCCGGCCGGAATGCCGGCTGGACCGGCATCGCGATGTGCGGCCTCGTCATGACGCTGTCGTCACTCGTCATATTCGCCGCGCGGGACGGGATCGCGGCCGCCTATACGACGGACGCCGGCGTCCGCGAGCTGGCGGCGTGGCTCCTGTTGTTCGTCGCGGTGTTCCAGGTGCCGGACGGCCTGCAGGTCGGCGCGGCCGGCGCGCTCCGCGGCTTCAGGGACGCAAACGTGCCGATGGCGCTCAACTTCGCCGCCTACTGGCTGATTGGGTTTCCCGCCGCTTGGTGGTTCGGCATCCGGCAGGGTGCCGGCCCGTCGGGCATCTGGGCGGGGCTGATCGTCGGACTCTGCACCTGCGCAGTGTTCCTGATCTGGCGTTACCGCCGCATCTCCCATGTGCGCACGATGGCGGCGTGATCGCGCACTGGATCGAAAGCGGGGCAAACGCCCCCGCAGAAACAGGGGCGGCCGGGGTCTCAGTCTCGAGGAACGGCCCCGGCGGCGATGGCGGCGGCTCGCCATCCGCCGACGTCGAACAGCCCGCCGTGCCAGGTGTGGCCATTCGTGACGGGATCGCGTGTTTTCCTGGCGGGAGACGTGTCACGGAGCGCCAGGACAGCCGTGCTCACTAGCACCGCCTGGTAATGCAGAAGCCAATTGGCTTGTTCGGAACGATCCATAAGCACCTCGTGGCGAAAAATAGATTCGCCGAGGCCAAAATTCCAATTTGAAGTGTCGCTGTCTGCGGACGATTCAGGCGTGTCGGCCTACAGACGCCGTCCGTGACGGCCTACATACCGCCGGCAGTTCAGTCGGCGTTTGCGGAGTGGTAGCCATGGCCGAGAGTCTCGACGTCGACCAGGAGCCCGTCCTCGAACTTGAGACGGCGCATCAGCTTGTGGGGCCCGAGATTGTAGGTCCAGACCTCGACCGGAACCGGCACGAGTTCGAACGAGGTGAAAAACGGACGGCCACGAAACCATCGGATCGGCCGTTGCAGCACTTCGCGGCGCTGGATGGACGAGGGCGGTCCGCAGAGCGCCTCGACCTTGTCGGTACTGTCGCCATCGCTGACGAGCTTCGTGCCGCAGCGGAAAGAGTCGGCCGCGGCCGCGCCCATCCAAAGCAGCGCGGCAAGTGAAATCGTCGCGGCGAACTTCCTCTGCATGGCTCCAACATGCCTCATGGCAGGTGAACGGCGGCTGAAAGACTCGCAGGACTTCAATTTACGCCCGCGGCGGCGCCGGACCAAGCTGAATCCGACCGGTGGTTCCTTAAGTTTGCGGGCGGCCGCAAAATGGCCGGCCCATGCCCAAGATACGCCTGGATCGCGCATTCGAACGCCGGCTTGCGGGGCTCGTGAACTCGCGCGAGCACGGTGTGCTGACCGGCGGATTGAAAGGCGTGGAGCGCGAGGCGATTCGCGTCACCCCGGACGGGCGGATTTCGCAGGCGCCCCATCCTCGCGCGCTCGGCTCGGCGTTGACCCATCCACACATCACGACCGATTATTCGGAAGCGCTGATCGAGCTGGTCACGCCGCCCTTCGCGCGTGCCTGGGAGTTGCAGCAGTATCTTTGTGACATTCACCAGTTCGTCTACCGCGAGCTCAGCGACGAGCTGCTGTGGGCGACGAGCATGCCTTGCGTGATCGGCGGCGACGCCGAGATCCCGATCGCGCGCTACGGCAGCTCGAACATCGGCCGCATGAAGCACGTGTATCGCGTCGGGCTTGGCCACCGCTACGGGCGCGTGATGCAGGCGATCTCCGGCGTGCATTTCAACTACTCGTTCCCGGAAAAGCTCTGGCCGGTGCTCGAAGCCGTGAACGAATCGAAGCGGCGCGGCCAGGTCTTCGTCGACGACTCCTATTTCGCGCTGCTTCGGAACTACCGCCGCTACGGCTGGCTGATCCTGTTCCTGTTCGGCATCTCGCCCGCGGTCTGCCGCTCGTTTTTCGCGGGCCGCGACGTGCCCGGCGGCCTCGAGCCGGCTGGCCCGCACACGCTCGTTGCGCCCTGCGCGACCTCGCTTCGCATGAGCGATCTCGGCTACCGGAACAAGAACCAGGCGGGCGTGTACGTCTCGGTCAATTCGCTCGAGGAATACGTGCGCGACCTGTCGCGCCTGGTTTCCACGCCGAATTCCGAGTACGAGGCGCAGGGCGTCGAGGTGAACGGCGAATGGCGGCAGTTGAATGCGAATCTGCTGCAGATCGAGAATGAGTACTACAGCTTCATCCGTCCCAAGCGGGTCGCCTTTTCCGGCGAGCGTCCGACGCGGGCGCTCCTGCGCGGCGGCGTGCAGTACGTCGAGATGCGTTCGCTCGACGTCGGCGCCTATGACCCGGTCGGCGTGAACCAGCGCAAGCTCTGCTTCCTCGAAGCCTTCGCGGCGCTCTGCCTGCTGCGCGACAGCCCGCCGCTGTCGTACGAGCTGTCGGAGAGTTTCGAGGCCAATCACGTGCTCGTCGCGAGCCGTGGCCGCGAGCCGGGTCTTGCGCTCTGGACGGAGCACGGCCCGCTCGTGCTCGCCGACTGGGCCGCGGAGGTACTCGACCAGATGCAGGGAATCTGCGAGCTCCTGGATGCCCGCGAAGCTTCGCGGCCGTACGCGGCGGCGCTCGCGTTCCAGCGCGCCAAGCTCGCGGATCACGCGGAGCTGCCTTCGGCCCGGCTGCTCGAGGAAATGCGCCGTCAGGGCATGTCGTTCTTCGAGCTGGCGCTCTGGATGTCGCGCATGCACCGCGACTATTTCCGCGAGCTGTATCCGCCGAATCCCGGCCGGCTCGCCGAGTTCCGCGCCGAAGCGGAGCATTCGCTCGAGGAGCAACGCGCGGTCGAGACCGCGGACACGCTGCCGTTCGGGGAATTCGTGGCGCGCTATACTGCCGGTTCCCTGGTCTGATTCGGGCGTCAGTGAAGTGAGCGGAGCGCGCGCATCCTCGCTGAGCGCGCGCGCTGGAAGCGGAATACGAGCACATGAAGACGGGATACTTCCGCCGCCACGCGGCGGAAAAGGGCGGGCCCGGAAAGCCCCAGGTCCCCTAGTAGATCGCGACCTCGCGCCGGCCGCGCGCGTCGCGCGCTGCTCTGAACATCCCTTCGGTGTTGAACTCGAGCGACAGCGCGCCGTCCCGGTCGACGACGATGACGCCGCCGTCGCCGCCGATCTCCTTGAGTTTGCCGTGGATCACCGCGCGCGCCGCTTCTGCTGCGCTGACGCCTGAGAGGCGAACGCGCGCGCAGATCTCGTGCGCGACCACGGCGCGGATGAAGTACTCGCCGCTGCCAGTCGCTGACACCGCGCAGGTCGCGTTGTCGGCATAGGTGCCCGCGCCGATGATCGGCGAGTCGCCGATCCGGCCCCAGCGCTTGTTGGTCATGCCGCCCGTGGATGTCGCGGCGGCGAGGTTGCCGTTCCGGTCGCGCGCCACGGCACCGACCGTGCCGAAGTAACCGATGTCGGTGTCGACGGACGCGACGGGCCCGCCCTTCTGCGCCTCCTCGAGCTGTTTCCAGCACCGCTCGGTGTAGAAATAGCTGCCGGGGACGAGCGTCACGCCCTGCTCGAGCGCGAACTCCTCCGCTCCCTCGCCCGACAGCAGCACGTGCGAGGTGCGCTCCATGACGAGGCGCGCGAGCTCGATGGGATTCCGGATGTGCCTGACGCCTGCGACGGCGCCCGCTTTCTGCGTCGCGCCGTCCATGATCGCGGCATCGAGTTCGTTGATGCCGGCGTGGCTGAATACCGAGCCGTGACCGGCGTTGAAGTACGCCGAGTCCTCGAGGATGCGGACCGCCGCGACGGTGGCGTCGAGGCTCGTTCCGCCTTTTTCCAGCACGGCGTAACCGGCGTCGAGCGAGCGCTCGAGATCCGCGCGATAGGCGCGCTCGTTCTCCGCGCTCATCGAGGCGCGGCTGATCACGCCGGCGCCACCGTGAATGGCGATCGAAATCATCGGTTCATCTCCCTCGGCGGCGGCCGCAGGCGTCGCGGCCGCGAGGCAGGCCAGGATTGCCGGCAGGAATCGGGCGCGCATTGTTCCGTTATTATCCGCGAATACAGCCCCGGCGGGCGAGCTGCCCGAACCGGGGGGCGGGGAGTGAATCGATGAACCAGCGACTGCCGGCTTCCGTCGCAGCCATTGCCCTGGCGCTCGCGGCCTGCGGCAATGACGCCGAAGTGCTGCTCGGCACGCTAGAGCGCGACCGCGTCGAGCTGATCGCGGAAGCGCAGGAGACGATCGTCGAAGTCGCGGCGCGCGAAGGCGAGGCCGTGAGCGAGGGCCAGTTGGTGCTGCGGCTCGACCCCGCTGTAGTCGAGACCCGGCTTGCGCAGGCGCGTTCGAACGCGGTGCAGGCTGAGCGCCGCCACGCCGAACTCGTCGCCGGCGCCCGCAAGGAACAGGTGCGGGAGGCGCGCGCACGGGTCGCGGGCGCGGAGGCGCGCGCGGCGGCGGAGACGAAGGAGTTCGAGCGTATCGAGAAGCTCGTCGCCGGAGGCATGCTGCCCGCGGGCGCGCTCGACCGCCAGCGTGCTCTGAAGGACGGCGCACTCGCGGACGAGCGCGCGGCCCGCGAGCGTCTCGCGGAGCTCGTGCATGGAACGCGCTCCGAAGTCGTCGAGCAGGCGGCCGCGGCGTTGGCCGCGGCGCGCGCACAGGTTGCCGAGCTTGAGCTGTCGGTCGCGCGGCATTCCGTGCATGCACCGCGTGCCGGCATCGTCGACGCGCTGCCGTACGAGCTCGGCGAGCGGCCGCCGCGCGGTGCGCCGGTCGTGATCCTGCTCGCCGCCGGCGCGCCTTATGCGCGCGTGTATATCCCGGAGACGCGGCGCGCCGCCGTCGCGGCGGGCGACCCGGCGACCGTGCGCATCGACGGCACGGATCGCGACTGGAAGTCGGAAATCCGTTACATATCCTCGGAGGCCGCGTTCACGCCGTATTACGCCCTTAACGAGCGTGAGCGTGGGCGGCTCTCCTTTCTCGCCGAGATCGTGCTGACCGAGCCCGAGGCCGCAAAGCTGCCGACGGGCATGCCGGTCGAGGCGCTGCTCACGGCAACCCGGGCCGGCCCGTGACGTCCGCAATCAGCGCGCGCGGGCTTGCGCGGCACTTTGGTGCGGTGGTCGCCGTCGCCGGCATCGATCTCGACGTGCCGCGCGCGCAAATCTATGGCTTTCTCGGGCCTAACGGCTCCGGCAAATCGACGACCATTCGCATGCTCTGCGGGCTTCTCCTGCCGACGCGCGGCACGGTGACGGTGCTCGGCCACGTCGTGCCGCGGGACGCCGAAATCGTGCGCCGGAAACTCGGCTACATGACCCAGCGATTCTCCCTGTGGGAGGACCTGACCGTCGACGAGAACCTCGATTTCATCGGCCGCGTGTACGGACTCGAACGCGCGCTCCGCCGCGAGCGGATTCGCGATCGCGTCGCCAGTTACGACCTGGCCGGCATCGCCGGACAGCGCGCGGGCACGCTGTCGGGCGGGCAACGACAGCGCCTGGCGCTCGCCGCGGCGACGCTCCACGACCCGGAGCTCCTGTTGCTCGACGAGCCGACGAGCGCGGTCGATCCGCAGAGCCGGCGCGATTTCTGGGAGAACCTGTTCGCGCTCGTTGCCCGGGGCACGACGATCCTCGTTTCCACGCATTACATGGACGAGGCCGAGCGCTGTCACCGGCTCGCCATCCTCGATCGCGGGCGAATCGCCGCGGAAGGAGAACCGAAGGAACTCGCCCGCAACATCGACGCCGCCGTGATCGAAATCGAATGCGACGACCTGGTCGCCGCGCGGCGCGCGCTGGCGTCGTTGCCGGCGATCCGCAGCGTCGCGCAGCTCGGCAATCGCCTGCGGGTGCTGGTGCCTCGCGAGGCGCGCGATCCGGAAGCCGAATTTCGCGTCGCGCTCGCGCCGCTTTGCCCGGAAGCGCGGGTCGAACGGGTCGGCGCCTCGCTCGAAGACGTGTTCGTGGCGGCCACACGACTGCGCAGGGAAGCGGAAACGACGGAGCGCGCTGCATGAGCTGGGCCGCTCGGCTGTTCGCGATTTCCGCGAAGGAGATCCGCCAGCTCGCGCGCGACCGCATCACGGTCGGCCTCATCGTCGGCATTCCGACGATTCAGCTCCTGCTCTTTGGTTATGCGATCAACTTCGACGTGCGCGGGGTCTCGACCGCCGTGCTCGACCAGGCCCGTACCTCGCTTTCGCGGCGCCTGGTCGGAGACTTGCGCGCGACCCAGGTCCTGGGCGAGCTGCGGCAGGCGGGCAGCGAGCGGGAACTGCGCGAGCTCATCCAGCGCGGCCAAGCGAACGTCGGCATCGTCATCGCGCCGGATCTCGAGCGGCGGATCGCGGACGGCGAGCGCGCCGCGATTCAGATCCTCGTGGACGGCAGCCAGCCCGCGCTCGAGAACGTCGCGGAGGGGCTCGGCTCGATGCCGCTGCTGCGCCGTGCAGGTAGCGCCGCCGAGCGCCGGCCGGTCGAGATCGTCGTCGCCTATAACCCCGACAAGCGCACCGCGGTGCAGATCGTGCCGGCGCTTTGCGGCGTGATCCTGACGATGACCATGGTCATCTTCACGGCGAGCGCGATCGTGCGGGAGCGCGAGCGCGGCAACCTCGAGCTCCTGATCACGACGCCGGTGTCGCCGGGAGAGCTCATGGCCGGCAAGCTCCTGCCCTATGTCGCGATCGGGCTGATCCAGACGACGCTGATCCTGGCGCTCGGCTACTGGCTCTTCGACGTGCCGGTGGCCGGCAGCCTCATCGATCTCTACCTCGGCGCCTTGCTCTTCATCGCGGCGTCGCTGTCGCTTGGCCTGTTTCTCTCGACGGTGGCGCAGACCCAGTTTCAGGCGATGCAGATGGCGATCGTGACGATGCTGCCGTCGATCCTGATGTCCGGGTTCATGTTCCCGTTCGAGGGGATGCCGGCGGTCGCCCAGGGCATCGCCCAGGTGCTGCCGCTGACGCATTTCAACGAGATCATCCGGGGCATCGTGCTCCGCGGCGCATCGCTTGCGGACATGCAGCCGGAGATCCTGAAGCTCACCGCCTTCCTGGCCGCGATGCTCACGCTCTCGATCGCGCGGTTCCGCAAGCGGCTGGACTGATTCCGGGGCTGCGGCGGCTCGCCGGTTTGCCTAATTGCGCCAAAATGGAACCCCTCTGGCGGTCGTGGTATTCTCCGCGCCGGCCGTCGCCCGTATTCCCGCATTTTCAAGCGCTTTTCGCGCTCCGATGCCGGATGCAGCAAGGCCGAGGTGACAGGACCCGCTGTTCGAAGATTCGCCCTAGCCGAGCTATTGCCCGCCAGACGATCCCGACCGTGTTTCCTGCCGTGTAATGAATGGCCAGAACGACCATCGCGAGATGGCCGCGCACGGCCTTGTTCTACTGAAAAGCGAGAGATTTGAGTCATGAAGATCTATGTTGGAAACCTGCCTTTCTCGGCGACCGAAGCCCAGGTGCGCGACCTGTTCGCGCAGCATGGCGCGGTCGAGTCCGTGGCCCTGCCGGCCGATCGCGAAACCGGCCGTCCACGCGGCTTTGGCTTCGTCGAGATGCCGCAGGCTGAGGCAACGAAGGCCATCGAGGCGCTGAATGGCTTCTCGATGGGTGGCCGTCAGCTTCGTGTCAACGAAGCGCAGGATCGCCCGCGCGGTGCTGGTGGCGGTCGTCCTGGTGGCGGCGGTCGTCCGGGCGGTGGCGGTGGCTTCCGTTCGGGTGGCGGCGGCGGTGGTGGTGGCGGCGGCGGACGCTGGTAAAGCATTCGTCGAGCTGCTGACGAGAGGCCCGCTTCGGCGGGCCTTTCTTTTGGCGGTGCCGGGTCGTACTTTCCAAAGGGGACGCTCACCTTTAAAGGTGAGCGTCCCCTTTAATGAAGACAGGCCCGGCACCATTGTGATCGCGGCACCAACATGCTTGATCGTCGCGATTTCCTGAAGTCGAGCGTCGTGGCGGGAATTGCCGTCACGATTGCGGCACCGGCTGGCAAGGCGCTCGCGGCACTTTTCGAGAACGATCGCCTGCGTCCGCTCGCCCGCGATGCGGCGACGGGACGCATTCGCCATCGGATCGACGCCGTCGCGAAGGTCACGGGCGAAAAGATCTTCAGCATCGACATGCGCGCGCGCGATCTGCCTGGATGGCCACCGGACCAGTCGCACGCGATGCTCTTGCGCGTGACGCAGGCAGACCGCGTCTACGCCGGCTTTGATCTCTCGGCGCTCGAGAAGGATCTGCAACCCGACCGCATCGTCACGGCCGCCGATCTCGCGCGCGACGGCGTCGCGTTCCCGCCATTCTACGGCGACGATTTGCTGCTGCCCGAAGGGCAAACCCCTGCGTACCTCGGCCAGGCGGTTGCTTACCTGATCTGGAACGATTTCGCGCGCTTCCGCGCGGCCAAGACGCTGATCAGGTCGCGCAACGACTGGATCCGCTGGAGCGAACCGACCGGTCCGCTCGAACGCGAGCCCTGGGCGAGCTTCCGCTATGTGCGCGTCGGCGGCGAGACGCCCTTCGACGATGACGGGTACTCGAGCCTGAAGGACACGCCGCTCTTCCCGTCGGGCCACCGCAAGCAGGTTCCGCAATGGCCCACGCCGGACATGAGCGGCGCCCTCGATTCGCGTGGCATGGCGCATGCTGAGGCGATACGCCGGCTGCTCGAGTCGCCGGCCGCGGAGCGGCTGGTGCTCGAGCGCGAGTACTTCTCGCAGTCGATCGATACCGCCGCCTTCGAGCCGGACAACGGCAATGGCTGGTACGACGCTGCGGCCGGCACTCTCCACTTCGTCGTCGCGACGCAGTCGCCGCAGGAAGTCGCCGAGGACGGGGCCAAGCTGCTCGCCGCGACGAAGTTCGGCGTGAAGCGTCTCGTGCTCCATCCCTGCTACACGGTTGGTTACGGATCCAAGGATCACAATCCCTTTGCGTTCTATGCGCTGGTCGCCGGTCTTTATGGGGCTGGCCGGCCGGTGCGTCTCGCCAACGACCGTTACGAGCAGTTCCAGTCGAGCCTCAAGCGGCACAGCTTCCGGATGAAATACCGGATCGCCGTCGACCGCGCGAGCGGCCGCTTCGAAATCCTGCAGGGCGAGTTCCGGGGCGACGGCGGCGGCCGCCGGAATTTTTCCCCCTCGGTCTGCCTGGTCGCGGCTACGGCGGCGCAGTCCATCTACTACTTTCCGCGAAGCGATCTCGCGAGCACGGTGGTCGCTTCGCGCGCGCTCGACGCCGGATCCGCGCGCGGCTACGGCACGCTGCAGAGCATGAGCGCGACCGAGATGCTGGTCGATGAGGTCGCTGCGGAACTGAAGCTCGATGCGATCGAGCTGCGCCAGCGCAACGTCCTCAGGACCGGCATGAAGAACACGCAAGGCGCGATCGCGGGCGGTGCGCTCCGCGCCGACGAGGTGTTGGCGAAGGCCGCCGCGCATCCGCTCTGGCGCGACCGCGACGGGCGCAAGAAAACCTACGAGGCCGCCCATCCCGGCAAGCGCTACGGCGTCGGCTTCGGTTGCGTGCAGAAGGATTTCGGCACCGGCGCCGAAGCTGCGTTCGCGGAAGTCTCGGTCGCCGCCGACGGCAGGATCCGGCTGCGGCACATCGCGGTGGAACTCGGCACCGGCATGGCGACCGCCCAGGCCGCGCTCTGCATTCCCTGGTTCGGCCGCCCGGCCGACGAGATACGGACCGCGGAGACCGAGTGGCCGGAACTGCCGATGGTCGCGACCGGCGATCCTTGGCTGATGCGTCAGGACGAGCAGGATCGCCGCGAGTCCGAACCGCAGTGGACGCCGTTTCGCGCGACGCCGTCGAGCGCGAGCAATTCGGCCTATTTCTATGGCCATGCGACGAAGGAGGCTGCGCGGCTCGTGTTCATCGAGGGCCTGTGGCCGGCCGCGCTGTCGCTGTGGTCCGCGGGGATCGGCGGCGGCCAGCTCGCGCCGCTCGCCGTGCGCCGCGAGGACGCGCGCTGGGTCGATGGCCGGCTTACGGCGGGCGGCCTCGCCCCGCTGACGCTCGAGGCGATCGCGAAGCGGCTCTACGAGCTGGGACTCGTGACCGGCGCGATCGTGCACACCTTCAACCGCTGGCAATGGGCTGCTGCCGATTTCCCGTTGCCGAGCGGCCCGCAGAAGCTGCCGATCGACGGCCTGGCGCTCCGCTGGCGCGACGGCAAGTCCGGTGGAAAGGGCCGCGCCACCGCGAACGGCTACCACGCCGTCGAACGGAGCGCCGTGTATTACCCGCCGGCGCAGCGCAACAATGCCGGCGTCGTCTACTACAGCGCCATTGGAACGCTCGTCGAAGTCGCGGTCGACACGTCGAATGGGGCGATCGAGCTCCTGAATCATCACTCGATCCTCGAGTGCGGCAACCAGATCGTGCCGGAGCTCGTTTCCGGCCAGTTGCAGGGCGGCCTCGCGATGGGCATCGGTCACGCGCTGCACGAGCAAATGCCGCTGTACGAAGACGGGCCCGGCGATGGAACTTGGAACTTCCACCGCTACACGCTGCCGCGGGCGCATGACGTCGCGGTCTGGCTGCAGACCGGCGAAGTGCTGCCGGCGCTCTCCGAGACCGACCCGCCGAAGGGCATGGCGGAAGTCGTCATGATCGCCGTCGTGCCGGCGATCGCGAATTCCATCGCGCATGCGACCGGGCACCGCTTCCGCGAGCTGCCCGTGACGGCCGAAAAAATCCGGGCGGCGCTTGCCGACGGCAGCAAGAGATCGGCCGAGGACGCGGCATGAGCGCCGCCCGCCGGCCGCTGACCTTGCACGTGAACGGGGAGCGTCATGGCCCCTTCGACATCCCCGAGGACATGATGCTGATCGACGTGCTGCACGAATGGCTCGGCCTGACCGGCACGCGCGCCGCCTGCGGCCTCGGCGTCTGTCGCGCCTGCACGGTCATCGTCGACGATGCCGGTGTCAGCCAGGAAGTGCCGAGTTGCGTGACCCTCGCGCATGCGTTCGACGGCAAGCGGATCCGCACGGTCGAAGGCCATGCAAAGCGCGACTCGAATGGCGCGATCGTCGCGCTGTCGCCGGCGCAGCAGGCCTTCGTCGAAGGATTCAGTTTCCAGTGCGGCTACTGCACGCCGGGCTTCGTCAATGCGGCGACCGTCCTGCTCGATCGACTGGCCCGCGCGCCGGTCGCGAAGGCAGATCTCGAGGCGGCGGTCACCGAAGCGCTCGACCCGCACCTGTGCCGATGCACCGGCTATGTCCGTTATTTCCAGGCGGTAAAGGAACTGGTGTTGAACACCCCGGGCCTCGTCAGGTAATCGCTGCATCCATCTGCCTCGCTTCTCCGTATATCCCTCGCACCAGGCAATAACGCCGAGGATCAAACAGGAGAAGGACAGATGGATACGCGATCAACGCTGCGCAAGGGGCTGCTGCTGGCCCTCGGCGCGTTCTCGACGATCGGCCTGGGGCCGGCAACCTTCGCTTCCAATCACAGCGACGCCCCGCTGATCAAGCAGGATCCCCAGGCCAACCTGACGGACGTCTATGCGTTCATCGGCACGCAGTACGACAACCCGTCGATCAAGGTGCTGAACGTCAGCATGAGCTTCCGGCCGTTCTCGGAGCCGGGCGACGGTGCCCAGTACGAACGCTTTGCCGACGACGCGCGCTACCGCATCCACATCACCGACCCGGTGAGTGGCGTGACGAAGCTGCGCTATGACTTTTCGTTCTCGCCGGTGGATGCCGGCTACAAGAACCGCAACACGATTCTCTCTTACGGCCTCGGCACGGAGGTCGGCCCGATCGTGACGGTCGGGGACGCGCGCCAGAACTTCACGCAGAAATTCCGCGTCGCCAGAGTGTCGGGCGGCAAGACGGTGAAGCTTGGACAGGGACTGCTCGTCCCGCCGCCGAATGTCGGCAAGAACGTCACGCCGTCCTACAATGATGCAGATGGCAAGGCCGTGTCGGGTGCGCTCACGCTGGGCGATCTCGACGAGTACACGCGCTCGACCATTTATAGCCTGCCGACGGGTGAAACCGTGTGGGCCGGCCCCCGCGAAGACAGCTTCTTCTCGGACATCCCTGGAATCTTCGACCTGCTCAACGTCCGGATCCTTGACAACAACGGCAGCCTGGCGGACGGCCTCGGCCAGGACGGCGATGGCGTCGACGGCTTCAGGGGTTTCAATCTGCTGTCCGTCGCTATGCAGATTCCCTTGAGCAAGCTCGATGAGCTGGGCATACCGCGCCAGTACGATTCCGTGTTCTTCGGCCAGCAGACCGGTGTGGGGGTCTATGCGTCCGTCAGCCGGCCCCGCGTCACCGTGCGCAAGAGCGACGGCACGCGCGTCAACGGCGGCGGCTGGGCGCAGGTGTCGCGGCTCGGCAATCCGTTGTTCACGGAAGCCCTGGTGGCGATCGTGGACAAGGATCGCTTCAACCGTACGCCGGCTTCGCAGGATGCGCAGTTTGCCAAGTACGCGCGCAATCCGGAGCTTGCAACGCTGATCAATGCCGTCTATGGCACGGCCTTCGTGGCGACGGGCCGGGAAGACCTGAAGAAGATCTTCATTCCAGAAGTGCTGAAGGTCGCGACGAAAACCGATCCCGTGCGCCTGGCGGGCCAGTCCGGATTCAGCCGGCTCGGCTTCATCGGCGGCGATACGACGAACGGCGTTTCCGGTGGCTGGCCGAATGGCCGCCGCCTCGGGGACGACGTGATCGACATTGCGCTGACCGCGATTGCGAGCGGCCCCGCCTACTCGACGATCACCGTCGTCGGCGACAACGTCGCGGAAAACGACATCGCGTACAACCAGGTGTTCCCATACCTTGCGACGCCGCACTCCGGCACGAACAACAGCAAGGACGCCACGCCCTGAGAATCGGCCGCTTTTAGATCCGTGCATTCCGCTCGCCAGGGATGGCGGGCGGAATTCCGGCGCGAAGGGTTTGGATAAAATCATGCACACACTGCGGATCCGGATTTTTGCCACGCTGTTCGGGCTCGCCGCAGGGCTCGGCGCTGCGGGCTCGCGGGCACACGAGTTCTGGGTCGAGCCATCGACTTTCGCGGTGGCACGCGGCGGCCGCGTCGGATTTCGTCTTTGCGTCGGCGACGGCTTCGAAGCTTGGTCGCTGGCGCGCAACAACGAGCGCATCGAAAAGTTCGTCGCGGCGGGCCCATCCGGAGAGCAGCCGATCGTCGGGCTGGTCGGATCCGATCCTGCGGGCGTCGCGCGCTTCACCGAACCCGGCAGCTATGTGATCGCCTACCGCAGCAATCGCGCATTCACCGAGCTGCCGGCGGCGGGGTTCGACGATTACCTGCGGGACAAAGGCCTCGAGAAGATCGCCGCCGAGCGCAAGGCGAAGGGCACGAGTCGCCGGAAAGTGCGCGAAGCCTATTCGCGTCATTCGAAAGCGCTGATCCGTGTCGGCGATGCCGAAGGCGGCGTGATCGACCGCCGGCTGAATCTTCGCCTGGAACTCGTTGCCGAGCCGGAACTTTTCCACGCTCCGGATGATGACCTGCGGTTTTTCCGGTTGCTGCATGAAGGCAAGCCGTTGGCTGGCGCGCTCGTTGTCGCGGCCCGTCCGGGAACCGCGGACGACGACTTGAGAGTCCGCACCGATGCCGACGGCCGGGCAGGTCTAGTGCTGCGCGCGCCCGGCATATGGCGTGTCGCCGCCGTTCACATGATCGATGCGCCCGTTAATGTCGGCGCCGACTGGGAGAGCCTGTGGGCATCGCTGACTTTCGAGCTTCGCCCTCCTGAATCGGCGACGACGCGCGAGACACGCACGGCCGGCAACGCCGCTTGCCGGAACAAGGTCGTCGAAATCGCTCCGCAGGCGCGGCCATGAAATGGCTGGTGCTTTGCCTGTCGATCCTGGCAAGCGGGGCGGCAGAAGCGCATGCCAACGGCGCAAGCTACCTGCAGATCGTCGCGGATGATGGCGGCAACCGGATCGGAGCAAGTTGGGACATCGCCGCAGCCGACCTGCAGCTGCCGCTCGAGCTCGACGTGGACGGCGACGGCGTACTGACCGGGAGCGAACTCCAGTCACGGCGCCCGGCGATCATCCTGTTCGCGACGGAACGCCTCGGCATTCGCCGCGGAGGAGACACATGCCGGCTGTCGGTTGGCAAGCTCGCGACTTTGCGGCGCCAGTCGGAGGATTTTCTCCGTCTCGAGATTGATGGCACCTGCTCGCGGACTGGACCGCTCGAGGTATCGACGAATCTGTTCTTCGGCAGCTCCGGCTATTCCGCCATGCTCGACGTGCGGACACCGAGCGGGCGGTTCCCCGCGGTGTTGTTCATGAGCGGGTCGAGCTGGAATGAGCCGGCAGTCGCCGCGTTGTCCGGAACACTGCTGCGATTTCTGCGCGAAGGCTTCCGGCACGTGCTGATCGGCTACGATCACATCGCATTCCTGCTGCTGTTGCTGCTGCCGAGCGTGCTGCGCCGATCGAAATCGGGCTGGTCCGCTGCAACGAGCGGTCGCGACGTCGTTCTCGATCTGCTGAAGGTCGTCACCGCCTTCACGATCGCGCACTCGGTCACGCTCGGTCTCGTAACGACCGGGGCCGTACGGGTGCCGGTGCAGCCGATCGAGGTCGCGATTGCGGGTTCGATCGTGATCGCGGGGGTACTCAATCTGTTTCCGGCCGCGTGCCGCTGGCGGTTGCGGCTGGCGTTCGGCTTCGGATTCATTCACGGCTTCGGCTTTGCGAACGCTTTGCACGAAATCGGTGCCGATGGCACGCGACTCGCGCCGATGCTCGCCGGCTTCAACCTCGGCGTGGAGTTTGGGCAGTTGTCGATCGTCGCGCTGACGCTTCCGGTGTTGTGGCTGCTCAGCCGCACGTCGCGCTACGCCACCCGCATCATGCCGGCGCTGTCCATGGCGACTGCCTTGACCGGTGCCGTCTGGTTCGCCGGCCGACTGTAATAGAAGGCACCGTTCCGGCGCATCCTGCTGCGCGATCGCTACGTATACTCTTCAAGATGGCGGAATCAGTGGGTCCCGAGTCGGAACCTGAGATTGCGCGGCTGCTGGCGGCTTGCGCGCGCCAGGACCGGCAGGCATTCCAGCGACTTTACGAAATGTCGTCGCCGCAGCTGCTCGGGTGTCTCGTCCGCGTGCTCAGGAACCGGGCGCTTGCCGAGGAAGCGCTGCAGGACGTCTTCATCCAGGTCTGGCGGCGGGCGGCCGAATTTCGACGCGAGCGCGGTTCATCCTGGGCATGGCTCATCGCAATAGCGCGATACCGTGCCATCGACCTTCAGCGCCGCGAACGGCGCCTCGCCGGCGCCGGCGCGGAGGGAATCGAGGACATCGCAGGCGGCGAAGAGCCGTACGACAGCCTGATGACGCTGGGACATCGCGCGGCCACGGCACTCGACGGCTGCCTGGCGGCCCTGCAGCCGCGACAGCGCGACTGCATCCTGCTGTCCTACCAGAGAGGCTTGACCCACATGGAAGTCGCTGAGCAGATCGGCGAGCCGCTTGGTTCGGTCAAGAGCTGGATCCGCCGGGGCCTCGCGGCGCTCAAACGGTGCCTCGAATCATGAAACGCGATGAGCCGGAAATGCTGGACCTGCTGGCGGCCGAGTACGTGCTTGGGACGCTCACGGGCGCCGCGCGACGGAGTTTCGCGCGGCGGCGGGAGCGCGATCCGTTCGTGGACCGCCGGGTGCGCGCCTGGGAAGAGCGGTTCGCGCCGCTCACCTGGCGGCTCGCGCCGGTCACGCCTTCGCCGGCGGTCTGGACCGCGATCGAACGGCGCGTTGGTCCCGCGCCACGCAGGCAGTGGCGCGCGATCGCAGGCGCAGTCGCGGCCATCGCGGTGCTTGGATTCGGATGGGTGTTGTGGCAGGAGTTGCGCCCAGTCGAGCCGCAGGCGACAGCAGTCGTGGCGAGCGAAGAAGGCGCCACGCTGTGGCGCGTGGAGCTCGCGGCAGACGGAGATCATGTGGAGGTTGAAACGATCGGCGACGTGCGCTACCCCGACGCCAGGTCGCTCGAGTTGTGGGCGCTGCCGGCCGATGCGGCGCCGGTCTCGCTCGGCCTGATGCCTGCGAGAGGGCGCGTGCGCCTCGCGCTCGACGATCGTCAGCGCGCGGCGCTCGCGCAGGCCGCAAACGTCGCCGTCAGCGACGAGCCGAAAGGCGGTTCGCCGACCGGCGCGCCGACCGGCCCCGTCCTCTACGTTGCTGCGCTCGCTCGCACGTGAAAAAAAACCCCGCCATCTGGCGGGGTGGAAGACGGGCCCAATGCCCTGGGGGGAGGGCGGAACGGAGATTGGTTGGGGGACTAGGCACTCAACGCATTGTCGTAGCTCACCGTTGGCCCGATTCGTTCCAGCGACGCAGGCGAACCCTCGTGCCGCTGCGATCGATTGCGCGCCTTGGCGCGGTACATCGTCATGTCCGCGTGATTCAGCAGGCTTTCGGCATCGTTGCCATGATCCGGGTGGATCGCGACGCCGATGCTCGCGCCTACGCGGAAGCTGCGATTGCCGACAAGGAATGGCGATTCCAGCGCAGCCCAGATGCGGCGCATCGCCTGGCCGACTTCGCCGGGTTCCTTCAGCTCACACAGGAGGAAGACGAATTCGTCGCCGCCGTAGCGGCCGACTGTGTCGCAGGCGCGCAGGCACGAGTACATGCGCACAGCAAGCTCCGTCAGGATCTGGTTTCCGGTTTCGTGGCCGCAATCGTCGTTGATAGCCTTGAAACCGTCCACGTCCATCAGCAGCACGGCGGTGAAGTGTGGCGTGCGTTGGGCGCCGTGTATGGCCTGCATGAGCCTGTCCATCAACAGCGCCCGGTTCGGCAAGCCCGTGAGGGCGTCATGGGTCGCCTGGTGCCACAGGTTGCGCTCCAGGTCCTTCTGCGAGCTGAAATCCCATGCGAGGGTCGAAATCAGTCCGCCCTGCGACCCGGCGTTGCGATGAAATGCGGTGACTTGCCAGAGCGGGATTGGTTGTCCGAGGCGGTCGATCAATGTCGTCTCGCCGCACCAGACGCCGTTGCGAATCGCTGCGGGGATGGAGCAGTTGCGGACGAGCTCGCGGGATTGCGCGGAATAGCGTGCCAGGATGGATTCGCCGGCGAGACTCGCGGTACGGCCAAGACCGAGCATGCTGCGTCCGGCGGCGTTGATGGAGAGCAAGGCGCCGTCCATGCCGGTGATCATCGCGAGGCCCGGCATGCGCTCATAAAGCGCGAACAGATCGAACAGGCCTTCGTGTGCAGCCGCGTTCATCGCGGGCGGCAATTCACCAAGCGCATCCTTGACCAGAGCCTCGGGATTCTTCACTCGGTAGCCACCTCGACCGACAATGACGGCCAAGGTATCGGCGGTCCGTGAGCCGGACAATCCGGTAAAGACCCGAAGTGCTGCGGGGGAATACCGGGGGAATGCCCCAGTTGAATCAGGGCGCTATCAGCCCGCGGCGGATGGCATAACGGACAAGCCCGGCGGTGTCGTGGATGCCGAGCTTGCGCATGATCCGGCCGCGGTGCGATTCCGCCGTCTTGACGCCGATTGAAAGCAGCGTGGCTACCTCTTTGGTCCGGTGGCCTTCGGCGATCAGTTGCAGGACTTCCCGCTCGCGCAGGGTCAGCGGGTCATCGTCGGGTCGATTCTTCGAGCGGTAGGCGTCGACGACGATCTGCGAGATGCCCGGGCTCAGATAGACGTCATTGGAGGCGACCGCCCGCATGGCATCCAGCAGATCCTGCGCCGCCTGCGACTTCAACACGTAAGCGTTGACTTCGGCGCGCAGCGCCTCGATCACGTAGGGACTCTCATTGTGCATCGTCAGGATGACGATCTTGGTCTCCGGCGAGTACTTGCGGATCTTCTGCGCCGTGTCGAGGCCGTTGAGGCCGGGAATCGTGATGTCCAGCACCGCGATCTGCGGGCGGAGCGTCCGCGCTAGACGCACGGCTTCGTGGCCGTCGCAGGCTTCCGCCACGACCTCGTACCCCTCCTGCTGCAGCAGTGATTTCACGCCTTGCAGCAATACACGGTGGTCATCTGCCAGCAACACTGTCATCGCCATCGGCGGACCTCTACCATGGAATGCGGATTTCGACGGTGGTGCCATTCCCTGGCGTCGAACTGATAGTAAGCGTCCCGCCGATGGACTGTATGCGCTCACGCATTCCAAGCAGCCCGAGGCCGGACCGGTGTCGGTCGCTCATGACTGCGTCGACGTGGAATCCGGCGCCGTCATTCTGTATCGCGCATCGGAGCTCGCCGCGCTGGTGTCGCAGGTGGATGGTCATCGCGGCAACGCCTTGCGCGTGCCGGATGGCGTTGTTCAGCGCTTCCTGCGCGACTCGATAGACGGCGAGTTCGACGTTCGGAGGCGGGCGTCCGCGCATTTCTCCGACTACCGTCGTTCTCACGCCGGAGCGTTGCGAGACGCCCTGTGCCAGGAACACGAGCGCCGCCCGCAGTCCCAGGTCGTCCAGAATCGTGGGTCTCAGTTCATGCGACAGGTGGCGCAGCCGCTCGCCCGTGTCGTCCAGCAGCTGCCGGACGTGTGTCAGCCGTTCGGCGATTCCTGCCGGCTGACCACGCAGCGCGAGGTCGAGCGCAATGCGCGCCGACGCCAGTATGCCGCCCGCCTCGTCGTGCAGGGCGTGTGCGATTCGCCGCGCTTCCTCTTCGAGCAGCTGGTTCAGCCGCCGCAGGATCGAATTCGCCTCGCCGACAGCCTGCTGGCTCATTTCGTAAGGTGACAGGGTCTCGACGAGAAATGCTTCCGCCGAGCGGATCGCCCGTGCGCGCTGGTCGGGCGGCAATCGTGCCATGGCCTGCCGTAGTGCGTCGTGATGCAGCGTCACCATCTCCAGCAGGCCGACGCCGCCAGCCATGGCCTGCCGCCCGATCTCGTACGCGCGCAGCAGGGCGTCCTCGCCGGCGCCGGAAAGAAAGTCCGTGAGCGCACGCCGGTACTCGACGCCGCGGTCTTCGCTTGCCGCGTTCATCGGACTAATCGCGCCACCAGGATCAGCGCGTCGTCGGTCTGGTTCCCATACGACGCAAGCAATCGTTCCGCCTGGGACTTCGGATCCTCGCCGTGCCTGAGATCGTCCGCGAAGGCGCCCTGAATGCCGTCGGTGGCGAGGAACAGGACATCGCCCGGGTTCACATCCAGCTCCAGTACTTCGACAGTCGGGAGCCGGACGCCGACCGCGCCACTGTAGACCAGCATGTCACGGTACTCAGTCGTGCCCTCCGGCGTCTCGCGCAGCAGAATCGCGCGGACGTTTCCCGCTCCGAGCCACTCGATCTGCTGCGCGCCGGAATCGTATCTCGCGACCGTCATGGCGGCTCCGCGCGTGGCCCGCAGTTGCGCGTGACAGAGCCGGAAAAGGGGGAGAATGCCTTCGTTCGGATAGCTCTCCAGGATCTCGGCGGCGGCCTTCGCGGCAAGCGCCGCCTCGCGGCCGTGACCGAGTCCGTCGATGACGGCGATGGTCGCCCGATCGTTCGCGACCTGCACGACGCAGCGGTCGCCCGACTCCGTTTCTCCGGGCAGCGGCTGCTCGGCGAAGCCCCACTCGATGACCGGCGAGTTCATCGCTTCTTCATCGCCAGCGTGACGACGGTACCGCCCGGCCCCGACTCGATCTCGAAGCTGTCGGCGATGCGACGGACCCCGGGCAGGCCCAGGCCGAGCCCGCCGGAAGTGGAATAGCCGGACCTGAGTGCCGCCTGCAGGTCGGTGATACCGGGGCCATTGTCGCTTGCCGATACGATCATCCCGGCAGCGCCGTCGGGACGGAGCACGATCTCCCCCCGGCCGGCGTATTCGATTATATTCCGTGCGAGTTCCGAGATGACTGCTGCAATCAGGGTGGCCTGGGCCGTCGAAAAGCCCAGCTCGCCGGCCAGCGCCCGGCCTTTCTGCCGCGCGTCCACCAAGTCCTTCGCTGACTGGATCGGCACGCGAACGACAGGTTCAGTACCCGGCGTCATCGGGCTTCACGTCACCGCCGCGAGGCGAGAAACAACAGGCCTTCCTCGAGATCGAGCGCCGTCGGTATGTCCTCGAGCGTGAGCCCCAGTTGCACCATTGCGAACGCGACCTCCGGCTGGATGCCGACGATCACGGTCCGCGCCCCGCGCAGCCCGATCATGTGCGCAAGGTCGCGCAATGTGCGCGATGCGAAGGAGTCGAGTACGTCGAGCGATGTCACGTCGACGATGACGCCGCGGATCCGCATCGCGCCGACCTTCGCGACGAGCGCATCCCGCAGCGCGACGAGATCGGCATCCGTCAGCGCCGACTGGATACTTGCGATGAGGTACTCACCCTGCTTGAGAATTGGCACGATCATGGCGGCCTGACTCGGGTGTGGTTAGCCCGCGGTGCGGGACTCGGCTTCCTCGAGCGCGGCTATCTGCGCGACACGATAGCCCAGCAGACGCTCGGCCTCCTCGATACCGCCCTGCAGGTCGCCGACCGTATTCATCTTTCCAAGGTCGACGCCGATGTTCACCAGGGTCTGGGCGATCGCGGGCGACAGGCCGGTCACGATGACCGTGGCGCCAAGCAGGCGGGATGCCTCCACCGTCTGCACGAGGTGGTTGGCGATGCTCGAGTCCATTGCCGCCACGCCGGTCAGGTCGATGACGACGACCTTGCCGCGTGTCGCGCGAATGCCGTGCAGCAACTGCTCGGTCAGCTGCCGCGCGCGCTGCGGGTCGATGACGCCAATGATCGGCAGGATCAGCAGCCGCTCGCGCACCTGGAGCACCGGAGTCGACAGCTCGCGTATCGCCTCCTGCTGCTCGCGGATGATGCGCTCGCGCTCCTGGACGAAACCGACCGCGACCGTGTTGGCGATTCGGTTCGCCGCGGGCTCGTAGGCGTCCAGGATCCGGTTCAGTTTGGCGAAATCCGTCTGGTACTTCGCGAACAGCGAGCGCGCCAGCACGTCGCGGAGCAGCAACACGATGCCGACGACCTCGTCGGTCTCGACGCCGCGCGGGATGATGCGTTCCGAAAGGTTTCTGGCGTAGGCCTGCAACGCCTCGAAGGTGCCGGTCTCGAGGGCCTCGACGTACTGGTCGTAGACGGCGGTCGCCTCGCTGAAGAGCTCCTCTTCCGTCATCGCCGTGAGCAGCCGCGCCGTGGTGATGCGCTGGGCCCATTCCTGGCGCAGCACGGTCCGGGTTTGCCGGAGATGTGCCACCAGCTCGGTGAGCAGCGTCGTGACAGTCTCGTCACTCCTGCGTGGTACTGCCTGAGCTTCCTTTTCCCGCATGATGGGTCTCCTGTTGTCGATCGGACAAACTGATGCTATCGCCTACGCCATGCCGGCGGCGATGCGCGACGAATCGATGTTCCGGGCCGCTGCCCTGTGGAATGTCCCCCGCCCCTGTCTTCTGGCTTACGCCGGTTTCAGTCGTGTCAATGCGCGGTCTGCGGATGTCCGCCGATAATCTGGTTGGTACCCGAACGGACTGCCTCGAACAGAAACGCCTCGGCGGAGTCCATCAAAACGTTCGTGCCCGGCAAGTCCATGGTCGAGACCTGGTCCAGTCCGCTGACGCCAAAGCTGAACTTGAGCTTCACCGGCAGCCCGGCCGAAGCGAGCGTGGCCTCGGTCAGGGCACGGCGCAGGCGATGTGCGGCGCCCATGGCCCCGAGCAGGGTCGTTTCCGGCAGCACGAGCGCAAATGTGCGCTCCGTGTAGCGCGCTACCCAGTCGACGTGCGCGCGCGCGAAGTTGTTCAGGAATTCGCCGAGCGGCCTCAGCAACCGCTCGTCGGTGCGCGTGCCGATCACTTGCACCAGAATCACTGCGAGCGCATGCGAGAAGCGCCGGGCCCGGTCTATCTCGTTCCCGAGCTGCGCTTGGAGATATCGCCTGCTGTGCAGCTGCGACCGGGCCGTGATTTCCGAGAGCAGAGTTGCCTCGCCATTGAGCCGTTCAAGAAAGTCCTCGAGCGCGCGGGTCCGCACCACACGCTCCAGGCGGGTGCGCAACTCGACCGCGACGATCGGCTTCACGAGCACATCATCCGCACCGGCCTCGAATGCGGCGGCGACATCCGTGCCGCGATACTGCTCCAGCAGATATGCGACGTAGCATTGTTTTCTGCCTTCGCGCCACTCGCGGCACCATTTCGCAGCGTCTCCCTGGCTGTCCGGCAGGGCCGCCAGAATCAACGCGCGCCCCTGATTCCCGATTGCCGCGCTGACGTCGTCCAGACGGGGAACTTCAAGGACATTGAAACCCAATGGGGCGAGCTGCTCTCCCAATTCCGTTGCAGAGCGGTCATCCGGGTCCGCGACGATCGTTGCCCAGTGATTCGATTCCGTGTCGTTCACGCCAGATCCGTGTGGCAACCGGGTTGATCAAGTCTGATTACGCTGTCTTGATAGCATAGCCGGCGACGGTAGCGGATCAGGTAAAACCCCTAAAGGTTTCGCGTGAAACTTACCAATGGCCGGCGAGCGGGAACGCACTTGCGAGACGGGCGGCCCCGGGTCCATGGATTCCCCCCGATCACCGGCCGCGCCGCCCGAGTGCTCGTGCTCGGCAGCATGCCGAGCGAGGCGTCGCTTGCCGCGAATCAGTACTATGCGTACCGGCACAACCAGTTCTGGCGGATCACCGGCGCGATCTGCAGTTTCGATCCCGAGGCGCCGTACTCGCGCCGCAAGGCGGCGCTAAAGAAAGCCGGCATCTCGCTCTGGGACGTCATCGGCAGCTGCGTGAGAAAGGGCAGCCTCGATGCATCGATCGAAGAGGATTCGATCAGCGTCAACGACTTCGCCGCGTTCCTTGCGGCGCACCCGGTGATCGAACGTGTCTGCTTCAATGGGCGTAAGGCCGAGTCCGCCTGGCGCCGCCACGTTGCGCGCGAGCTGCCGCCCGGGTGCACGCTCGAGTACCGGCTGCTACCGTCGACGAGCCCGGCGCATGCCGGGATGAGTTATCTTCGGAAGCTCAGGGTCTGGCGGGGTGCGCTTCAGTGTTGAATCGCAGGCAACTGCTGCAAGGCATCGGCGCGGGCGCCTTGCTTGGCACGTTCGGCGCACGACTCGGCGCCGAGTCCGCGGCGCCGGATGTGCTCGTGATCGGGGCGGGCGGCGCCGGGCTCACCGCCGCAAAGGAACTGACCGCGAGCGGCGCCTCGGTGCTCGTGCTCGAGGCGCGCGACCGGATCGGCGGCCGCGCCTTCACGGACACGAACCTGGGCGTCGCCTGGGACCGCGGCTGTTCATGGCTCCATTCCTCCGAGATCAATCCGTGGGTCGCCTATGCGCGGCAGAACGGATTCGATCTCCTGCCGGATCGATATCCACGCCACTTCTACGACAAGGCGCGGCGCATGAATGGCGCCGAGACCGCCGGCTACCGCGCAGTCACCGAGCGCATGATGCGCGAGCTCGACAATGCCGGGCGGCGCGGCCTCGACATTCCCGCCGAGGCGGCGTTCACGCAGGCCACGCTCGCGGATCCCTGGTACCCGATGGCGATGCGGGACCTGACCGGCTGGGAAGGCATCGAGCCGCCCAACTACTCGACGCTCGATTCGCATCGGTATGTGGAGCGGGGCGAGGATCTGATGATCCCGCGCGGCTACGGCGCGCTGCTCGCCCATTACGCGAAGAACGTCGACGTGCGCTTGCGCACGCCGGTTTCAGGCATTCGCTGGACGGCACGCGGCGTGACCGCCGAAACCGGAGCCGGGAATTTCTCCGCGCGCGTCGCGGTCGTCGCGCTGCCGTCCGCCGTCATCGCCGCCGGCGCGGTCGTGTTCTCGCCGCACCTGCCGGTCGAAGTGCTCCAGGCCCATCACGACCTGCCGCTCGGCCTCCTGAACAAGATCGCGCTCAAGTTCAAGCGCAACGTCTTTCCGGCGGAGAGGTCCGAATTCCTGCAGCTCCGCCGCGACGACGGCCGCGGGATGAGCTACCTGACCCGGCACTGGGACAGCAACGTCTGCATCGGGTTTGCCGCGGGCCGTTTTGCGCACGAGCTGGAAGCGGCAGGCGAGGCCGCGGCGATCGAGCATGCGCTGACGGAGCTGACCTCGATGCTGGGCGGCGACTTGCGTCGCCAGTTCGACCGTGGCGCCGCGACCGCCTGGGCCTCGGACCCGTTCGCGCGCGGCTCGTACTCGCACTGCCTGCCGGGCCGCTACGGCGCGCGCGCGATCCTGACACGCCCGGTCGGTAGCCGGATCGTGCTGGCGGGCGAGCACACCGAACAATCGGCCTACGGCACCCTGCACGGCGCGCACCAGTCGGGCCTTCGCGCCGCCGCCGAGGCGCGCCGCCTGCTGCAGGCGGTTCCCGCATGAGCTTCGTGCTCTACGATTACCTGCCTTCGGGCAACGGCTACAAGTGCCGGCTGGTCATGAAAGCGCTCGGCATGCCCTACGAGCTCGTGCAGACGAACATCGTCGCGGGCGCGACGCGCACGCCCGAATTCCTCGCGATCAACCCGAATGGCAAGATTCCCGTGCTCATGATCCCGGGCCGCGGCCCGCTCGCCGAGAGCCACGCCATCATCGGCTACCTTGCCGAGGGTTCGAAGCTCGTGCCGGCAGATCCTTACGAGCGCGCACTGATGTGGCAGTGGATGGGATTCGAGCAATATCAGCTCGAGCCCGGGATCGGCACCCTGCGCTTCTGGCTCAAGTCCCTGGGGAAAAAGCCGGAGGAACTCGGCGAGCGATATACCGAGCGCTTCCAGCGCGGCGCCGATGCCCTCGGCGTGCTCGACCGCGGCCTCGCCGGCCGGAACTGGCTGGTCGGCGACAACGTGACGCTCGCGGACATCGCGCTCTTCGCCTACACGCACGTCGCCGGCGAGGCTGGTTACCGGCTTGCGGATTTTCCGGCGATCGGCACGTGGATCGGCCGGTTCAAGTCGCTGCCCTGGTACGCTCCGATCACCGATCCTTGACGGAGACCACGCGATGGACCCGAACGACAGCGCGCGCATCGTGACATTGCTCGAGCAGGTTCGCGATAACCAGGCCGCGATGCTGACTTTGCAGAAGGAGCAGTTCGAGCTGGTACGCCGACAGGCGGAGCGCGCGGAACGAATCCAGGATCGCGCCGAGGAATTGCAGTCACGCGGCATGGGCATCATGAAGACAGCGCGGCGCTCGCTTGCGATCGTGCTGCCGATCGTCATCCTGCTGATCGTCTATCTGAGCTGGCTGATCGTCCGGTAACGCCTTGGCCCCCTCGCGCCGCGAGGCGTTCCGTTTCTGGGTGAAACTCGGCCTCATTTCCTTCGGCGGGCCGGTCGCGCAGATCGCGATCATGCATCGCGAGCTCGTCGACGTGCGGCGCTGGTTCGACGAGCGCACGTTCATGCACGCGCTGAATTTCTGCATTCTGCTGCCGGGGCCGGAGGCGCTGCAACTTGCGATCTGGCTCGGCTGGCGTCTGCACGGCGCGATCGGCGGTATCGTCGCGGGCCTCTGTTTCATCCTGCCGGCGATGATGCTGCTGCTCGGATTGTCTTTCGTCTACGCGCTGCACGGCGACTTGCCGCTGGTCGCGGCGGCGCTCGCAGGTCTCAAGGCCGTCGTCATCGCACTGATCGTGCAGGCCCTCGTGCGTATCGCGCGCCGCGCGCTCCTGAGTCCGTTGCACTGGCTGCTGGCAACTGCAGCGCTCGTGCTGATGGTCGCCAACCTCGCGCCATTTCCGCTCGTGCTCGCGGGAGCCGCGCTCGCCAGCCTGCTGTCGAGCAGCCGGGAAGCACCGCGGCCGGCCGCGGCTCCAGTCACGCTCCCCTGGCGGGCCCTGGCCGCGGGATTCCTGTTGTGGGCATTGCCGGCGATCGCGATCCTGCTGCTTGCCGGGCCGGAATCCCTGTACGCCGACATCTACCGCTTCTTTACCACCGCGGCGCTGATCACCTTCGGCGGCGCCTACGCCGTGCTCGCCTGGGTCAGCCAGCAGGCGGTGGAAATCTATGGATGGCTCACGCAGGCCGAGACGATCGCAGGGCTCGCGCTTGCCGAGACCACTCCCGGACCGCTGATCATCGTGTTGCAGTTCGTCGGCTTCATGGCGGGGTGGAATCACCCAGGTGGGGCGGATCCGGCGGCGACCGCGACGATGGCCGCGTTGCTCGCTTCCTGGGCTACTTTTCTGCCGTCCTTCGTCTTTATCCTGGTCGGCGCGCCCTATGTCGAGAAGCTCTCGTCGAGTGCACGTCTCGCCGCCGCGCTCACCTGCGTAACCGCCGCCGTCGTCGGCGTGATCGGCAGTCTCGCGATCGCGTTCGGACGGGGCGTTTTGTTCCCGGCGGGGTTCGATGCGCCAGACTGGGGCGCGATCGGGATCGCGATCGCGGCATTCGCGGTGCTGCAGTGGTCGCGCGTGGATGTGCTCTGGGTCATCGGCGGCGGCATCGCCGCAGGACTTGCGCTCGGCTTCGCCTGACGGTGCGGCCGTGATAGCTTGCCGCCATGAGGTATCTGCACACGATGGTTCGGGTCAGCGATCTCGCGAAGTCACTGCATTTCTATCGCGACCTGCTTGGATTGAAGGAGCTTCGCCGCCGCGAGAATGAGGGCGGCCGCTACACGCTCGTCTTTCTCGCCGCGCCCGGCGACGGCGGCGCGGAGATTGAGCTCACCTTCAACTGGGATCCGGAGCGGTACACGATGGGCCGCGCCTTCGGTCACCTCGCTTACGAAGTGGACGACATCTACGCGCTGTGCGAAAGACTCCGGGCCGGCGGCGTCACGATCAACCGGCCGCCGCGCGATGGCCGCATGGCCTTCGTGCGCTCGCCCGACGACGTCTCGATCGAACTGCTCCAGAAAGGCGGCGCGCGGCCCCCTGCCGAACCCTGGGCCTCGATGCCGAACACCGGCGTCTGGTAAACCGCAGCGAATGACGGAGAAAAGGGAGAAAAGGGAGAAAAGGGGACCCTTAGAAAAGGGGACGCTCACCTTTTCCTCTGGTCCTTCGGGAAGGTGGGAAAAGGTGAGCGT
>JBOHZO010000134.1:0-8202 GCA_050738555.1 Steroidobacteraceae bacterium | reverse complement strand
GACCCGCCCCGTTACCGCTTGCTCGAAACGGCGCGAATCTACGCGCTCGGCCGGCTGGCAGCACTGGGGGAGCTCGAGGAGGCGCGAGCGCGGATGGCAGCGACGATGTTGCAGCTCCTCGACACCGCCTATGGGGAATACTGGTCGGTGGATGAAGCGGTCTGGCTCAATCAATACGGGCCGGAACTCGACAATGTGCGCGCAGCGCTCGACTGGGCCATGCAGAACGACCGCGCGCTCGGCGTCGCCTTGTTCGGCTCCGCGTGGCCGCTCTTCGTCGAGACCGATCTGCACGCGGAGGGCCGGGCACAGTACGCGCAGGCCGTCGCGCTCCTCGCCGAGTCGATGCCGCACTCCCGCGTCGGGCGGTTCTGGGAAGCCATCGCGGCTTACGATTCGACCCGGCAGTGCGATCGCGCGCGGTACGCCGCCGAGATTGCGGCCGAGATGCACGCGGCGAGCGGCGACGCGCGTTCGAGGTACCACGCACTGATGCAGCTTGCCTTCAACTGGCGCGACGACGCCGCGCGGGCGGCGGCGGCGTTCGGCGCGGCACGTCAAGTCGAGGATCCCTCGTGGCCGGCGCGGCTCCTGGCCCACGGCGCACTGACCGAAGCCGCACTCCTGATGGACGGAGGCCGGCACGTCGAGGCGCGTGCCGTCTACCGCCGGGCGCTGGGCATCGCCCTGACGACGAGCGAGCGCCAGGCGCTCGCCGCGACCGTCAGTATCGTCGAGCTCGACATCGCCTGCGATGCGATCGCTTCCGCGCTGCAACTCGCCCGGCCGCTCGCGCTCAGCCTGCGGCATTCGGGACGCCGGGAGACGCGGTTCGAGCTGCTCGCCATGTTGTTCACCGCGCTGTTGATTTCGGGTGAAATCGACGAGGCGCGCGCGACCGGCGCGGAACTCTACGAGCTCGCGGTACGGCTCGATCCGAGCAAGCTTTACCTCGTGCTCGATTCGATGGCTCATCTCGCCTGCCAGGACCGGCGCCATGAGGCGGCGGCCCGTATCGCGGCCTGCGCCGATGCGGCACACGAGTCGCATGGCCAGTTGCGGCGCGGGCCTGCGGAGGAACGGATGCGCGTAGCGGTGTCTGCGGTGCTGGACGAATGCCTCGGCAAGCATTGGCGTGCATCCGCGCGCGGGGCAAGCGAGCCGCTGGACGAGACAACCGCCTGTCTCATCGCGCTTGGCCTCCGCGCTTGATGGCACGATACGCAGGATTGATGACTGCCGAGGGCCGCTGACGCGGCCCTTGTCATTTGGTTGACGCGCCCTCCGGGCTTCTGCCCGGCGCTTCGGAGCTGTGCCACCATTCGCGGAAGACCCGGCACTGGCCGGCGGAGGCGAACTCCGCCGAAAGGACGCCCTCGATTCGGACCTTGAACTGGGTGGGTTGCCGCACGAAGTCGGCGCGCCAGGTCGCGAAGCCCGTGGGCCCGGCCACCGCGAACACGTCGAAGGTGAAGCGGATGTCGCGCTGATTCGAAACGGCCGCGTCCCAGGCGGCCGTGATTTCCGCCGGGCCGCGCTGTGGCGGAACGAGCGGGGTCCAGTAGTACCGCGCATCGTTGGCGAATAGGCGCGCCGCCGCAGCGGCATCCCGTCCTTCCCAGGCGGTCTGGTAAGCGCGCAGCCACAGTGTGAACTGCTCAATCGTGGCGGCATAGGCATTCACGGGGAGCTCCTTCGAAGTCGCGCGTCAGAGGAATCCGGCCGGATGTTACGGGATTCAGGCGTTGCGGGCGCAGGTTGGCGCGTTCATGTGACAACTCCAGGGGCCGTGAAAGCGGCCCCGTCATTTTCAGTGGTCGAGTTCGCACCTGCTCACTAGCCCCAGACCTCCGGGCCGCAGGGCTGCATCATCGAACCGGTGAAACTGAACGCCTGTTCTCGATCGCGCGCGAGCAACAAAGACCCGTCGAAATCCGCCCATCGGCACTGCTGGGCGATGATGAAAGCCGGAGCCATGCCGGCGCTCGTGCCGCCGACGGGAGCGGGCTTCGCCGCGACGAAGTGGATCGCATCCTCCACCGGCGAGTCTTTCCAGTAACGCACGTAGCGCGATTGGTCGCCGCCCGCAATCCACAACGCCTCCGCATTGCGGATCGTTTCGAACACGAACGGGTCCGCGGTTGCCGCGCGATCGTCGAAGACGAAGGTCTCGACCGAGTCGCATTGGCAGAGGTCGAAGATATAGTCGTTGTACTGGTCCTCGCCGGACGCACGAAGCACCATAAAGTCACCGCCGCCGCCCGCGGCGCCCATGCGAATGTAGTTTTCGTCCACATCGTCGCCGCCCCCTTGCAGCACCCAGAGGCCGCGGGTCGGCCTGACGACGTCGGCGGGGTTGCCTGTCACGTAATACTCGTAGCCGGGGCCGCGCATTGCGACATTGAAGGCGGCACAACTCGCAAGGCCGGTCGCCGCGAGGATGGCGGCAAGGTGCGGCGATCGGCGAAGCGCCATGAATGATGGACTGGCGGCTAACCGTTCCTGGGCGCCATTCCCTTGGCGCGCAGTTCGGCGAGCGACTCGTCCGATTTCTTCAAGTGCCCGAGCCCCATCCCCTGCAGCACGTGATCAGCCTTGGTGTACTGGATGTTGGTGTAGGTGGTGATCTCGACCCGGTTGCCCCAGGGATCCATGAAATCCAGGAAGCGGCTGTCAAGCAGTTTGACGCGCATCGCTTCGAGTGTCCGCCGCGCCAATGGCTTGTCGTCCACCGCGATGCCGAAGTGGCGCATCTGATCCGGCTTGCGGTCGGCGTTCCTGATGAAGTTGATGAACTGGTCGCCGAAATAGACGATGGCCATGTCGTCGTTCTGCTCCTCGACCTTGAAGTCGAGAAAGCTGCCGTAGAATTCGAGCGCCGATTGGATGTCGCCGACTTCGATTGCGACGTGATTGATGCCGACGGCGCGGGCTTTCTGCGAGTGGGGCTGCTGCATGGGTGAAAATCCTTTTCGGACCGCGCGGCCAGTTTACGCCTCCTGGATGGCGGCGACATCGAGCCCCAGGTCCAGCCCCGCGGCCGAATGCGTAAGCCATCCCATCGAGATCGCGTCGACGCCGGTCGCAGCCACTTCCCGTACGTTCGCCAGGGTGATGCCGCCCGAAGCCTCCGTGTGACAGCGGCCTTCGACGAGTTCGACGGCTGCACGCAATTGCTCCAGTGAGAGATTGTCGAGGAGCACGGCGCTGACCTGGCAGCGCAGGGCTTCCTCGAGCTGATCCATCGTCTCCACCTCCACTTGGATTCGAGTCGATGCGCCGCGCCGCGACCGAATGCGGTTAACCGCTGCGGTGATGGAGCCCGCGAAGCCGATGTGGTTGTCCTTGATGAGCACGGCGTCATGAAGCCCGAAGCGGTGGTTGACGCCGCCGCCGACCGCGACCGCATATTTCTCGAGTGCCCTCAGACCCGGCGTAGTCTTGCGCGTGTCTTTGATGACTGCCCCCGTGCCATCGATCAGGCGCACGGCGGCGGCCGTCGCGGTCGCGATCCCGGACAGGCGGCACAGGATATTCAGGATCGTGCGCTCGGCACTCAACACGGTGCGCGCGGCTCCTGAGAGGCGAGCGACCGTCTCGCCCGGCGCGACATCCGCGCCGTCGCCTGCGAGAACGGTAACTTGGGCCGATTCCGGGAACTTCGACAGCGCAATGGCAATGCAGTCCACGCCGGCCATTCTTCCCGGCTGACGGCTGCGGATCTCCGCGTCGATCCTTGACCCGGCCGGGACTACGGTATCGGTCGTGATGTCCCCGATGGCGTCCAGATCCTCGGCAAGCGCGAGCGTGACCGCCTGCTCGAATGCTGCGAGCGGCGCACTCAAGCGACGCGGCTCCGGAAGAGTTCGAGCCTCTCGACCGGTGCCAGTTGCATCTTCTGAAAGCTGCGCGCCGCCAGGCCGGCAGCTGCTTCAGGATGATCCGCGCGCTGATGCGCGCCGCGGGATTCACGGCGCTCGAGCGCGGCGGACAAGAGCCGGCGCGCGACGACGACCCGATCGTCTTCCGCGCGTGTCGCCGGATTCCAGCACTCGAGCCGGTGCAAGGCTGCGATCATCGCAGGCCCGGTGCGCAGCGGTCCGAGGCTGTCACCGACCAGTTGCCGCAACAATGCGACGCGCCCGTCAGCATGCAGTTCCGCCGTCCGCCGCGGCACTTCGAGCGCGCCCTGCGGAGCCGCCAGCTGTGCTCGCCGGATGTCACGCGCGATCCTTTCGCCGAACACCAGTCCTTCGAGCAGCGAATTGCTGGCCAGGCGATTCGCGCCGTGCAAGCCGGTCGAGGCCACTTCGCCGCAGGCCCAGAGGCCGGTCAGCGAGCTGGCGCCATTTGCGTCGGTCGCGATGCCGCCCATGTGGAAATGCGCCGCGGTCGCAACCGGCAATCGTTGCTTGCGCGCGTCCAGTCCCGCGGCCCGCGCAAGCTGGCACGCGCCGGGAAATCGCGCTTCCAGATCGGGCACGACGGTCGCATCCAGAAAAACGTGCCTCCCGGCGGCGCGCAGCGCATGGACACTGCGCGCAACGACGTCGCGTGGTGCCAGCTCGGCATCGGCATGAATCGACTTCATGAATCGCTCGCCGGAATCGTCAATGAGCCTTGCGCCCGCGCCGCGCAGCGCCTCCGTCAGCAGGGGGAGGGGATCCGCATCGATCGCGAGCGCAGTCGGATGAAACTGCACGAATTCCAGGTCCGCCAGCAGAACTCCGCGGCGTGCCGCGGCGGCAAGGCCTGCGCCACTGGAAGTTGCGGGATTCGTGGTGCGATCGAAGCAGGCGCCGATACCGCCGGTCGCAAGCACCACATGCGGTGCGAGTACCGCGACCCTCAGGCCACCGGAGCCCGCCAGCAGGACCCCGGCCGCGCGGTCGCCCGCGGTCACAAGATCGACGAGTTCGAACGGTTCCAGGATCCGGATGTCGGGACGCAGAAGAACTGCAGAGCGCAGGCCTTGCATGACTGCGGCACCGGTGCGGTCGCCGCCGGCGTGGACCACGCGATGGCGCCCGTGCCCGGCCTCGCGGCCGAGCGCAAGCGCTCCGGTCGGCCTCCGATCGAATGCAACGCCGAGCGCAGCGAGCCAGCCGATGCGGTCGGCGGCCGCTGCGGCGACGAGTGTCGCGATCTCAGGCAGCGCGAGCCCGGCGGCAACGGCAACCGTGTCCGCCGCGTGCAGGTCCGGGGAATCGCCGTGCGCGATCGCTGCAGCCACGCCGCCCTGTGCGCGAACGGAAGATCCGCCGCCAATCGGTTCGTTGGCGACAACGAGGCAGCCGTCGAGCGCAAGTGCCGCCGAGAGGCCGGCGACGCCGCCGCCGACGACGACGGCGGGCGCCGTCACGAAGTCGTGGACGATCATGACCGGATTGCGAGCATCCGTGTCACCGCAAGACGCGCGCGCTCGGCGACCGCCGGATGGATCCGGACTTCGTGGCGCAGCTCGCGCAGCGAGTCGGCAATGCCTGCCAGCGTGATGCGTTTCATGTGCGGGCAGAGATTGCAGGGCCGCACGAACTCGACGTCGGGCAGTTCCGCCGCGACATTGTCGGACATCGAGCACTCCGTGACCATGACGACCCGGCGCGGGCGATTGCGCTCCACCCAGGAAATCATCCCGGCGGTGGAGCCGACGAAGTCGGCTTCCGCCAGTACGTCCGGCGGGCACTCCGGATGCGCGATGATCCGGATGCCGGGATGGTCTGTGCGATAGGCGCGCAGCTCGTCGCCGGTGAAGCGCTCGTGCACGATGCAGCTGCCTTCCCAGAGGATCACTTCGACGCCGGTCTGCGACGCAACCCAGCGGCCGAGATACTGGTCCGGAAGAAAGATCACGCGCTCGCTGCCGAGCGACTCGACCACCGCGACCGCATTCGACGATGTGCAGCAGATGTCGGATTCGGCCTTCACTTCGGCCGAGGTGTTGACATAGGTGACGACCGGCACGCCCGGGTAACGCTGGCGCAGGAGGCGCACGTCGGCGCCGGTGATCGATTCCGCGAGTGAGCAGCCGGCGCGCAGGTCCGGAATCAGGACGGTCTTCGACGGATTCAGCAACTTGGCGGTTTCCGCCATGAAATGAACGCCGGCCATCACGATCACGTCTGCCGCGGTCTCCGCCGCCATGCGGGCGAGGGCGAGCGAATCGCCGCGCAGGTCGGCAACGCCGTGGTAGATGTCGGGAGTCATGTAGTTGTGGGCGAGGATCACCGCCCGCCGCGAGGTTTTGAGCGCCTCGATTTCCGACAGCAGCGGCTCAAGCGCCGCGATTTCGATGTCCGGCAACACACCCGCGAGTCCGCGCATGCCGCCCTCCATTTATGCTCTTACTGAGTATTAATAGATATTATAGATCAGTAGAGCCGTGCGCGCACGATCTCGCGCCGGAAATGGAAGAGCTCCGCCGGCCGCCCCCTGGGTGGGTGATCCAGGGTGCCGGTCGCCTCGAGCAATTCGCCCTGGGCAATCAGCCGGCGGAAATTCTGTTTGTGCAGACGCATGCCGGTCAGCGCTTCGACCGTTCGCTGCAGGCGTATCAATGTAAATGTCTCGGGCAGGAGCTCGAATACGACCGGGCGGTACTTCAGTTTGCCGCGCAGCCGGCCGAGCGCCGTGGCCACGATGCGGCGGTGGTCGTGGGCGAGCTCGGTGCCGGACTGGAGCCCGGCATCCGGCATGCCATCGCGATCGCGCTGATATTCCGGCACCAATTGCGCCTCGTACAGCAGTTCATAGCGCTCGAGCACGCGAATCGGGTCCCAGGTACGCCGGACGCCGAAATTGGCGTCGACGCGGTGACGCCGCGTGGCATCCCGGCCCGCCCAGCGACTGAGGCCGGGCAGCAGCGCGTGCGTAACGAGCTCCACGACGCCGCTGCGGCGATCCTCCCAGGGGAGGACCTCGTAACAGTCGAGCCAGGCGGCGCCCGGGGCGGGTTGCGCTTCCTTGACGAGGCCGAGATATGCAACCGACAGCAGGCGTGTCCCGCTCGCCCCGCGTCGGCGATCCCGGTCGCCAAACGTGTAGAGCTGCTCGACATAGCCGAGATCGTGGCCCGTTTGCGTGGCAACCCAGCGCCGCAGGCCGAGTTCGAGTGTCGGGTCGAGGTCGGTGTCGAGCGGGCCGAAAGGCAGGGCGGGAAAGTTGCTGCCGCGGGGACGCGTCGTCAGGATGCGCGGCTCTTCCGCGGTAACCGCGACGATGACGGCATCGAGACTGAGAGTTAGCCGCCGCGCCATGGCCCGAATCTTGGCACGGCGCGTGCCGGCGTGGCGAAGGGCCGGGAAGAAACCTAGAATCCTGACGCGACTTCAGCGCGACAGCGCGCGTTACCGAGGATATGCCATGAAACATTGGCTTGCTGCCTGGATGCTGTTGCCGGCGCTTGCGCTGGCGGATCAAGAGATGCGATTGCCCCCGGAGACCGCGCGCCTGAACCGCATGGCTGCGCGCTTTGCCCCTGTCGACATCCGGGTGGAGCTCTCGGGGCTGCCGGCTACCGAGCGTCAGGCGCTCGCGAGCCTGATCCGGGCCGCGCGCATCACCGATGCGCTGTTCTTGCGGCAGATGTGGGCTGGCAATGAGGCACTCTTGCTGCGGCTGATGGAAGACACGACGCCGCTCGGCCGGGCGCGTCTCGATTACTTCCTGATCAACCGTGGCCCCTGGTCGCGGCTCGACGAGGATGCCAGCTTCATTCCGGGCGTGCCGGAAAAGCCCGAAGCGGCGAACTTCTATCCCGCGGGCGCGACCAAGGCCGATGTCGAAACCTGGCTCAAGGGTTTGCAGCCTGCGGAGCACACGGCCGCGACCGGTTTCTTCACCACGATCCGCCGCGATGCGGGCGGGAAGTTCATCGTTGTGCCCTACAGCCTCGAATACCAGGGCGAGCTCGCCGATATGGCGCGTCACCTGCGCGACGCGGCGGCAGCGACCGACCAGCCGACGCTCAAGGAATATCTCGAATCGCGCGCGGCGGCGCTCGTTTCAAACGACTACTACGCGAGCGATGTCGCCTGGATGAAGCTCGACGCCTCGATCGAGCCGACGATCGGGCCTTACGAGGTGTACGAGGACGGCTGGTTCAACTTCAAGGCGTCCTTCGAGGCGTTCATCGCGATCCGCGACGAGGCCGAGAGCGAGAAGCTGTCGAAGTTCTCCTCCGCCCTGCAGGATATCGAGGAC
>JBOHZO010000133.1:0-6559 GCA_050738555.1 Steroidobacteraceae bacterium | reverse complement strand
CGCGGATACCGAGCTCGCCGCGGCGGTCGCCCGCGGCGAGACGCGCCCAGCGGCGCAGGCTCGCCGGCGCAGGCGCCCAGGGCCGGCGCGTGCGATAGCGCAGAACGACGTCGAGCGTCACTTGGCTTCACCGCCCGCGTCACCCGATTCGCGCTCGTAGGCTTCGACGATCCGCTGCACGAGCGGATGCCGGACGACGTCGCGCGCCGTGAATCGCGTGACCGCGATGCCGGCGACGCCGTCCAGTACCTCGAGTGCATGCCGCAGGCCGGATTGTCGGTGCGCCGGCAGGTCGGTCTGCGTGATGTCGCCGGTCACGACCGCGCGCGATCCGAAGCCGATGCGCGTCAGGAACATCTTGATTTGTTCGACCGTCGTGTTCTGGGCCTCGTCCAGGATGATGAAGGCCTCGTTCAGCGTGCGGCCGCGCATGAAAGCGAGCGGCGCAATCTCGATCACCGCGCGTTCTATCAGCCGAGCGACGCGGTCGAAGCCGATCATTTCGTAGAGTGCGTCGTACATCGGGCGGAGATACGGATCGACTTTCTGCGTCAGGTCGCCGGGCAAAAACCCAAGCCGCTCACCTGCTTCCACCGCGGGACGCACCAGCACGAGGCGGCGCACGTTTTCCCGCTGCATCGCCTCGACGGCGCAGGCGACCGCCAGGTAGGTCTTGCCCGTGCCCGCCGGCCCGATGCCGAAGGTCAGGTCGTGCGAGCGGATGGCCTGGAGATACTGCTGCTGATTCGCGCCGCGGCCCCGGATGAGGCCACGCAGCGTTTCAACCGCATGCTCGTCGGCCGCGGGCCGGCCACCCATGGCGCTTTCCTGGATCGCCAAGTGGACATCCTCGGGCGTCACCGGCCGGCTGCCCGCGCGCTCATACAGGAGCCTCAGCACCGCGGCTCCCGCCGCGGCATTGGCGCCGCGGAGCGAAAAGCGCCCCGAGCGCCGGCGCACCTCGACACCCATGCGGTTCTCGAGCTGGTGCAGGTTCTCGTCGAGCGGCCCGCACAGCGCGGCGAGCCGCGTATTGTCTTCCGCGCCGAAATCGACGCTGGATTCAGGGGCTGCGTTCAAGCGACCAGCCGGCCGCGCAGGGAATTCCGCAGCGCCTCCGTGATGCGGACGCTCGCGAAGCGGTCGACAAGCGCCGCCGGCCCGTCGAAGTTGACCCAGCGCATGTTCTCGGTGCGGCCGGCAAGCTGGCGCGGATCGCGCCGCGACGGCCGCTCCACCAGCACGTGTTGCGTGCTACCGACCATCCCTTCGCTGATCCGGCGCGCCTGGCCGTCGATCTGCGCCTGGAGCGCCGCGAGGCGCTGCTGCTTGACCTCATGCGGCACCTGGTCCGGAAGCGCCGCAGCCGGCGTGCCAGGCCGCTTGCTGTAGATGAAGCTGAAGGACTGGTCGAAGCCAATGTCCGCAACGAGCTCCAGCGTTTGGCGGAAATCGTCCTCCGTCTCGCCGGGAAAGCCGACGATGAAGTCGGATGAAACGCTGATGTCCGGCCGCACGGCGCGGAGTCGCCGGATTTTCTGTTTGTACTCGAGCCGGGTATAGCCGCGCTTCATCAACGCCAGAACGCGATCCGACCCGCTCTGCACCGGCAGGTGCAGGCAATTCGCGAGCTTCGGAACGTCGGCATACGCCCCGACCAGCGCATTCGTGAACTCGAGCGGATGCGAGGTCGTGAACCGTATCCGTTCGAGCCCGTCGAGCCGGGCGATGTGGCGAATGAGCGTCGCGAGATCGACCAACGTTCCATGCGCGGCTGCACCGCGATACGCGTTGACGTTCTGGCCGAGCAGCGTGATCTCGCGGACGCCCTGGCGGACGAGCGACGTGACCTCGGCGAGGACCTGCGGAAACGGTCGGCTCATTTCCTCGCCGCGTGTGTAGGGCACGACGCAAAAGCTGCAATACCGGCTACAGCCTTCCATGATGGAAACGTGCGCGGTGGCGCCTGAAGCACGGGGCTCCGGCAGGCGATCGAATTTCTCGATCTCCGGAAACGACACGTCCACCTGCGGCACTCGCGTCGTCCGCAGTTCGGCGAGCATTTCCGGCAGGCGATGGATGGTCTGCGGGCCGAACACCAGGTCGACGAAAGGCGCGCGCTCGAGGATGCCATCGCCTTCCTGGCTCGCCACGCAGCCGCCGACGCCGATGACGAGTTCCGGGCGGCGCCGCTTCAGGAGCCGCCACTGGCCCAGGTGGGAGAAGACTTTTTCCTGCGCCTTTTCGCGGACCGAACAGGTATTGAGCAGCACGACGTCGGCTAGCTCCGGATCGGCGGTGAGTTCGAGGCCGTCGGACTCGCGCAGGACGTCCGCCATGCGCGCCGAGTCGTATTCGTTCATCTGGCAGCCGAACGTGGAAATGTAGAGCCGGCCGCTCATGTCGTGGGTGGGCGCTCCAGAGGGAAAAGGGCGCCTAGGGTACCGGTTTTGGCGTCCGCGATGAAGCGGCGGCTCTCCTCGTCAGCCGGCCCTTTCAGGGCACAAGCTATTGTTTTTGCTTGTTTTTATGTGGCAGTTCGCGACCGAAAGTGCCGGTCGCGACGAAGTCGGCGGGCCGCAGGTCGCCCATCACGAATCGCCCGGTCGCGGTGAAGCGCGCGCCCTGTGGCAAGGTGTCGGCCATCGTGCGCCGGCGCATCATGTGCACCGAGTACTCGAGCTCGTGCAGGAGCGCGGGCTTCGAGTAGTAAAAGCCTTGCCCCGCCACGCAGCCGAGCTCGATCAGCTCCCGCTGCTGGTGTTCGAGCTCGATGCCCTCGGCGACGACCTCGAGTCCGAGCGTCTCGCCGAGCGTGATGATCGCGCGGGCAAGCCCGCTGCCTTCCTCGAGGTTGCCGAGCTGCTCCACGAACGACTGGTCGATTTTCAGGATGTCGATCGGGAAACGGTGCAGGTACGACAGGGACGAATAACCGGTGCCGAAGTCGTCGATCGCGATGCGGACGCCCAGCTTCTTGAGCTGGGTCAGGGTCGCCAGCACGTCCTCGCTGTTTTGCATCAGCACGCTCTCGGTCAGCTCGATCACGAGGCAGCCAGGATCGATGTTCGAAAGGCCGAGCGCCTTCGTGACATCCGCGCAAATATCGGATTGCGAGAGCTGCACGGCAGACACGTTGACGCCGACGCGAACCTGACGGCCCTCCGGCAGGCGCGCCTGCCAGACGCGCACCTCGCGACAGGCCTGCGCGAGCACCCAGCGGCCGAGCGTCACGATCTGGCCGGACTCCTCGCTGACCGCGATGAACTCCGAGGGTCCGAGCAGTCCGCGCTTCGGATGGCGCCAGCGCACCAGCGCTTCGACGCCGAGCAGGTATCCGGAATGCAGCTCGACGATCGGCTGGTAATGCAGCAGGAACTGGCTCTCGCTGAGCGCAGTCGCGATCTCCGACTCGAGTTCCTGGCGCTTGCTGGCCGCCCGCTGCATTGCCGGCTCGTATACGACGTAGCGGCCCTTGCCCTGCGCCTTGGCGGAATACATCGCGACGTCGGCGTTTCGCATCAGTTCCTCGACCCCGTCATCGGGCGTCGCAAAGGCGACGCCGACGCTCGCCGCGACGCGCATGTCCGCGGCTGGCAGGTCGAGCGATTCCTGCAGCGACGCGACGATGCGCGAGGCAATCTCGATCACCTGTTCCTTGCTGGTGAGATTCTCGAGCAGCACCGCGAACTCGTCGCCGCCGAGCCGCGCGACCGTGTCGCCGTTCCGCGTCGCCTTGACGAGCCGCTGCGCGCTCCTGTGCAGCACGCGGTCGCCCTGCGCGTGGCCAAATGAGTCGTTGATCTTCTTGAAATTGTCGAGGTCGACGAACATGACAGCCACGCCGCGCCCGTTGCGCTTGCTGACCGCGACGGCGTGCTCGACGCGATCGCGGAACAAGGAGCGATTGGCGAGCAGCGTCAGCGGATCGTGGAACGCCATCCGCTTCAGCTGCTCCTCCATGCCCTTGCGGTCGGTCGTGTCGCGGAGGTTCAGCAGGCGCCCGCCGATCGCGGGCTCGGAATCCATGTTGGTGCCATGAATTTCGACGATACGCTGCTTGTCATCGCCGCGCGGCACCCGCGCCTCGAAATTCGCCGATGCGCCGCCCGAGGCGAGATCGCGGGCGATAAATTCACGCAGGCGCGCGCGGTCGTCGAATGCAATCAGGTCTTCGAGCTGCTGACCGACCAGGTCCTGCGGCGTCAGGCCGAAGATGCGCTCGGCGGTCGGCGTCACGTAACTGATTCTGCCGTCCGCCGTCACGATGGCGATCACGTCCGCGGTGTTGCGGATGAGCGCCGAGAAACGCGCTTCCGCCGAGCGCGTGGCGAGACCGGTCTGCACCGCCATGGTCAGCCCGGCCGCGATGGCCTGGCGCGCGAACAGCAGTCCGGCGGCAATGCAGACCACCCAGGCAATGAGGGCTGCCGGATCGCTGAAGCTCCCGGAATGAAGCGTCAGCAACGCGTACCCCGCCAGCATCAGCGCCGCATAAGGCATGAGCAGCGCAAACGGGGATCCGCGCTCGGCCGCATCCATCGGCGGGGCGCGCCGCTCAGTGCGCAGGTAGTCGAGGTGCGCCGCAATCGCAAACGCGGCGATGGCGAACAGGTGCAAGGGCCCGGCGTAGGCAGAAGTCGTTCCGTCCGCGGCGGCGTGGGCCTCGAGGAGGCGCGCGCCCAAGAGGGCGATCAGCGCGAATGCGAATGTCGCCAGGCCCGGCCAGCCCTGCCAGTCGGAGCGCCGCAGCAGCAGAATCGCGGCCAACGTGCCGATGACGGCATCGAGACCCACGGTCCAGGATCCGCGCGCGGGCAGCGCCTCCGGCGCCAGATCGAACGGCATCGCCAGCCACAACACGGTACCGACGCAGAGCGCGACCAGCAGGGCATCCAGCCAGAACTGCGGCCCGAAGGCCTTGCCGCGGGTCGAAAGCAGGAGACCGATCGCGGCCATGGCCGCGCAGGGGAAGAATGTGAACTGCAACAGGCTCGAGGCGAACTGCAGTGCCGGAATGTCGAAGGAGCGCGTCGCGGGAACCGCGAGCGTCGCCGCGAGCTGGGCGCCGAGCGCGAGCGCCAGCCAGCGCCAGGCGCTGCGACGCTCCGCCTTGAGCTCGCGCAGCCCCGAAGCGCGCCAGGCGACCGCGATCGCCGCGAGCATCGCCGCGATTCCGACGAGGAGCGCGACGGGTTCGTCGCCCGCCTCGCCCGCGGTGTACCCCGTGATGGCGGCGAAAACGGTGAGTCCGAGGCAAAGCAGCACGAGCCAGGCCGCCAAATGGTCGAACCATGGCGCCAGGGCCTCGCGCAGCCCATTCCCGGTTGGCTGGTTTCGATCCAGCTCCATCTGGCCGTACTCCTTTCTCCGGAACGGCTGGACGGCTTCGCAGGCGGCCCGGAGAATCGTTCTGATGGTGACTTAATGTGGCGCGCCGGGACGCCAAACAGTTCACATAAAAGGGCCGAAAAAGGGGGGTCGAGGCTGCCCGGAGGGCCGATTTCAGGGAATAGCGTGACGCCCGTCCTGTGCGGCGGGGCGTTCGTTAAAAGGGACGTTCCGTTAAAGGGGACGTTCACCTTTAGCTGAAGCGGGACGTCGCCGACTACGCATCAATCCGCTAAAGGTGAACGTCCCCTTTAACGTCCTTTAACGACTAGAAAGGAATGTCGTCGTCGAACGACTCGGCGACACCCGCGGTTTCTCCACGGGCAACCGGTTCTTCGCTCCGCTCCTTGGCGCGATCCGGCGGAGCGGCGGCGGCGCGGTCGCTCGAGCCGCGCCCGCCGAGCATCTGCATCTCGTTCGCGACGATCTCCGTCGTGTAGCGGTCCTGCCCCTCGCGATCCTGCCACTTGCGCGTGCGGATGCGGCCTTCGACGTAGACATGCGAGCCCTTGCGCAGGTACTCGGCGGCGATCTCGGCGAGCCGGTCGAACATCACGACGTTGTGCCACTCCGTCGCTTCCTTGTTCTCGCCGGTCTGCTTGTCGCGCCAGCCATCGGTGGTCGCGAGGCTAAAGTTCACGACCGCCTTGCCCGAGGGCATGGCGCGCTGCTGCGGGTCCTTACCGAGGTTACCGATCAGGATGACTTTGTTGACGCCGCGTGCCATGGCTGTCCCCGTCTTGTTTGAATGGCCCATTGTAATCGTCGGCCGGCGGGCGGCGCATCGCTTATTGGCCGGCTGCGCCCGGATTTCCGGAGGGCGGGCATCGTTTCCGAAGTTTCGGCGCCCATATTCAATCAGTTAGCGGCGTGCGAACGGCAGCCAGGCGAACGCGGCGATGGCACCGGCGATGAAAATCGCGGGTCCTGCCGCTTTTGTACCGAGCAGGATGCCGCCGGCCAGCCCGCCCGCGAATGCACCGGCGAACTGGCAGGTCGAAAACAGTCCGAGCGCGGCGCCGCGAGCAGCCTCTCCGGCGGCATCAGCGAGCATGGCCGGCAGGCGCGCCTCGAGGAAATTGAAGGCGCCGAAAAAGATCGCGAGCAGGGCCGCGAGCCAGCGCAGGTCGTCATGCAGCACGGCGAGCGCCGCCTGTGCGGCCGCGAG
>JBOHZO010000132.1:0-13240 GCA_050738555.1 Steroidobacteraceae bacterium | reverse complement strand
TGATCGCGGTGCCGGTCTCGATCGTCGGCTCCTTCGCCGTGCTGTGGCTGCTCGGATTCTCCATCAACGTGCTCACGCTGTTCGGCCTCGTGCTCGCGATCGGCATCGTCGTGGACGATGCGATCGTCGTGGTCGAGAACGTCGAGCGCCACATCGAGAACGGCATGACGCCGCGGCAGGCCGCGCACCAGGCGATGAGCGAGGTGTCCGGCCCGATCGTCGCGATCACGCTGGTGCTGTCGTCGGTGTTCGTGCCGCTCGCCTTCCTCGGCGGCGTGACCGGCCAGTTCTACAAACAGTTCGCGGTGACGATCGCGGCCGCCGTGATCATCTCCGGATTCAATTCGCTGACCTTGTCGCCGGCGCTCGCCGCGATGCTGTTGCAGCCGCACGGCGCGAAAAAGGACGCGCTCGGGCGCTGGATCGAGAAGATTTTCGGCCGGCCGTTCGGCGCGTTCAACCGGGTGTTCAAGCGCTTCGGGGACCGCTATTCGGGCGGCATCGGCGGAACCATCGGCCGCGCGCCGCGCATGCTCGTGATCTACGCGGTGTTGATCGTCGTGGCGATCCTCGGCTTTCGCAGCGTGCAGGGCGGTTACATCCCGACCCAGGACAAGCAATACCTGATGGCGGTGCTGCAGCTCCCCGAAGCCGCGACCATCGACCGCACCGACGCAGTCATGCGCAAGATGGGCGACATCGCGATGGAAGTCCCTGGGGTCGAAAACGTCGTGCAGTTCCCGGGCCTCAATGCCATCCATTTCGTGGCGACACCGAATGTCGGAGTCATGTTCATCGGCCTCGAGCAGCCGGCCAAGCGCGAACTCGAGGCCGGCGAGATCGCCATGCGAGTCAACATGGGCTACGGTCAGATCCAGGAGGGCCTCGCGTTCGCGCTGATGCCGCCGCCGGTGCTGGGCCTGGGCAGCGCGAATGGTGTGGAATTCTACGTGCAGGATCGCGCCGCCATCGGCTACGGCGAACTGTACAACCAGACGGCCGGGCTCGTCGGCACGCTCGGCCAGACCGAGGGTTTCGATCCTTTCGCCACCTTCACGTCCTACCAGTCGAACGTCCCGCAGCTCGACGCCAGCGTCGACCGGACCAAGGTCAAGGAGCTCGGCCTCGCGCTGACCGACGTTTTCAATACGCTGCAGGTATACCTGGGCTCCGCCTATGTCAACGATTTCAACCTGTTCGGCCGCACCTACTCGGTGTACGCCCAGGCCGATGCGCCGTTCCGCGCGACGGTCCAGGACATCGAGAACCTGAAAGTCCGCAACAATCGCGGCGAGATGGTGCCGCTCGGCAGCGTCGTCGACATCAAGCCGAGTTACGGCCCGGATCCCGTGATCCGTTACAACGCCTATGCCGCCGCCGACATGTCGGCCGGTCTCAATCCCGCCATCATGTCTTCAACCGAGGGACTCGCGAAAGTTCAGGCGATTTCCGAGCAGCAGTTGCCGCGCGGCATGGCGATCGAATGGACCGGTCTGACATACCAGCAGGTCACGCAGGGCAACACGGCGATGTTCGTGTTCCCGCTCTGCGTGCTGCTCGTCTACATGGTCCTGGCCGCGCTGTACGAGAGCTGGTCGCTGCCGCTCGCGATCATCCTGATCGTGCCCCTGTGCCTGCTGTCGGCAATCGGCGGGACCTGGCTCATCAATTTCCTGCATGGCCTGTGGCTCGCCGTTTCGCCGCCCGATTTCGCACCGACGTTTCTCGACAACAATATCTTCACCAAGATAGGCCTCGCGGTGCTGATCGGCCTCGCCTGCAAGAACGCGATCCTGATCGTCGAGTTCGCGCGCGATCTCGAGGAACAGGGCAAGGGAATCGTCGAGGCAGCGATCGAGGCCTGCCGGCTGCGGCTGCGGCCGATCCTGATGACGAGCTTCGCCTTCATCGCGGGCGTCACGCCGCTCGTGTTCGCCTCCGGCGCCGGCGCCGAGGTGCGCTACGTCATGGGCATCACGGTCGTTGCCGGCATGCTGGGCGTCACGTTCTTCGGACTGTTCTTCACACCGGTGTTCTACGTGGTGTTGCGCAAAATGGGCGTCCGAGTCCAGGAGCGTCGCGCGGCGCGCCTGGCGGCAGAAGGCAGCAGCCATGCGTAAGCTGCTTTCCGCGGCCCTGGTCCCCGCGCTGCTTGCGGCCTGCACGATCGGACCACGTCATCGCCTCCCCGAGATGCCGCTGCCGGAGCGCTTCGACCAGGCGCAAAGCGAGGCCACGGCGCAGCCCGTCGGCTCGAAGCTCTGGGCCGGCTTCGACAGCGCGGAGCTCGACGGCCTGATCTTGCGCGCGCTCGAGGCCAACACCACGATCGCCCAGGCCGCGGCGCGGCTCAACGAGACGCGCGCGCTTTCAGGCCTCGCGATCTATAGCTGGTTCCCGACGATCACGGCCTCGGCCGATCGCGAGAAGTCCAAGATCAGCGTCGACGACCCGTTTGCGCCGCCTGGAGGCCTGCGCACCGACGTCTACCGCGCCGGCTTCGACGCCGAGTGGGAAATCGACCTGTTCGGCGGCCTCAGAAGCGAGAACCGCGCGATCAGGCGGCGCGTCGAGGCCGATGCAGCGTCGCTCGCCGACGCGCAGCTCTCGATCGTCGCCGAGACCGCGCAGGCCTGGTTCGCGATGATCGGCGCGCGCGAACGGCTCGAGCTCCGCCGCCGGCAGCTTTCCAATCTCCAGGACAACGTCGAGATCCTGAACGCGCGCGTCAATGCGGGAAGCTCGAGCGCTCTCGACCTCGCCCAGGCCGAAGCCCAGATGCGAAGCGTCGCCGCCTCGGTGCCGCAGGCCGAGGCCGACCTCGTGCGCGAGGAACAGCGCCTCGCCGTGCTGACCGCCTGGCCGGCGGACACCTTGCGATCGAACCTCTCACCGGCGACGCCGATCCCGGAATTGCCCGTGCTCGTTGCGACCGGGACGCCCGAAGAGTGGATGAAGCGTCGGCCTGACATCCGCGCTGCGGAACGCGAGCTCGCTGCGACGACCCACGACGTCGGCGACGAGATCGCGGAGTATTTTCCGAAACTGTTTCTCGTCGGTGGATTCGGCTGGACTGCGCAGAGTCGCGATCAGATCGGCGACTCCGAGGCCGAGCGCTGGCGCTACGGGCCCTCGCTCAGCTGGAGTTTCCTCAACGTAGGCCGCGTGCGTCAAAACGTGAAGGCCGCCGAGGCGCGACGCTTTGGCGCCATCGCGCTTTACCAGGAAACGGTGCTCGAGGCGCTGGAGGAAACGGAGAACGCGCTTGCCGGCTTCCGGACAGCGAATCAAAGCGAGGACGAGCTTCGCGCGGGCGCGGCCGCCGCCACGGAAGCCGCGCGTCTCGCGCGCAAGCGCTACGACGTCGGCGCGGGCGATTACCTCTCGGTGCTCGATGCCGAGCGCACGCAGATCGACCTCGAGGACCAGCACGTGCAGGCGGAAACCCGCCGGGCGACGGCGCTCGCCGCCCTTTACAAGGCGCTCGCGGGCGATCTCTGAAACGAGCGGACGATCCACCACGCGGCAAGCGCCGCGAGCAGGTGCTTCAGGCCGTGGCCGCCAAGGACGCCGATCGCACCCAGGATGGCCGCGTCGAAGTACTCGAGGAGTTTGGCGCCGGCATAAGCGCCGATGGCGGCCCATAGCCGTCTGGAGTCGACTCCGGCTCCGCTCCACATCCACAGGATCAACGGGATCAGCAGTAACGGGAGGAACTGCACGATCGCGTACGGGCGCAGATCGCCCTCTCCCGCGGCTTCGGTCCGGACCCACCACGCGATGCTCGCGATGCCGAGCGCGACGAGCGGCCACAGCAGGGCGCGGCCGACCAACCATGTAATTCGGTCAGCAATGACGGCGGAAAGAAGCGCCATGAACGCGACCGTCATCGGCAAGCGATCCCAGATGAGCGTGGGATTCGAAGGCGCAAGATGATAGTAGGCCGAGCCGAATGCGACGAGCGACACGGCGACGCAGAGCATGAGGTAATGGGTACGCAGTTGAGGCGACGTCAGACGCCGCAGGCGCGCGAGGCCGAGCATGCCGGCGACCAGGAATGGCAGATTCGTTGCGACATTCCAGAAATTGGGGACGCCGAACAGCACGCGCTTGTCCGCGAAGTCGTGATACGCGGGATCCTGTGGAATCGGATCGAGAAAAAACGCCCCGGCGACCGCCGCCGCGGCAACCGCGACGAGCAACAGGTTTCTGTAAAATGCGTTCATGAAAATTCTTCTTGCGATCGCACTGCTATGGTCGTTGACCGCCGCTGCCGAGCCGGTCTTCGAGAAGACGGTGATCCGGCTGTTCGAGCAGGCGGACGGCCCCATCCTGCCGATTTCGCGACGCCTCTATTCGACCCGCTTCAACGCGATGCGCACCCGCATGCTGGCGGTCGAGATATCCGCTGCATATCCGCTGCCTGCAGCCACGACGACGATTGCGGTCACCTGCACGCTCACGAAGCCGGACGGCAGCCAGGCACCTTCGGACCGCCCGATGTCCTTTCAGTTCGTCGCCGGCCAGACGGAGTCCCACAGCGCGAATCTGTTATGGGGAATGCCGGCAGATCAGGACTGGAAGTCCGGCGGTTACGAGATCGAATGCCTGGCTGCGGAGAAGCCCATCGGCAAGCTGCAGTTCGAGATCGCGATGAATCCTGCCGAGGTCGCGGATGGCGACATTCGCGTCGAGACACTGCGCATATTCCCCGTGCAAGAAAACCTGCCGCCGCGCCTCGCGCGCCAGTACGCGAACGCGCTCGTCGCCGAGAAGACGAGCCGCATCGGCATCGAGCTCGAATTCTCCCATGCACCGCTCGGCCGCACGGTCAAGATCCCCGTCGACTGCTATTTCTTCTGGCCGGACGGCCAGACTTCGCCGCCGCTCGTACTCAGTTATGAGCCGCAGCCAACCTGGGCCGGCGGCTATTCCGCGGGAGCGATGGGCTGGGAGCAGCCCGGAAGCTGGTCGAAAGGCGTCTACACGGTTTCCTGCGCCATTCACGGCCAGCCGGTCATGGTGGACCGCTTCGACGTGACCTGACGCGCTCAGGATTTCCCCACGACTTGGTAGTGAACGACGCGCGGCTCGTACTCGAGCAGGAAGTCCGCGTCCTCCGGATAGTACTTCGCCTGCTCCAGGTCGTCGCCCGCGAATGCGCGGTAAGCGTGCGCCTTGGATGTCGGTACGCGGCCATGCCACATGCGGACGATCACGAGTCTACTCCGCGCGCTCCATGCCCTTGAGCTTGCCGTCCACGATCGTGACGACCATGGCGAACGACTGGCTGCCGCGGTCGTAAGTCCATTTCTCGATGGTCGACTTGCCGCGCTTGACGCGCCCGGCGCCGGCAACGGTCGGCCCGTAGACGTCGATGACTTCGACGGTCTTGCTGGTCGGCGCGCCACATTTTTCCAGGAGCTCCTCGACGGACATGTCCGGCGAAGCGATCCACTGTCCGCAGCGGAAGGTTTCGGCGGCAGCGGGAGCGGGGGTCATGAGCACGCACGCAAATGCCAAACCAATCTGGATGCGATTCGTCATAAACCCTATCGCGGTGTCGGCTTGCTCAGTGGCCGCTGGTGAATCGGAGACCGAGTATGCCGGCAACAATCAGCAGGATGCATCCTATCCTCGCGGCATTGACCGGCTCGCTGAACAATATGATCCCGAGGATCGCCGCGCCGACAGCACCGATTCCCGTCCATACGGCGTAGGCCGTGCCCACCGGCAGTATTCTGAGACTCAACCCGAGGAGCCAGAAGCTGAGAAATGCCGCCACTAATGTGATTGCCGTGTAATGAAACCGGGTGAAGCCATCCGATGCTTTCATGCTGACGGCCCAAACGATCTCGAGAATCCCCGCCGCAATCAGGACAAGCCATGCAAAGGAATGACTGCCGGCAAGAGTCATGCACCGATTCCTCGCGATAAATGGCGCGCCCGGCGGGAGTCGAACCCACGACCTACGGCTTCGGAGACCGTCACTCTATCCAGCTGAGCTACGGGCGCGTTTGACCGGAGCGCGATTTTAACGGCCGCGGCGCCCGGACGCTATAATTTGCGCGTGGCGAAACCCGATCGGCATTTCATCAACGTTTTCAGCGCCGTGCTCGGCGTGCTGATCGCGATCGCCCTCGTGCTGATCGGCGTTTCGCGCTTCGTCGACAGGGGTCCGAAAGGCGCCCGCGACACCGACGATCCGCTCATGCAGGCTTCGGCGCACGAGCGCATCAAGCCGTTTGGACAGGTGGCCGTCGCGGGCGAGGACAACACGGCGCTGGTGATCAAGGAGACGCCGGTCGTCGCGACGGGTGGTCCGCCGGCGCCGGCGGGCGGCGCGGCGGGCACGGCACAACCCACGGACGGCAAGTCGGTCTATGAATCCGCCTGCGTCGTTTGCCACGGCGCGGGCCTCGCCGGCGCGCCCCGGATCGGCGACAAGACTTCCTGGGCGCCGCGCATCGCGCAGGGCACGGCAATGCTCGAAGAGCACGCGATCAAGGGCTACCAGGGATCGCAAGGCTTCATGCCGGCCAAGGGCGGCCGCGCGGATCTTTCGGATGACGCGGTGCGCGCCGCGGTCGAATACATGACTTCGCAAGGCCGCTAAGGCGCCGCAGCCGGCGGCTCGCGATCGAGCCGGCGATAGCCGATCGCCTCCGAAAGCTCCGTCACGCCGACGCGTGGAAGGTCAGCGAGGTCGGCGATCGTGCGGCCGACGCGCAGGATCCGGTGGCACCCGCGCGCCGAGAGGCCGAGGCGGCGGGAAGCGGCATCCAGCAGGCCGTGCTCGCGAAGGCCGAGGCCGCAGATCTCGGTGAGCGATTTCTGATCGAGCGCCGAATTGAGCGCGCCGCGCAGCGCCTGGCGCTCACGCGCGAGCTGAACGCGCTTCGCGACCGTGGTGGTCGTTTCCGCGGCCGATGCGGACGGCACGAGCGCCGTGTATTCCAGGCGCGGGACTTCGACATGCAGGTCGATGCGATCGAGCAAGGGACCCGAAACCCTCGACACGTAGCGCCTGACCAATGCCTGGGTGCAACGGCAGCGGCCGTTCGTGTCTCCCGCGTACCCGCACTGGCAGGGATTCATCGCGGCCACGAGCTGGAAGCGCGCCGGGAATCGGCCGCGCCAGGCGGCGCGCGCGATGCTGACCGAACCCGTTTCCAGCGGCTCGCGCAAGGCCTCCAGCACGTCGCGCCGATACTCCGGCAATTCGTCGAGAAACAGCACGCCGTGATGCGCGAGCGAAATTTCTCCGGGCCTCAGCCGTCCTCCCCCGCCGATCACCGCCGCCGCCGACGCACCGTGATGCGGCGCGCGAAATGGTCGCCGACGCCACTCTTCGACCGGCGGGAGCGGTCGCGCGAGCGAATGCAACATCGCGGATTCGAGTGCTTCGGCATCTTCGAGCGGCGGCAGCAGACCCGGCAGGCGCTGCGCCAACATGCTTTTTCCGGCGCCCGGCGGCCCGATCAACAGGAGGCTGTGACCACCCGCCGCCGCGATTTCGAGCGCGCGTTTCGCGGCAGCCTGGCCGCGCACGTCGGCGAGATTCAAGGCCGCGGCCTGGCAGGCAGGCAATGCGCCGCCGGTTCTGAAATCGAGGCCGGTGCCGCCGCGCAGGCCATCGCAGACCTCCGTCAATTTGAACCCTCCCGCGACGCGCGCACCCCGCGCGACGCGGGCTTCGTCCGCATTGGCGGCGGGCACGACGAGCCGGCGATCGTCCTGCACCGCGTGCACCGCGGCGACGAGCGCCCCGCGCACCGGCCGCAGCTCGCCGGAGAGCGACAGCTCGCCGTAGAACTCCGTGCCTTCGAGGCTCTCCGCTGCGAGCTGCTTCGAAGCGGCGAGGATGCCGAGCGCGACGGCGAGGTCGAAGCGCCCGCCCTCTTTCGGCAGGTCGGCCGGAGCAAGGTTGACCGTGACGCGCCCGGGAGGGAATTCGCAGCCGCAATGCGCGAGCGCGGCGCGGACGCGCTCGCGGCTTTCGCGCACGGTCGTCTCGGCGAGTCCCACGATCGAGAACTGCGGCAGGCCGGCACCGCAGTGCACTTCGACGCGCACGAGCGGCGCGTCGAGCCCGAACTGGGCGCGGCTCAGGACGGTCGCGAGTGTCACGGGCCCCTGCCCGCGAAATCTATTTCTTCGGACTCTTCTCGAGCGCAGCGATGCGCTTCTCGAGTTCCTCGAGCCGTTCGCGGCTTCTCCGCAGGACGCCGGCCTGAATGTCGAATTCCTGGCGTGTCACCAGGTCGAGTTTCGCGAGTCCGCTTTGCAGCACGGCCTTGAAGTTCTGTTCGAGATCGTTTTTGAGCGCAGCGAGGCCGGGCGGTACGGAATCCGCGAGTTTCCGCGCGAGTTCGTCGAGGGATTTCGGATCGAAGGCCAAGCACTTGCTCCGTTTCGCCGAAAGCATCCCGACCCGCTGCGCGCGCGTCAAGCGCTGCCCCGCAAGCTTGCAGGGCATGGGTGGCTCTGCACCAGCATGGTGCAGGCGGCGTCATGGAAGCCCGCTTGTCCGCTCGTAACTTTTTGATTTCCAGGCGCAGCTCCACTGGCACGGACAGTGCATTGCCATCTCCAACGCTACCTGCTGCCGGCCGCGGGTGGCCGCGCTGAATCTGCCCCGTGCCGGCAATTTTCTCCGCAGCCGGAGATTCGCCGTGGACAACGTGCCTGGCATCGAGAGCGGCGACACCTCCTGGATGATCGTGGCGACCGCTGGGCTACGACGACACGCTCGACGTGTTCGGCGTGCGCGCGATTGGCGGCATCGTGGGCGCGGGCCTTGCGGAGGGTGTCACGATCGGCGTGCAGGTCTGGGTGCAAGTCAAGTGCGTGTCATTCACCGTCGCCTGGAGCGGCTTGGGCACCTTCATCATCCTGAAGCTGCTGGATGCCACGATTGGCGTCCGCGTTTCGAGAGAGCAGCAAGTCGAGGGCCTCGACCTGGCGCTCCATGACGAGCGTGCTTATAACCACTGACCCCGGTTTTCGCTAAACTCCGACCCGGGTCGGGCCCCAGTGTGACGGACGTCAAGGGATTTCGGGCGCTGGAAAGGCCACACTGTGCTGCGCAGTCGGGGGTGGAATATGTCCCGGATTCAGGTGGTCGTGGCGGCGTTCGTGATGGCAGGCCTGACCGCGGTCGCCGCGGCAGAGACCGTTTACAAATGGGTCGACTCAGCCGGCCAGGTTCACTACACGGACCTGCCGCCGCGGCAAGCCGGCGCGAGGATCCTGGGTGTCTACCAGCAGGAAGCCGGCGTCGTGGAGGAAGGCGAGTCCAACGGCGGCGACTACGACTACGACGACGCAGGCAACGACGCGCCGAGCGGCGGTTCGATGGCGCAATCCAACGAGCCGACCACGCCTGAGCCGCCGGTTTCGGACGAAGCCATGGCCGCCGCCGAGGCCGATGCGGCAAAGGCCAAGGTCGAGAAGTGCAAGGCGGCGCAGGATCGTTATCAGCGCTACATCGAATCGCGGCGCCTGTTCCGCGAAACTCCGGACGGCAAGCGCCAGTACCTGACCGACCAGGAGCTTTCCGAGGCTCGCGCCCGGGCCAGGCAGGCGGTCTCCGACTACTGCAGCTGATCCGCCGGAGCGGGCAAAATGGAGCCCGCCATGCAAGCCGGATTCATTGGTCTTGGCGCCATGGGCCAGCACATGGCCCGCAATCTCCATCGGGCCGGCCTTCTCGCGGGCGTCTGGAATCGCACCCCATCGAAGGCCGCGGCCCTCGCCGCCGAAACCGGCTGCCGCGCATTTGCGACTCCCGCCGAGCTTGCCGCTGCCTGCCCGATCGTCGTCGTCTGCGTCTCCGCCGATGAAGACTTGCTCGCGGTGGTCGATTCGCTGCGGCCGACGCTTCAGCAGGACTCGATCGTCGTGGACTGCTCGACGGTCGCCGCCGCCACCGCGCGCGAGGCGAGCGCGCGTCTCGCGGCTGTCGGGTCGAGCCTGCTCGACTGCCCGGTCAGCGGCGGCGTCGAAGGCGCGAAGCACGGGACGCTCGCCATCATGTGCGGCGGCACGCCTGCGGTCTTCGAGCGGGCGCGCCCGGTGCTCGAGGCGCTGGGGAAGACCAGCGTGCTGATGGGCCCGAGCGGCGCGGGCCAGGCGACCAAGGCCACGAATCAGATCCTGTGCGCGGGCGTCATCCAGGCCGTTTCGGAGGCGATGGCTTTCGCGCGAGCAGAGGGTTTGCCGCTCGATCAGGTGATCGAGATCCTCGGCAAGGGCGCCGGTTCGTCGTGGTACTTCGTGCATCGCGCGCCGTTCATGGCGCGGGGCGAATTCCCCGCGGGATTCCGCGTGCGGCTGCATGACAAGGACCTCCGCATCTGCCGCGACATGGCCGCGCGTCACGGCGCGATCCTGCCGGTCGTCGAAGCGACGCTCGCGGACTACGCGCACCTCCTCGCCTCCGGCCACGGCGAGGAGGACATCTCGACGATCATCCGGCTCAAGACGCCGCTCTTTTCCGGGCCGCCTTCCGATGCCTGAGCGGCAGGGCTTTTATCTCCCGGATTTCTGCCGCGCCCAGAGCGTGCTCGCGGTAATCCTGATCGCCGAGCTCGTGGCGCTGCTCCTGACGCTCGCGCGCCAGGGCATCTCGGCGAGCTTCTGGACCGACCTCGCGCAGACCTCGCTGTTCCTGCTGTGGGCGGCTCTCGGCACGGCGGCCACCTGGTGCGCGGCGCGCGGCCCGATGTCGAAACTCACCGCGCCGGCGGGCTCCGCGGTCGCGCTCGGCCTGATGCTCGGCGTGACCGCAGCCGTGACCGAGGGCGCCTGGTGGCTCGCGGAATACTCGAATCAGCTGCTCGGTTTCGAGGGCCTCGCGACCGGCGCCGACCACCTCCAGTTCATGCTGCGCAACCTCGCGGTCTGCGCCATCGCGGGTGCGCTCGCGCTCCGTTACTTCTACGTTTCGCACCAGTGGCGCAGCAATGTCGAAGCGGAGGCGCAGAGCCGCGTGCGCGCGCTCCAGGCGCGGATCCGCCCGCACTTCCTCTTCAACAGCATGAACACGATCGCGTCGCTCACGCGCACCAATCCGCGCGCCGCCGAGCAGGCGATCGCGGATCTTTCCGACCTCTTCCGCGCCTCGCTCCGCGAGCATCGCGAGCGCATTCCGCTCGCCAGCGAGATCGAGATCGCGCGCGCGTACGAGCGGGTCGAGCGACTGCGGCTCGGGGATCGCCTGCACGTGGATTGGCAGATCGAGGACCTGCCGCTGGACGCGTCGGTGCCCGCGCTCATCCTGCAGCCCCTGCTCGAGAACGCCGTCTATCACGGTATCGAGCCGCTCGACAAAGGCGGAATCATCCGCGTGACCGGCAAGCGCGAGGGCGCGCGGGCGGTGCTCACGATCGACAACCCCGTCGCGCCGAAACTGCTCGCGCGGCGGGCCGGCCACCAGATCGGCCTCGACAACGTGCGCCAGCGGCTCGAACTGATGTTCCACGGGGACGCCCAGGTCGAGGTCTTCGAGGCGCCCGAGCGCTTCGTCGTCACCTTGCGCTTCCCGGCGAGCCCAAAGCCCGCATGAAGCTGCGTGTGCTCGTCGTCGACGACGAGCCGCTCGCGCGCGAGCGGCTTTCGCACCTGGTGGAGGAGCTGCCGACTGCGGAGCTGGCGGGAGTCGCCTCGAGCGGCGAGGAAGCCCTGCTGCTCGCGGGCAAGTTGCGGCCTGAAGTCGTGCTGCTCGACATCCGCATGCCCGGCATGGATGGGCTCGAAGCCGCGCACCATCTCGCGCGCATGCCGGAACCGCCCGCCGTCATCTTCACGACGGCATTCGAGCAACATGCGCTCGCGGCATTCGACGCCCAGGCTGCCGGTTACCTGCTGAAGCCGGTGCGGCCGGACAAGCTGCAGGAGGCGCTCGAGCGCGCCCGCCGTCCGACGCGGGCGCAGCTTGCCCGCATCGCAGAGGGCACCGGCGGGCCGCGCACACGCATCGCGGTCCGCGCGCGCGATGAGCTGCGCCTGATTCCGGTCGAAAGCATTCTCTGCTTCATCGCCGAGCAGAAGTACACGACGCTCCGGCACCATGCCGGCGAGGAGCTCATCGAAGAGCCGCTGAAGGCGCTCGAGGAGGAATTCGCGGCGCGCTTCGTGCGCGTGCACCGGAATTCCCTGGTCGCGATCGAGCACATCGAGGGACTCGAGAGAAACGCCGAGGGTCAGCAGGTCGTGCGCCTGCGCGGCGGCGGCACACTCGCGGTCAGCCGGCGGCTTGCGACCGATGTGTCGCGACGCCTGCTCCGCTGAAGCCGGGTCGAACGTCAGTCCTCAGGCCATGCCAGGTGGACGGTGCTCCAGAGCTGCGCCGCATTGGATTCCGTCTCGTGGCCTTCCTGCGCACCAAACGGCACCGCCCGCCAAGCGCCATCTTCTTCGCTCCATGACCACAGCTCCGAACCGCGCAACTCCTGTACTGCCCTGATGGCAGTACGCAGCCGGGATCGGGCGGCCTCGAGCAGCCTACGCTCGGGCTTCCCGAGGTTGCGGCGCGCGAGCTGGCGGTCAATGCCCGCAGCCAGGAGCGCCTGGTGCCAGGACCAGATCACGGCGCCGTGGTAGTGGTTGCGATCGAATGCCGGCTCGAGCGACTCCGCGGCATAGGCGGGATTTGCGACGACGAGGCCGGCGCCGGTCAGGAGGCCGGTGGGAAACGGCTGCGTCAGCGAAGCCGCGACGCGCGCTGCTTCCGACGGAGGCGGATCGAGAAAGAACAGCGCCATCGCCTCGTCCGAGTTTTGCACGGCAATCGGCCTGCCGTCCGCATCGAGAGCCACAGCGCGGAAGCGGACTCCGCCGCCGTCGAGCGCCGCGAGTGCATCCGCCGCGTCGATGCCGACGCGACCGGCGTAACCGGTAACCTCGCTTTTCGCGGCATCGGCATCGAGCGCGACGTCGAACATGGCCGGCGCCTCGCGCCTCCAGGTTTCCGCCAGCGCCGCGGCACGGGCCAGCTTCGCATCGCCGGCTTCGTCGAGATACGGCTCCAGGAGCCCGCTCGCCCGCAGCGCGGCAGCGGCGGCCAGCGCCGCAGGCACGAGCACGCCGTTGACGTCATACGGATAGCGGCCGCCGCCGAGCCCCAGGTTGCTGTCGCGCCAGTTGCCGACGCTCTCTCCGTCCTTCAGCGGTATCAGCCGGCGCCAGGCGGGCGTGCGGGCGAACGGCGCGGCGGCGGCGACCACGAATCGGAGGT
>JBOHZO010000131.1:0-3655 GCA_050738555.1 Steroidobacteraceae bacterium | reverse complement strand
CAGCGCGCCGCGGAACTCGCGAAATGCGACCTGGCGACTGCAATGGTCGGCGAGTTCCCGGAATTGCAGGGCGTCATGGGGCGTTATTACGCCCTGAACGACGGCGAACCGGACCAGGTCGCCGCCGCGATCGCCGAGCAATACCTGCCGCGCTTCGCCGGCGACTCCCTGCCGGCGACCGGTGCGGGGCTTGCGCTCGCCGTCGCGGACAAGCTCGATACCCTGGTCGGCATATTCGCCATCGGCCAGAAGCCGACCGGCACGAAGGATCCCTACGGGCTCCGGCGTGCGGCACTCGGCGTGCTCAGGATCCTGATCGAGACGGGCATCGCCCTCGACCTGCGTGAGCTCATCCGCGCGGCCCTCGATTCCGTCCGCGCCGACCTCGCCCGCCTCGAGCGCGCCGAGCCTCCCGAAGAAATGGTCGACGAGATTTACGACTACGTGATGGAGCGCCTGCGCGCCTGGTATCTCGAAGGCGCGGGCGGCATTACGACCGAGATGTTCGACGCCGTCCTCGACACCCGCCCGGTGTCGCCGCTCGACTTCGACGACCGGCTTCGCGCGCTCGCGGCATTCCTCAAGCTGCCGGACGCCGCCGGCCTCACAGCGGCCAACAAGCGCATCGCCAACATCCTGCGGAAGGCGGGCGAGCAACCGAGTCCTCGCGTCGATCCGGGACTGCTCACCGATCCGCATGAGCGCAAGCTCGCGACTGAAGTGGAAGCGCTGCGCCAAGACGTCGAGCGGCTGGTCACCGCGCGCCATTATGCCGACGCCCTTGCCCGCCTCGCCGCGCTGCGGGGGACGGTGGACGCATTCTTCGATCATGTCCTCGTGATGGCGGACGACGTGCGTGTCCGCGCGAACCGGCTCGCGCTGCTCGCGGCGCTGCAACGGCTGTTCCTGCACATGGCGAATTTGTCCCGTCTGCCGGGCTGAAAAGGCGCCAATTCCGGATGTCTTTACACATCCTGTTGCCGCTCAATTAGATGATTCATCAGGAGAACTCGACGGGAGCGGTCAAAAGGGTCGCGCCGTGGCGGCGAATCGCCGCTTTGCAGTGGCTGAGCTCGGTCATTTACACGACGATTTTGTTCCTCGATTCGCTCGTCTTTGGCTTCGTCATCGTGCTCTTCGGGTGGCTGCCGTTTCGCCGTTTGTACGGTTTCGCGCGCGCCTGGGCGGGCTTCAACATCTGGCTCGCGAAAACGATTTGCGGACTCGACTGGACCGTCGAAGGACGCGATCACATCCCGCGCGAAGGCGCCCACATCTCGATGTGGAAGCACACCTCGACCTGGGAAACGATGGCGCAGATGATCGTGTTCCCGCCGCAGGCCTGGGTCCTCAAAAGGGAGATTCTCTGGATCCCCCTGGTCGGCTGGGCGTGCTGGTTTTTGAAATGCATCGCGATCGACCGCGGCTCCGGTCATCGCGCAGTCAACCAGGTTCTCGACCAGGGGCGTGACCGGCTCGCCGCCGGCATCTGGGTGTTGATCTTTCCCGAGGGCACCCGAATGGCGCCGGGCGAGACGCGCAAGTACGGCATGTCAGGCGCGCTCCTCGCCTCCCAGTCCGGCGTGAAACTCGTGCCGGTCGCGCACAACGCGGGCGACTTCTGGCCGCGGCGCGGGCTGTTGAAAAAACCCGGCCTGATCCGCGTACGTGTAGGACCGCCGATCGAGACCGCCGGGCGCGATCCGCGGGAGCTTAATGCAGAGGTTCGGGCGTGGATCGAGGGCACACTGCGGGCGCCGTGAGCGGCAAAAATCCGCGCGTTCTGGATGCCTATAGGCATCCGAATATCAGTCAACCCGCTGCTTCTAGACGTCCAGATTCGAAACGTATAGCGCGTTTTTCTCGATGAATTCGCGGCGCGGCTCGACCGCGTCGCCCATCAGCGTTGTGAAGATGTCGTCGGCGGCGACGGCATCCTCGATGCGCACCTGCAGCAGCCGCCGGACTTCCGGGTTGATCGTCGTTTCCCAGAGCTGCTCGGGATTCATCTCGCCGAGTCCTTTGTAGCGCTGGATCGTCTGGCCTTTGCGCGCTTGCTCGAGCAACCAGGTCATCGCGTCCGGGAAATTGCCAATGTCCTGGCGCTCATCGCCACGCGTCACGTGGGCGCCCGCGCCGATGAAATCGGTGAGCGTCGTGCCGAGTTCCGCGATGCGGCCGTATTCCGCCGATTCGAAGAACTCCGGTTGCAGGTGCTTTTCGGTCGTGACCCCGTGCTCGGTGCGAAGAACGTCGATGCGATCGGGCTCGCCCTCCTCGTCCCGGCGCACGGACAGCTTGTAGCTATGCACGAGGCTGCCATCGGCGTTCAGCCGCGACTCCAGCTCCTTCGCCCAGCCTTCGAGCCAGGCGGTGTCCGCGAACTGCTGCTCGCCGACGGGCCGCATCGCGAGCAGATGCTCGAGAAGCCGCCGGTCGTAGCGGCGCGACCAGCGTCCGATAATCGCCTTCACTTCCATGTACTGCCGGGCGAGCATCTCGAGCGCCGAGCCGGCGAGCGGCGGCGCTTCCGGATTCACGTGGAGCGCCGCGTTGTCGAGCGCGCTCGTCAACAGGAGCTGGTCGAGCTCCGCCTCGTCCTTGACGTATATCTCCTGCTTGCCGCGCTTGATCTTGAACAGCGGCGGCTGCGCGATGTAGACGTGCCCGCGCTCGATCAACTCGGGCATTTGCCGATAGAAGAACGTCAGCAGAAGCGTGCGGATATGGCTGCCGTCGACGTCCGCGTCCGTCATAATTATCACGCGGTGATAACGGAGGTTCGCCACGTCGAAATCGTCCCGGCCGATGCCCGTGCCGAGCGCGCTGATGAGCGTCACCACTTCCTGCGACGACAGCATCTTGTCGAACCGCGCTTTCTCGACATTCAGGATCTTGCCCTTGAGCGGCAGTACGGCCTGGGTGCGGCGATCCCGGCCCTGCTTGGCGGACCCGCCTGCGGACTCGCCCTCGACCAGGAAGATCTCCGACTTGCCCGGATCCTTCTCCTGACAGTCGGCGAGCTTGCCGGGAAGCCCAGACGAGTCCAGCGCGCCCTTGCGGCGCGTCATCTCGCGCGCCTTGCGCGCCGCTTCGCGCGCGCGCGCCGCGTCGATGATCTTCATGCAGATTGCGCGCGCGTCCGCCGGCCGCTCGAGCAGGAATTCCCCGAGTTTCTGCGCCACCACCGATTCGACCGCGCCTTTGACCTCGGATGAAACCAGCTTGTCTTTGGTCTGCGAGGAGAATTTCGGGTCCGGCATCTTGATCGAGAGGATCGCGGTCATGCCTTCGCGCGCGTCGTCGCCGGTCAGCGAGACGTTTTCGCGCTTCGCCAGCCCTTCTTTTTCGATGAAATCGTTGATCTTGCGGGTCAGCGCCGCGCGGAAGCCGGCGAGATGCGTGCCGCCGTCTTTCTGCGGGATGTTGTTCGTATAGCAGTACATCGATTCCTGATAGGAATCGTTCCACTGCGCCGCGACCTCGACCGAGATCGGGCCTTCCTGGCCCTGGAAATAGAAGATATTCGGGTGAATCGCGGTGCGGCTGCGATTCAGATACTGCACGAAGGCGCTGACGCCTCCCTGGTGCTCGAACACGTCCCTTTGATCCTCCCGTTCATCGATCAATTCGATGCGCACGCCGGAATTCAGGA
>JBOHZO010000130.1:0-9239 GCA_050738555.1 Steroidobacteraceae bacterium | reverse complement strand
ACCGCTCGTATCACGGCGCGAGCTACATGGACATGGCGCACTCGGGCGACACCCGCACGGCGCATCAGGAGGAAGCCGATGCTAGGGGCGTGCGCCACGTGCCGCCGCCCTATTCCTACCGCTGCCCCTTCGGCAGCGAGAGCGCGCACGAGTGCGGCGTGCGAGCGGCGCAGGCCGTCGCAGACAGCATCGACGCGGAAGGCGCGGCCCGCGTCGCCGCCGTGCTGATGGAGACGGATGCGGGCAGCAACGGCATTGTCCCGCCGGACAGCTACTGGCCGGCGCTCTCTGAACTCACGCGCGAGCGCGAGGTGCTCCTGATCGCCGACGAGGTGATGGGCGCCTTCGGCCGCTGCGGCGAATGGTTCGCCTGGCAGCGTCACGGCGAGGCCGGCCGGCCCGATCTCATGACGCTCGCGAAAGGATTGACCGGCGCTGCGATCCCGCTCGGCGCGGTCGTCATGAGCGCCGCGGTCGCGCGGCGTCTCCAGCGCGAGATGTTCTACGCCGGCCTGACCTACTGCGGCCACCCGCTGTCCTGCGCGGCGGGCCTCGCCGCGATCGACGCCTACCGCGACGAGAAGCTGATCGAGCGCTCGCGCACGCTCGGCGCCGCGATGTTCGCGGAACTCCAGAAGCTGGCCGCCCGCCACCCGGTGATCGGCGAGGTGCGGGGCGGGCGCGGCCTGTTCGCCGTCGTCGAACTCGTCGCCGACCGCGCGACCCGGGCGCCGCTCGCGCCCTGGCCGGGGCAGACCGATGCGATGCGGGCAATGCTCGCCGCGGCGCGCGACGAGGGCGTGTCCTTCGGCTCGCGCGGGAACCTGCTCATCCTCGCGCCGCCGCTCGTGATCGCTGAATCCGACCTTGCCTCGGCGCTTGCCGTGCTCGACCGCCTGCTCGCCCGTTTCTTGCCCGCGGCGATGGAGCGAGCCTCATGAGTTTCCGGCTGACCTACGCGACGATGTTCAATCCGCCGGAGGAAATGCACGAGCGGTTCGAGCGTGCTCTCGCGACGGTGCGCGGCCGCCTGGGGAAGACGCACGCATTGTTCATCGACGGCAAGGACATGCCGGCCGCCGCGACCGAGGAGCGCGCGGGCCCCATCGACCGCGAGCTCCCGCTCGGCCGGTTCCCGCTTGCGAGCGCGGTGGAAGTGGATGCCGCACTGGCCGCAGCGCATCGTGCGTTCCCGGCCTGGCGCGCGATGTCCATGGCGGAGCGCGTGCGCCTGATGCGCAAGGTCGCGGACGTGATGGAGGAGCGCGTCTATGAAATCGCGGCCGCGCTCACACTCGAAGTCGGGAAGAATCGCATGGAAGCGCTCGGCGAAGCGCAGGAAACGGTCGATTTCTTCCGCGTGTACGCCGACGACTTCGAATCGCACAACGGCTACGAGTTCGAGCTGCCGAACGACCCGCTCGCGGGCACCACGTCGCGGAACCGGAGCGTCATGCGCCCCTACGGCGTCTGGGGCGTGATCGCGCCATTCAATTTCCCCATCGCGCTCGCGGGCGGCCCGACCGCCGCCGCGCTCGTCACGGGCAACACGGTCGTCGTCAAGTGCGCTTCCGACACGCCCTGGGCCGGACGGCTCCTCGCCGATTGCTTCCGCGATGCAAAGCTGCCGGCGGGCGTCTTCAATTTCGTGGCAGGCCGCGGCGCCGCGGTCGGGGAGCAGCTCGTCCGCGATCCGCGGACAGCCGGGATGACCTTCACCGGCTCCGTCGCGGTCGGCCGCGCGATCATGGCGGCGATGGCGGGCGGCCCCTATCCACGGCCCTGCATCACGGAAATGGGCGGCAAGAATCCCTGCATCGTCACCGAGCATGCGGATCTCGACCGCGCCGCGAGCGGAATTGCCCGTTCCGCCTACGGCATGGGCGGACAGAAGTGCTCGGCGCTCTCGCGGCTCTACGTGCACGAGAAAGTGGCCGACGATCTCCTCGCGCGGGTCGAGAAACAGATCGACGCGATCCGCATCGGCGACCCGACCGACCGCAAGACGCTTCTCGGCCCGGTCGTGAACAAGCGCGCGCATGAAAGCTATGCGCGCTATGTCTCTCAACTCAAGGGCGGCGGCGCGAAGATACGCCGCGGCGGGAATCAGCCCGCCGATGGCGGGCTCGCGCGCGGCTTCTTTGTCGAGCCCGTGCTGGCGGAAGCGCCGCCTTCCGAGCCGCTGTGGAAGCACGAGATGTTCCTGCCGATCCTCATGGTCCAGCGCTACCGCGATCGCGAGGAGGCCATGCGCCACGCCAACGATACCGACATGGGGCTCACCGCCGGCTTCTACGGATCGCCGGACGAAGTGCGCTGGTTCCAGGATCGCATCGAGGCGGGCGTGACCTATGCGAATCGCGCGCAGGGCGCGACCACCGGCGCCTGGCCGGGCTACCAGCCGTTCGGCGGCTGGAAAGGATCGGGCTCCTCCGGCAAGGCGATCGCTTCGGCCTATTACCTGCCGCTCTATCTTCGCGAGCAGTCGCGGACCGTGGTGGAGTGAATGACGCAATTCCTGCCGCTTGCGGAAGCGATCGCGACGCACGTCGCGGATGGCGCCTGCGTCGCGCTCGAAGGATTCACGCATCTCATACCGTTTGCGGCCGGCCATGAGCTGATCCGGCAGGGGCGGCGGGAACTCCACCTCGTCCGCATGACGCCCGACCTGATCTACGACCAGCTGATCGGCGCGGGCGCGGCGCGGAAGCTCACTTTCTCCTGGGGCGGCAACCCGGGCGTCGGCTCCTTGCATCGGCTGCGCGACTCTGTCGAGAATCAATGGCCGCGCGCGATCGAAATCGACGAACACAGCCATGCGGCGATGGCGGCCGCCTACCGCGCGGGCGCCGCGCGGCTGCCATTCGGAATGCTCCGCGGTTACATCGGCACCGACCTGCCGAAGCACAACGCCAGGATCAGGAGCGTGCGCTGCCCTTACACGAGCGAGGAGCTCGCGACCGTTCCCGCGGTCAATCCAGACGTCACGATCCTGCACGCGCAGCGCGCCGACCGCCGCGGCAATGTCGCGATCGACGGCATCGTCGGCGCCGCGCGCGAAGCGGGACTCGCCGCGGCCAGGCTCCTCGTCACGGTCGAGCAGATCGTGGACGAGCTGCCGCCCGCGATGAACAACGTCGTCCTGCCGCATTTCACGGTCACGGCCGTCTCCCGCTGCCCCGGCGGCGCCTGGCCTTCCTACGCGCACGGCCACTACGCACGCGACAACGATTTCTATCTGCGCTGGGACGCGATCGCCCGCGATCGCGCGCGATTCACGGCCTGGATCGACCGCCACGTGCGCGGCACGAAGGATCACGGCGCTTTCCTTGCCAGCCTCCGCCAGGCTGCATGAGCGAGTACAGCCGCGACGAGATGATGACGGTCGCGGCCGCGCGGCTCCTGAAGGATGGGCAGGTCTGCTTCGTCGGCATTGGACTCCCGAGCGCCGCCTGCAACCTGGCGCGGCTCACGCACGCGCCGGAGCTCGTGCTGATCTACGAATCCGGCACGATCGGCACGCGGCCGAACGTCCTGCCGCTCTCGATCGGCGACGGCGAGCTGGCCGAGACGGCGACCTGCGTCATTCCGCTGCCCGACATCTTCAGCGACTACCTCCAGGCGGGACGCATCGACGTCGGTTTTCTCGGTGCGGCCCAGATCGACCGCTTCGGCAATCTCAACAGCACGGTGATCGGCCCCTACGACAAGCCGCGGACGCGCCTGCCGGGCGCGGGCGGCGCGACCGAGATCGCGGCGCACGCGAGGCAGGTCTTCATCGTGATGAAGGCAACGCCGCGGAGTTTCGTGGAAAAGCTCGACTTCCAGACGAGCGGCGGGCATTTCGCCGGCCGCGCCCGTAGCGGCGCGCGCGGCCAGGGCCCGACCGTGATCGTCACCGACGTCGGAATCCTGGAACCGCTGCCGGAGAGCGGAGAGTTCGCGCTTTCCGTAAGCTATCCCGGCATCCAGGCGCAGGAGGCGCGCGCAGGCGTAGGCTGGCCGCTCGCTTCGCTGCCTGTGATCAAGACACTTGCGGCGCCGACGGCGTCGGAACTTCGTGCGCTCCGCGCGCTCGAGTCCCGCACGACCGCTGCGCATCGAGAACCTGTGAGGCTGCCCCTATGAATGCATCGCCACGCGCCGCAGGCGCCCCCAGGAATCCGCACATCAAGACCGAGCTGCCGGGCCCGAAGTCCCGCGCGATGATCGAGCGCGACGCCAAAGTCGCCTCACCTTCCTATCCGCGCGACTACCCGTTCGTGATCTCGCACGGCCGCGGCACCGAGGCCTGGGACGTGGACGGCAACCGCTTCCTCGATTTCGCGGCGGGCATCGCGGTGTGCGCGACGGGGCACGCCCATCCGCGCGTCGTCAAGGCGGTGCAGGATGCGGCGGCGAAGTTCCTGCACATCTCGAGCGACTACTGGCACGAAGAGATGACCGCGCTCGCGGAGCGCCTGTCCGCGATCGTGCCGCTCGGCGAGCCCGGCATGTGCTTCTTCTGCCAATCGGGAACCGAATCCGTCGAGGGCGCCTTGAAGCTCGCGCGCTATGTGACCGGCCGCCAACGGATCATCGCCTTCCTCGGCAGCTTCCACGGCCGGACGATGGGCTCGCTCGCGCTCACCTCGAGCAAGGTCACGCAGCAGGCCGGCTTCGCGCCGACGATGCCAGGCGTCACGCACGTGCCGTATCCGAACTCGTATCGGCCGCTGTTCGCGGGCGCCGACCAGGGCCGCGCCGTGCTCGACTACATCCGCATGCTGTTCGAACGGAATGTCCCGCCCGCTGAGGTAGCCGCAATCGTCGTGGAACCGCTCCAGGGCGAAGGCGGCTATCTCGTTCCGCCGGACGGTTTTCTCGAGGGATTGCGCTCGATCTGCGACGAGCACGGAATCCTGCTCGTGTTCGACGAGGTCCAGTCCGGCATCGGCCGCACCGGCCGGCTCTTCGCCTGCCAGCATTCGGGCGTCGTGCCCGACATCATGACGCTCGCGAAAGGCCTCGGCTCGGGCATGCCGATCGGCGCCGTGGTCGCGAAGCAGAGCATCATGAAGAAATGGAAGAAAGGTGCCCACGGCAACACTTTCGGCGGCAATCCAATCTGCTGCGCCGCGGCGAACGCGACCATCGACGTGGTGCGCGAGCAGTACGTCGCGAACGCGGCGAAAGTCGGCGCGCATTTCATGAGGCGCCTCGGCGAGTTTCGCGTTGGCTTTCCGTGCATCGGCGATCTCCGCGGCCGCGGCCTGATGATCGGACTCGAACTGATCAAGACGGACGGCTCGCCTGCGCGCGCGCTCGTGGACCAGCTGCTGCATCGCGCCTACCAGAACGGGCTGCTACTCCTGTCCTGCGGGGTCAGCACGCTGCGATTCATGCCGCCACTCTGCGTGACGGAGGCGGAGGTGGACGAGGCGATGACCTATCTGCGGCAAAGCTTCGACGAGGCCCTGGCGGGCGGCGCGTGACCCGCACCGCGCGCGCCTTCCTGGCGCTGCTGCCGCTTCTGGCGCCTGCGCCCGCGCAGGCGGCACGGGAGGCCGTGCTAAGCCAGGTCAAGCTCCCTCACACTTATTACTGGCGCGAGCTGTACATCCCGCAGCTGACGACCGGGCCCTCGGCCGCGGCGTTCATGCCCGCGGGCGACGAACTCGTGTACAGCATGGGGGGCTCGCTATGGCGGCAACGCATCGGAAGCGACGAGGCCGTCGAGCTCACCCATGCGTATGCCGCCTACGACTATCAGCCGGACGTCGCGCGGGACGGGAAGCGCGTTGTCTTCACGCGCTACGACGGGCACGCCATGGAGCTATGGCAGCTCGATCTCGCGACCGGCGAGGCGCGCGCGCTCACGGAGAATGGCGGCGTCAACCTCGAGCCGCGGATCTCGCCTGACGGGAGGCAGATCGTTTTCGTTTCGACGGCGGGCAGCGGACATTTCAATCTCAAGATCGCGGAGCTGACCGCCGCCGGACTCGCGAACGAGCGTTTTCTCGTCCAACCTCGCGAGAGCGCGATCGACCGCTACTACTATTCCACGCACGACCACGCCATCAATCCGTCCTGGACACCCGACGGAACTCGCGTTTACTACGTCGGCAACGCCGAGATCCCCTGGGGCACGGGCGCGATCTGCTCGATCGCCGTCGCCGATCGGAAGACCGGATGCACGACCCGGCACCGCGTCGAAACTTCGTGGGCCGCGCGTCCCGATGTCGCGCCCGACGGGAAGCGGATCCTCTTTTCGAACTACCACGGCGGGCAGTGGCATCAGCTCTGGCTCACCACCACGGCTGACGCGGCCCCCCTCCCGCTCACCTACGGCGATTTCGACCGGCGGAATGCCCGCTGGTCGCCGGATGGAAAGCGCATCGCCTACATCAGCAACGAGGGCGGCAACACGGCGCTTTCGGTACAGGAGTTCGCCGGCGGGTCGCGCATCGCGATTGCGCCGCAGTTGTTCCGCAAGCGGCTGCGCCCCAGTGCCGACGTCACGCTCGCGATCGTGGATGGCGCCGGTCGCCCGGCATCGGCGCGCGTGTCGATCCTCGGCAGCGATGCCCGCTGGCATGCGCCGCAGGATGCGTGGATGCATGCCGACGAGGCCTATGACCGCGCGCAGTTTCCGAGCGAGACGCATTATTTCCACTGCGCGTCGCCCTGCCGGGTCGAGTTGCCCGCAGGCAAGGCGACGATTCGTGCGCAGAGCGGATTCCGCCGCCTTCACGTCGAACGCACGCAGGAATTTGCCCCCGGCACGATGGTTGAAGTTCCAATCCGGCTCGAGGACAACGACCTCCCCGCCGACTTCGGACAATTCGTGAGTGCCGATCTGCACGTGCACATGAATTACGGCGGGCACTACCGCAACACGCCGGGCCGCCTGCATTGGCAGGCTGCGGCGGAGGATCTCGATGTCGTCCACAACCTCATCGTCAACAAGGAGGAGCGGATACCGGACGTCGGCTATTTCCGGACCGATGCCGATCCCGATTTCGCGAGCGGGGAGCGGGCGCTATTCCATGCCCAGGAATACCACACGAGCTTCTGGGGACATCTCGGTCTCCTGCATCTCTCGGATCACCTGCTGCTGCCGGACTACGCGGCCTACCGGCACACGGCGTTCGAAAGTCCCTGGCCGCATAACGGCGTCATCGCCGATCTCGCGCACGCGCAGGGCGCGCTGGTCGGCTACGTGCACATCGCGGATTTTCCGATCGACCCGCCGAAGGAAAAATCGCTTTCCTACCAGCTGCCCGCGGATGTCTCGCACGGGAAGATCGACTATCTCGAGGTGATGGGATTTTCGGATCACCACATTACGGCGGGAATCTGGTACCGACTGCTGAATCTAGGCTTCCGCCTGCCGGCCGGCGCCGGCACCGACGCGATGGCCAACTACGCTTCGCTCCGCGGACCCGTGGGACTCGTGCGCGTTTTCCTCGATACGGGGGGCGCGCGCACGCCGGAGGCGCTGCATGATGCGCTGAAATCGGGCAAGAGCTTCGTCAGCAATTCCGCCCTTCTCGGGCTCGAGATTGGCGGCCTCAAACCGGGCGACTCGATCCCGCGCGTCCCGGGCCGCTTTCCGCTTCGCGTCTCGATGCGCTCACCGGTCGCGATGGATCATCTCGAACTCGTGCAGAACGGCAAGGTGATACGGCGCTTCGATCTCAAGGGCGACCGGCGGCGCTACGATTCGACCGGGACGATCGAGCTCAAAAAAGCCGGCTGGGTGTTGCTCCGCGCGTGGAACGACGCTGCGCATCCGGATGTGCTCGATCTTTATCCCTATGCGACGACGAGCCCGATCTACATCGACTTGACGGCTGTGCCGCAGGCACCGGACGACGCCGCCTATTTCCTCGCCTGGATGGACCGCGTGATCCAGGCAGCCCGGACACGCGGCGACTGGAACGACGAGGGCGAGCGGACCGCGACGCTCGAATACCTGAGCGCCGCACGCGAGAAATACCGCGCGCTCGCGACGGACCGGAGGGCAAACTGAACATGATCCGCTCCCCACGGCTCGCCGGCTTGCTCGTCGGCTGTTTCCTCTCGCTCGCCGCGCTGGCTGCAGAAACCCGCTTCACCGTCGACGACCTGGTGCGCATAGCGAATATCGCCGACCTCGACCTGTCGCCGGACGGCGAATACGTCGTCTACAGCGTGGGCGAGCCTGACTTCGAGGCCGATGAGCCGCGTTACGACGTCTGGCGCGCACGCTGGGACGGCAGCGAGCGCAGGCCGCTCACCCGGACGGACGACTCAGACGAATGGCAGCCGGCATTCAGCCCGGACGGAAAGCGGATCGCATTCCTCTCCGACCGCGGCGAGGAAGACGCCGAAACGCAGGTCTGGGTGATGCCGGCGGATGCGGGCGAAGCCGAACGGCTCACCGAGTTTCCGGGGGGTGTCGTCGATTTCGACTGGTCGCCGGACGGACAGCAACTCGCGGTGATCGCGAACGATCCCGAGCGGCCCGCGGACGAGGAGGAGCCGCCCAAGCCGCCGCCGATCGTCATCGACCGCTATCAATTCAAGGAGGATTTCATCGGCCTCCTGACCGACAAGCGGCAACACCTGTATCTCTTCGAGATCGAGGGCCGCAAGGCGACGCAGCTGACCCGCGGCCAGCACGACGAGTACCTGCCGGCCTGGTCGCCGGATGGAAAGCGCATTGCCTACGTCACCAAGCGCGGGCCCGATCCGGACCGCCACATCAACTGGGATGTCTATGTCATCGAGCCGCGCGAAGGCGCCGACGAAAGGCAGGTGACACGTTTCGCGGGCGCCGATCTCGATCCCTACTGGGAAACACGCCCGGCCTGGAGCCCGGACGGAAAGCGGATCGCCTACCTGCAAAGCGGCGAGGACAAGTGGATCTACTACAAGCCTTGGGAGCTCGCGGTCGTCGACGTCGAGAGCGGCGAAACTCGGCGTCCCGCCGGGCTCGACCGAAATTCCGGCAAGCCGGTCTTCACGCCCGACGGCAACTCGATCATCACGCTCGTGGAAGAGAGCCGGGTCACGCACGTCTCTCGCGTTGATCTCGAGAGCGGCCGCGTGACGCGACTGACCTCCGGGCGGCGATTCGATTACGACTTCGACGCAGCGGCGAACGGCCGGATCGCGGTGCTCGGCGGCGACGACCATCACCCATATCGCATCGAGGCGATCGAACCTTCAAAGGGGACGCTCACCTTTGCATCCGATGTAAAGGTGAGCGTCCC
>JBOHZO010000129.1:0-3958 GCA_050738555.1 Steroidobacteraceae bacterium | reverse complement strand
CCGCCGACGCAGGAGACGCGGCTCATCGTGCAGGTGGCGGCGGAGCTGCTCGATCGCTGGTTCGAAGAGCAGCCGCGCGTCGCCGTGCGCCTGCTCGGCGTCGGCGTGAGCGACCTTTCGCCGGCCCGGCAGCTCGATCTGTTCACGAGCCGCGAAAGCGCCGAGGCGAAAGCACTCGACCACACGCTCGACCGCATCCACGACAAGTTCGGCACCGATGCCGTGAAACGCGGCACCGACCACTAAATGGTGACAGACACCTTTTCTGCACTGCCAAAAAGGTGTCTGTCACCTTTTTGGGCCTACAATCGCGGGTAGCCATGTACACAAGCTTTTTTGGCCTCGACGAAAAGCCCTTCGCGATCACGCCCGACCCGCGCTACCTCTACCTGAGTGAGCGCCACGCGGAAGCGCTCGCGCACCTGGCCTATGGCATCAGCGAGGCCGGCGGCTTCATCCAGCTCACGGGCGAGGTCGGCACCGGCAAGACCACGGTGCTTCGAAGCCTCCTGCTGCAGCTGCCGCCGCATTGCGACGTCGCGCTGATCCTCAATCCGCGCGTGACGCCCGCTGAGTTCCTGCTGGCCATCTGCGACGAACTGCACGTGCAGGTGCCGGAGCAATCCGCCGGCAGCGTCAAGACGCTCGTCGACCTGCTGACACATTATTTACTGGACGCGCACGGCCGCGGCCGCCGCACCGTGCTGATGGTGGACGAGGCGCAGAACCTCGACGCCGACGTGCTTGAGCAGGTGCGCCTGTTGACGAATCTCGAGACCGCGACGCAGAAACTGCTCCAGATCATCCTGATTGGGCAGCCGGAGCTTCGCGCCGTGCTCGCGAAGCCGGAACTCCGCCAGCTCGCGCAGCGAGTCACGGGCCGCTATCACCTCGAAGCATTGCGCCGGCGCGAGACGCTCGCCTACATCCGGCATCGCTCGCGCGTGGCCGGCGCGACGCGCGATCTCTTCACGCCCGGTGCACAGCGCGAAATCCATCGCCTGTCCGGCGGCGTGCCGCGCATCATCAACGTCATCGCCGACCGCGCCCTGCTCGGCGGCTACACCCAGGACGAGCACGAGGCCACGGGCAAACTCGTGCGCCGCGCGGCATCGGAAGTCTACGGTCGCCCCGTGCTGCCGCCGTGGATGCGCCCGCTCGCAATCGCTGGCGCCGTCGCGGGTGCCGCGCTCCTCGGTGTCGTGCTCTGGCGCGCATTGCCGACATTCGAGCAGCCGGAGGCCGCAGCCCGCGCCACGGCCGCGGATGGCGGGGGCGCCGTCGCGACCGCGTCCATCACGCCGCCGCACGCGCCGCTCGGCACGCTGCTCGGCAAGGAGCCCGCGGCGACGACCCTGGATGCCGCGTTCACGTCGCTCTTTTCACTCTGGGGCGCGGAGTATCAACCTGGCTCGAACCTCGCCTGCGAGCAGGCGGAAGCGCACGGCCTTTCCTGCGTGTGGCAGCGCGGCTCGCTCGCGCAACTCAAGCTGATCAATCGCCCGGCCATCCTGTCCCTGATCGACGGCAACGGCGCGCCGCACCAGGTCGTGCTGGCGGGGCTCGACCGCGATGGCGCGAAGCTCGTGATCGGCGACGGCGAGGCCCGGGCGCCCATCGCGGAACTCGCGGACTACTGGTTCGGGGAGTTCCTCGTGCTGTGGCGGCCGCAGACCGACGAGCTCAGGCCGCTGCGCGCCGGCATGCAGGGCGAGGATGTGCGCTGGCTGCGCCAGGGGCTCGAACAGCTCCGCGGGCTGCCAGCCTCCACGGCCATGGAGGATTATTTCGACGCGGAGCTGCAGCGACTCGTCGAGGAGTTCCAGCGGAGCAGGCGGCTCGCCGTGGATGGCATCGCGGGACTCCAGACCCAGCTCGTGCTCGACGCGGCGCTCGGTGCGCCCGGCACGCCGACGCTCGCGGCTGCTGCGCCGCAGGCGGGTGCATGAGCTTCATCCTCGACGCATTGCGCAAATCCGAGATCGAGCGCCAGCGCCAGAGCGGGCCCAGCATCGCGGAGTTTCCCGTCGCACGCGAGGATCGCCGCCTGCCCGTCGCCCTGCTGGCGATCGGCCTCCTGCTCGCGGTCAATGTGGGCATCGTGCTCTTTTTCCTGCTGCGCGACGCGCGCGCGCCCGCGAGCGGGCCGACGTCCGCTCCGGCGCCCGTTGCGACGTCGATGACGAGCGCGCCCCCCGCCTCGACTGCGACGCCGGCGCCCGCGACGAGCGCATCGGCAGACCCTGCGGCGCCCGGGGAAGAACTGGCCGAACCGGTGGAAGAGTTCGGCGAGCCCGCGACGCTCCCACCGGCTGCGCCCGATCCGACGCTGCTGCCGGAAGCGCCGTTGGCCGATCCCGGCGTGATGTACTCCGAAGCGCCGCCGGCGCCGCTCGAGCAATTGCCGGCGCAGGCCGCGGCGGGTCTCTCCGAACTGACGGTCGATCTGCATATTTATACCGACGACCCCGCCAAGCGCGCCGTGTTCATCAATGGCCGCCGCTACATCCAGGGCGCTCAGATTGCCGAGGGACCGGTGGTTGAGGAGATCACCCGCGACGGGGCGGTGCTCCGGTACCGCGGTCGTCGTTTCCTCCTGCCGCGGCTCTAGCCGCGATCCCCGGCGCATGAACGACGCTGCTGCCCGTCCGCCCGCACTGAGCGGCGCGGAGCTCTCCGCCGCCATTCGCACCGGCATCCACCGTCTCATCTCGCGCGAGGCAGTGATCAACAAGATCAATGTGTTTCCCGTGCCGGATGGCGACACGGGCACCAACCTCGCGCTGACGTTTCAGGCGGTGCTCTCGGCGCTTCGCGCCAATCCGGAAACGCATGCCGGGCAGCTGCTGACACGCGCGGCGGATGCCGCGCTCGACGGCGCCCGCGGCAATTCGGGCGCGATTCTCGCGCAGTTCCTGCTGGGGGTCGGCGACCGCGTGGGCCGGATTCCGGAGCTGACGGCGGATGGATTCGCGGCGGCCGTCGCCGCCGGTGCGGCTTACGCGCGCGAGTCGCTCGCCGAGCCGCAGGAGGGCACGATTCTCACGGTCCTCACCGATTTCGCCACGGCGGCCGCGGCCGCCGTGGCGAATGGCGAGCGTGACTTCAGGGCGATCTTCCGCGCGGCGCTCGCCGCGGCGCGGGATTCACTCGAGGCGACCCGCGGCCAGCTCGAAGTGCTTCGCCGCGCCAACGTCGTCGATGCGGGCGCGCTCGGCTTCGTCGAGCTCATCACGGGCATGGCGGATTACCTCGAAACCGGGATCGCGCCGGGCGACGACGCGGCAATCCGGCTCCTCCGCGACGACGAAACGGCTGCCGGCTCGCAGGTCGATCTCGAGCACCGCTACTGCACGGAATGCACGATCACGGGCGATGCCATCGACCGCCGGAAGCTCCGCGAACAGGCGTCCACGCTCGGCTCGAGCCTGGTTGTCGCCGGTAGCCAGCGCAAGATCCGGCTGCACATTCACACGAACGAGCCATCACGTCTCTTCGCGCTCGCCGCCCGCTACGGCACCGTCGGCGGCGAGAAGGCGGACGACATCCAGCGCCAGCAGGAGATGGCCCACCACTCTTCGCGCAGGCGCGTCGCCGTCGTCACCGATTCGGCGGCCGACCTGCCCGAGTCCGTGCTCGAAGCGCTCGACATCCACGTCGTGCCGGTCCGTGTGCACTTCGGCACCCGCAGCTTTCTCGACAAGGTTGGTCTCTCATCCGAGGAGTTTTTTCGCGAGCTAGCCACCAACGCGCTGCATCCGAAGACGTCGCAGCCGCCACCAGGCGATTTCCGGCGCGCGTTCGAGTTTCTCGGCTCGCACTACCAGGCGGTGGTCTACGTCGGGCTCATGGCGCGCGTCAGCGGCACGTTCCAGAGCGCGGAGACCGCGGCCGGGCGCGCGCGCACCCGGGCGCGGATCCTGACGCTCGATTCCGGCACGGCGGCACTCGGCCAGGG
>JBOHZO010000128.1:0-12766 GCA_050738555.1 Steroidobacteraceae bacterium | reverse complement strand
GTCCAGCCGTTGCGGCGATCGAGCTCGGCGATCAGCGAGAGAAAGCGGGCGTTGGCGGCGTTGAGATGTCCTGCCAAATGCGTGATCTGGCGGATGAGATCGGGCGTCGAAACCGACGAAATCGGTGCTTCCATGGCAGGCTCCTGGAGGCTGTCATTATATACAGTATCCTACCAGAAACCTAAGTAAAAGCAAACAGTTACGGTCGTTTTTATGACCTCAATTTTCCGGCGTGACTTCGCGCTGGAGCATAGACTCCACGACCTGCTTGAGTGGAATGCGCTCGTGCAGCACCTCGTATACGTGCCGGCAGATCGGCATGTCGATGCCGTGTTTCTGAGCGACGTCGTGCACGGCTTTCGCCGCGTGATAGCCCTCGACCACCTGTCCGATTTCCGCAATCGCCTCATCGACGGGTCGCCCCGCGGCGAGCGCGCGCCCGAAACGGCGGTTGCGCGACTGGTCATCGGTGCAGGTCAGAACGAGATCGCCGAGACCGGCGAGCCCCATCAGCGTTTCGCGCCTGGCCCCGAGCGCCACGCCGAGGCGCACCATTTCTGCGAGACCGCGGGTGATCAGAAACACGCGGGTGTTGGAGCCGTAGCCGAGTCCGTCCGATACGCCGGTCGCAATCGCGAGCACGTTCTTGACCGCCCCGCCGATCTCGACGCCGACGATGTCGGGTTGCGTATAAGCGCGAAACCCTCCGGACGAGATGCGCTCGGCGAGCGAGAGCGCGAACGCGTCATCGGGCGAGGCGACGGCGATCGCCGTCGGCAATCCCATCCCCACTTCGCGCGCGAATGTCGGGCCGGAGAGCACAGCGATCGGCATCTTGGGACCCAGGACTTCACCGGCGACCTGATGCGGCAGTTTGCCGGTTTCGAGCTCGAAGCCCTTGCTCGCCCAGGCGACGCGCGCTCGCGGCCCGAGCATCGGCTTGATCTGCCGCAGCACAATGCGCAGCACGCTCGAAGGCACGACCAGCACGAGGTCGTCGCCGCTCGCAACCGCCCTCTGCAGATCGGGCTCGATCGCAAGCGCAGCGGGAAATTCGGCGCCGGGCAGATAGCGCTCGTTACGCCGCGCGCGCGCGAGTTCGGCCGGATCGTCCTCGGCGCGTCCCCACAATACGGTCGGGTTACCGCCGCGTGCGAACTGGATCGCGAGCGCCGTGCCCCAGGAGCCAGCGCCCAGCACGACGATCGGCCGCATGCGGGCCCCGTTCAGTTCGACTGTTCTGGCGGCGGTGGCTGTTGGGCCTGGCGGGCCGCCTGTTCCTGCAACGAGCGCTCGAACAGGGCGTCGAAATTGACGTGCGGCAACAGGAACGGCGGAAATCCGCCCTTGGTGACGACGTCCGAAACCGTCTGGCGGATGTACGGGAACAGGATGTTCGGCGCGAAAGATCCGAGAATGCGGCGCGTCTCGTCGACGCCGAAACCGCGTACGACGAAAACCCCCGCCTGCTTGACCTCGGCGAGATAGACGGCGACGTCGCCGTTCTTCGCCTCGAGCGTCACCGTCAGCACGACTTCGTGGGCATCCTGGCCGACCGTGTTCGACACCGTGCTGAGATTCAGCGAAATCTTCGGGTCCTGCGCCTGCGCGGGCAGAAACGGGCCCTTCGGCGCTTCGAAGGAAAGGTCCTTGATGTAGACCGTCTGCAGCGCAACTGCCGGGCCCTGGCCGTTGCCAGCCGGTTCGCCCGCGCCCGCCGGGGTCGTTTTTTCGTCAGCCATCGTCAGTCCTCTCTTGTATTCGATTCATATCGCTCGCCGGCATACGCCTGTGGCAGAGTGCGCCGTCCGCTCCTCGCCAGCAACTTTTCCCGCGAGTGCCGCTCTTCAACCCTTGACGACCGGCAGATTCTCCTGCTTCCAGGCGGCCAGCCCGCCGCGGAGGCCGAACACGCTCTTCGCGCCGGCGCGCGCGAGCGTCCTCTGGGCGGCGCCGGTCGTGGTGCCGCTGTCGCAATAGAGCACGAGAGTCTTGCCGGTGAGTTTCTCGAGCGCTTTCGGATCCGATGCAAGCTGGTCGGCCGGCACGCTTCGCGCGCCTGCGATGTGGCCGTCCTTGAACTGGTTGGCCGAGCGCAGGTCCACGAGCACGGCGCCCGCATTCATCAGCCGGATCGCCTCGTTCGGTGCGACCGCGGCGCTGGCCGTGCTCCGCTGGCGGAGCTCGAAGGCCAGCACGACGAAGGTCACCACCACGAGCGCGCCCGCAAGGAACGGATGATTGGTGGAATAATCGAGCAGTCGGTCCATGGGGCGGGTCGCAAAAATGGGCGCGCATTATATCAGCGCGGCCACGCCGGCCCCGCCGCCACCGCCAGCGAGGCATATTTCCTGATAAAACAGATGCTTGTACTGGCGCATCACGGCGTCGTGGTGCTCGCTGCGGGGCTCTCGCTGGCCACTTTTGCAAGCGCTTCCCCGGCGGAGAGCGATGCCGAAAAGGAGCTGCGCGAAGTCCGCGAGCGGATTGCGGAGCTGCAGCGTTCCGTGCGCCGCGATACCGACCGGCGCGACGCCCTCTCCGGGCAGCTTCGCGACGCCGAAGAAAATGTGCGCGGGGCGAAAGCCCGGCTCGGCGACATCCGGAAACGCATCGCCGAAAGCGACGCGCGACTGAAAAAGCTCGCGGCCGATCGCGCGCGCAACGAAAGCGCGCTCGACGAGCAGCGTGAGACGCTCGCGGCGCAGCTTCGCACCGCCTACATGAGCGGCCGGCAGGAACAGTTCAAGATCCTGCTGAGCCAGGACGATCCCGCGGCCTTTGGCCGCATGCTCGTTTACTACTCGTATTTCGGCCGCGCGCGGGCCGCGAAGATCGCCGAGATCCTGGAACTGGTCGCGGCGCTGGAAATAGCCGCCGTTGAGGAAAGCGCGGAGCGCGAGCGCCTGGCCGCGCTCGAGGCCGATGGCCGCAGGGAATTGTCGTCGGTCGATGCGGCGCGCGGTGAGCGGAGCCGGGCGCTCCGCGCGATGAATGCCCGGATCCGGACGCGCAGCGACTCGATCGCCAAGTTGAGGCGCGAGGCGGCGGCGCTCGAGAAGCTCATCGCGGATCTGCGCAAGACGATGCAGGACCTCCCGCCGACCGGCGGGCAGGCATTCGAGAAAGTGCGGGGCCGGCTCGCGTGGCCGGTGCCCGGGCGCCTCACGGCGCGGTTCGGCCAGGCGCGCGGCGGCGGACTGAAATGGAACGGGGTGATGATCGAATCGAATCGCGGGGCGGAAGTGCGCGCGCTCTACGATGGCCGGGTCGCCTATGCGGACTGGTTGCCTGGCATGGGCCTGCTGCTCATCGTCGATCACGGCGGCTACATGAGCCTGTACGCCCACCACGAACAGCTCTACAAGGCGGCGGGGGACCGCGTCGAGGGCGGCGAGGTCATCGGCACGGTGGGCGACAGCGGGGGGCGCAGCCAGCCCGGCCTGTACCTGGAAATTCGTCGCGGGGCCAAGGCGATAGACCCGGTTCCCTGGTTTCGGCGATCGAGCCCGTAGATCGGGTTTTCCGTCAGACAAACTGCGGATTACGTCAAAGACGCCCCTGCTGGCATGAGCGAGGCTGCGCCGTGGTATCAAGCGCACCCATGGAACTGCCGCTGCATCTTGCGAGCGCGAGGCCCAATCTCGACCCTTACGGCCAGCTCCTCAGGATGCTGATACCGCGCGCGCTGGGCATCGGCTTCTATGACGCCAGCGCGAATCCCCTCTGGGTCGCGGACGGCTACGATGGCCCCGACCCGGCGCCGCTCGTGCAGGCCGCGCTCGCCCAGGCGCCGCCGGCGACGACCGCGCGCATCGACGGCTTCAGCCACGACCACCAAGGCGCGCCCGCGTACGTATTCCGGCTGCGCAACAGCGAGGGCGACGTCATCGCGGTCGCGACGCTCCTTACGCGCGACGGCGAGAACCGCCCCTATTCCTTCGTGCAGTCGCTGGTGCAACCCGCGCTCGAGTGCCTGCAACGCGAGCTCGAGGCGCGCGCGAGCGTCGGGCTCCTGACGGCCGATCTGCGCTCGCGCGATGACGACCTCGAGCTTCTGCTGCGCATCGCGCCGGACGATCCCGACAGCCCGCTCCATGGCGATGAGCTCGGCGCGCTCGTGCAGACCTGCGTCGATCATCTGGGCTGCCTGCTCGGCGCGCTCGTGGTGCCGGAGCGCAATGTCGCGATCTGCAAGGCGCCGTACGGGGGGCGTCCGCAGGTCGAGATCCTCACGAAGATCCACAGGCACCTGCTGAACTGGGCGCAACTCCAGCGGCGCAATCTGGTGATCAACAAGATCAAGGTGCGCCCGATCGAGCTGCCGCCCTACAAGATCCTCTGCACGCCGGTGCGCCACGCCTCGGGCCGCGTCGTCGGTTTCCTCGCGATGTTCCGCGAGGAGGACGCACCCAACTTCGAGCCGCGCACCGAGCGGCTCATCGAACTGCTGTCGCGGAAAACCTCGATTGCGCTCCAGAACAACTATGACGCGCTGACCGCGCTCCTGACGCGCTCGGCTTTCGAGATGCAGGTGCGCGCGCAGCTCGCGTCGCGGCGCGCGCCGCTGCCCGAAAGCGTTCTATATCTCGACGTCGACCGCCTGCACGTGGTGAACGACAATTTCGGCATGCACATCGGCGACGAGTTGATCAGCAAGGTCGCCGAGGTGCTCCGCAAGAAGGCGCGCCCGGGCGCGCTCGCGGCGCGCATTGCAGGCGACCGCTTCGCGGTGTTCCTGCCGGATTGCACGCTCGAGTTTTCGCAGCAGATCGGCGAAATGCTGCGGCGGCAGTGCTCCGAACTGACCTATGCGCGCGGCGACGGCACGGTACAGGTGTCGGTCAGCGTCGGCGCCGCGGAATTGCCGGTGGAATCACGCGATCGGCTGGCGCACGGGCTGGCGAACGCCGAGCTCGCCTGCAAGGCCGCCAAGGATCGCGGGCGCAACCGGGTGGAGATCTTCCAGGATGCCGACCAGAGCATCATGCGCCGGCACGCCGACGTGCTCGTCGTGCAGGCCCTGCACGAGGCGCTGGCGGCGGACCGATTCGCGCTGTTCGCGCAGCCGATACTGCCGCTCGGCTCGGATCACACGGAGCCGCGCTTCGAGTTCCTCCTGCGCATGGTCAATGAGAACAGCGAGCTGCTGCCGCCGGAGAAATTCCTGTCCGCGGCGGAGCGCTACCAGCTCCTGCCGGCGATCGACCGCTGGGTGGTCAAGAACGCGCTCGCGGCCCTCGCCCAGCACGCCACGTCGCTTCGCGGGCGCGCCATCCGGTTCTCGATGAACATTTCCGGAGCCTCGATCGCCTCCGAGGAGTTCCTCGAGTTCCTCGAGTCGGCGATCCGGGACTCCGGCGTGCCGCCGGAAACGCTCTGCTTCGAGCTGACGGAAACTTCCGCGGTGTCGAACCTGCAGCGTGCGGACCGGCTGATGCAGCGGCTGCGCGTGTTGGGGTGCACTTTCGCGCTGGACGATTTCGGCACCGGCCTCTCCTCGCTCGTGTATCTCAAGTCGCTGCCGGTTTCCGTGCTCAAGATCGATGGCGCGTTCGTGCGCGACGCCGGGACCAATCAGCGCACCGAATCCATGGTTCGCGCGATCGCCCAGCTCGCCCGCACGATGGGCATGGAGACCGTCGCGGAATATGTCGAGACCGATGACCTGCGCACGCGCATGGCGAGCCTCGGCGTCGATTTCGGCCAGGGCTTCGCGATCGGGCGCCCGGTCCCGATCGACGAGATACTCGGGGACCTCGCCCTTTACGAAGCGATGGCCCAGCAGGACTCCCCGGCCGCCTGAGTTGGCGAGGAGATGCCGCGCTCCCGCGGGCGCGGGTACCATAGTCCAATGGCCCAACCGAAGCGCACGCTGCTGGTCGCTCTGGCGGGTTGCCTCGCGGGCGTTCTGCTCGCCGCCGCGGTCTTGTGGATCGCGCGGCAGGGGCGCGATTCCGGGGACATCGCGCCGCAGGACGCGCGTCTCCTTGCCGAAGTGATCGACCGGATCCGCGACGATTATGTCGATCGGACCGACAACCACGAGCTGATGTCGAACGCGATCCGCGGCATGGTCGGCGAGCTCGATCCGCATTCAGCCTTCATGGACGCGGAGGAGTTCGAGGACCTGCGCATCGCCACGGAGGGCAACTACTCCGGCATCGGCATCGAGGTCACGATCGAGTCCGACGCGCTCACCGTCATCGCCCCAATCGACGGCTCCCCGGCGGCGCGTGCCGGCATCCGCCCTGGCGATGTGATTCTCGAAATCGACGGCCGCCCGTTCAGAAACGAGAAGCTCGGCGACGCGATCGAGAGCATCCGGGGTGACCCCGGCACGGTCGTGCATCTCACCATCGGCCGGGAAGCTGCCCCGCAGCCGCTCGCGCTCGCGATCGAGCGCGCCGTCGTTTCCGTGCACTCGGTGCGCTTCGAGCTGCTCGAGCCGGGCTTTGGATACCTGCGCATTTCGCAGTTCAGCGAAACGACCGGGGCGGACACGGTTGCAGCGCTCCGCGGCTTGCAGCAGACAGGCGGAAAGCTCCGCGGCCTGGTGCTCGATCTCCGCAACAATCCGGGCGGCGTGCTGGACGCAGCGGTCGAAGTTTCCGACGCGTTTCTCGAGACGGGCCTGATCGTTTCGGCCGAGGGTCGCTCGGACGAATCGCGCTTCCGCATGGAAGCCCTGGCGGGCGATCTCTCGCACGGCACGCCGATCGCCGTGCTCGTCAATCAGGGATCCGCCTCGGCCGCCGAGATCGTCGCCGGGGCGCTCCGGGACAATGGCCGCGCGAAACTCCTCGGCCAGAAGACCTTCGGCAAGGGCTCGGTGCAAACCGTGATGCCGCTCGAGGACGGTCAGGCGCTCAAGCTCACGACCTCGCATTACTTCACGCCGTCGGGCGTTTCGATCCACGAGCGCGGCCTCGAGCCGGATCTGCCGTTGCCCGCGCAACCCGCGGTCATCCTCGGCGGCGAGAAGCCGCTGCTCGAGCGCGACGCCGAAATCCGGGCGGCGATCGCCTGGCTCAAGACCGGAAAGACGCCGCTCGTGACGGCGCAGGCCGAGCCGGACACCCGCGCCGAATGAAACGCGTGCTCGTGCCGCTCGCCGAGGGTTTCGAGGAACTCGAAGCCGTCACCATTGTCGACATCCTCCGCCGCGCCGGCGTCGAGGTCGTGGTCGCATCGCTCGCAGGGAGCCCGGTAACCGGCGCGCACGGCATCCGCCTCTCGGCCGACACCCCGCTCGGCGCGCTCGCGGAGCAGGAATTCGACATGATCGCGCTGCCGGGGGGCATGCCGGGCGCAGAGCATCTCAAGAAAGACGCGCGCATCGCCGAGATCGTCCGGCGGCTGCACGGGAAAGGACGGCCGGTCGCGGCGATCTGCGCGGCGCCGATGGTGCTTGCGGCCGCCGGCGTGCTCGATGGTCGCCGCGCCACGAGTTATCCGGGCTTCCTGAAGGACGCGGAGCGCGCGACCGTCGTTACGGACGCGGTGGTCGTCGATGGCGGCGTCATCACCTCCCGCGGTCCCGGCACGGCGCTCGATTTCGCGCTTGCGCTCGTCGAGCAGCTCTCGGGGTCCAGCGTGCGCCAGGCGGTCGAATCCCGCCTTGAGCGCGAGAAGGCGGCGCCGGCGTGACCGAGACGACGGAGAAGCCCGAAACCGCCGAGCAGACGCCGCACACTCGGCGGGAGATCGTGCAGCGCGACGAGCACGCGAGCATCGTGCAGAGCCTCGCGCGCGTCGACTGGCTCGTGCTCCTGGTCGTCGCTCTCTATACGCTCGTGCTCCGCGCACCGCAGGGGTCCCCCGGTTTCCTGTACGCGGCCATGGCCGCGTACGCGATCTTCGTCATCGCGTTCCGCTGGCGCGGCTTTCCCGTGCAGGACACGGGCGCCCGGATCGCGCTCGGCTCGGCGGCGATGGTGGCGTTCATCACGATCGTCGCGATCCGGACGGGCGGTTCGGCGAGCCCGCTGGTCAATCTCTACCTGCTGCCGATCGTCGTGGTCGCGATGACGCTAGCGCGGCGCGGCGCGCTCGTGATCTTCGCGGGCGTTGCGCTCGCCTGGCTCTCTCTGATCGTGGGCGAGGGGCCGCTTCCGCCGACCGCGGAGCTGCTCGCGCGGCTTTTTGGCGAACTCGGGCCCTATGCGCTCGTCGCCTACCTGACGCAGGCGCTCGCCGGCACGATCATGACTGCGCGCAGGCGCATCGAGGAGATGGCCGAGCGCGACAGCCTGACGGGCATGCTGAACCTGCGCACGTTCAAGTCGATCCTCACCCGCGAGCACCTGCTGCGCACGCGCGGCGGGCGCGGCGCCTATGCCGTCCTGCTCGTGGACATGGACGATCTCAAGACGCTGAATGATGCCCACGGCCACCAGGTGGGCAATCGCGCGATTGCGTCGGTCGCGAGCGCGATCCAGCGCGCCATCCGCACGACCGACATGGCGGCGCGCTACGGCGGCGACGAGTTCGTCGTGTTTCTGCCGGAAGCGACGCCAGAGGTCGCGGAAACCGTGGCCCAGCGCATCCGCAACAACGTCTACCGCAGCCTGTTCCCGGTCGGCGAGCGTCTCCAGCGCATGACGGTGAGCGTCGGAACCGCGAGCTTTCCGCGGGACGGCGCGCAGCACGACGACATCGTTTCCGCCGCCGACGTCCGCATGAGGCGCGATCGTGAGTTGCGCCAGGGCGGCGACGAATCGGCGACATGAGACGCCAGGCTCGCGGCTACATGCAGGGATTCGAGACGGCTGCAAGCGCGGCCACGGTTTGGCGCGCGCTGATCGAACCCGAGGCGTTACGCTCCTGGTATGCGACGGAAGCAATCGTCGAGCCGCGGGCGGGCGGGCGCTATGCGACGGTATCGCGTCTTTTCGGGCGGCGCGAGGCGCACATCGAGCGCTTCGATGCCGGCGCGCGGCTGCAGCTCATTTACGAGCCAAGCCCGGACTGGCCGCCGCTGTCGGACAGCGCCCTGGTCGAGGATTTCATCATCGATGAACGCAAGGGGAAGAGAATGCTGCGCGTGATGGGTTCCGGAATTCCGGCCGATGAGGAATGGGCGAAGACACTTGTGCGGCTGCGGACCGCCTGGGCGCTCGCTTTCGCGCAGCTGCAGATGAAGCTGCGCGAAGGCTCGATCGGCGAGCCCGCGGCATGAGGCGCGCGCTCGCGTTCGTTCTTGCCGGCCTTCCTGCCGTCGCGGCCCACGCCGCGGCGCTCGTGCTCGCCGGCGGCACGGTCATCGACGGCTACGGCAATGCGCCGATTCCGGACGGCATCGTGATCATCGAAAACGACCGCATCCTGGCCGTCGGCGGCGTCGGCCAGGTCGTCGTGCCGGAAGGCGCGGAGGTCGTCTCGACCGAGGGCATGACGGTGCTGCCGGGCCTGTGGGACATGCAGGTGCAACTCATGCGCCTCGGCCATGGTGATTTGGCGCGCTGGAACGAAACCTACGCCCCGCTCGCCGAGCGCGTGGTGATGCCGATCGCGGCGCGCCAGCTCCTGCAAGCGGGCGTCACGAGCGCGCGCGACGTCGCGTCGCCGCTCGAAGCCGCGGTGAATGTCCGCGGCCGCATTCGCGAGCGACTGATCGATGGCCCGAATCTTTTCGTTTCGGGCCCGGTGCTGCGGAAACTCGCGCCCGCCGGCACCGGCGACTGGCAGTGGGAAGTGACGAGCGCGGCCGACGCGCGGGCGAAAGTGCAGAGGCTCGCAAACGCGGGCGTGGATTACCTGCTGCTCGCGGAAATCGGAATGTGGACCGCGGAGGAACTCGAAGCGGCGGTGTCCGAGGCGAGGATTCGCGGCCTTCCGGTGCATGCCTTCGCGGAGCGTCCCGCCGACATCGTGCGCGGCGCGGCCGCGCAATTCGACGGCTTCCTCGGCACGGGCATGGACACGAGCGCTTTTCCCGCGGAAGTAACGCAGGCGCTCGCGGGACGGCTCACGCAAGCCGGCGCGCGGCCGATCGCGTGGACGCCGGCGATCTCGGCACTCCTAAACCTCGAGTCTCTGCGCATCAATGACGAGCCGCTCGATGACCCGCGCGCGACCGCGGGTTTTCCCGAACTCGTCGCCGCCGATATCCGCGGCTCGCTCGCAAGCCTCGACCGCGTCTCGGCAGCGGAGCTGTCGGCGGCGAGAGCCGCGACGCTCTGCGACAAGCTCGGGCAGCTCGACGAGGCGAAGGTCCTGCTGCTGCTCGGTTCGGATGCCGGCGCCCCCGGTCACCTGCACTCTCGCGCGACCTGGCAGGAAATCGATTTCTGGGTGCGGGATTGCGGAATGCCGGTGATCCGCGCGATTCGCGCGGCGACACACGACGCGGCAACCGCGATGGGCGTGGGGCACCAGTCCGGCGCGATCTCCCCGGGCAAAATCGCGGATGTCATCGCCGTGCGCGGTGACGTGCTGCGAAACCCGGCGCTCCTGCAATCCGTCGATATTGTCATCAAGCACGGTCGTCGCGTACGCTGACGGCATGACGAATTTCATCCTGCGCGCGCTCATCGCGGCGCTGGGCCTGTGGCTCGCGACGGAATGGGTCGACGGAATCAATGTTTCGAGCGCCGGCACCCTGATCCTGGCCGCCCTGCTGCTCGGAGTCGTGAACGCCATCGTCAAGCCGATCGTGGTGATCCTGACGCTCCCGTTCACGCTCCTGACGCTCGGGCTCTTCCTGCTCGTCATCAACGCGGCGATGCTCGGCCTCGTGGCCGCTTTCCTGCCCGGCATGGGCATCAGCGGTTTCTGGCCGGCGTTCTGGGCCGCGATCATCGTCAGCATCGTGAGCTGGATCGGCGCCGTCATCTTCAAGCCGGCCGAAGGGAAGTAGCGGCGCGGGAAGCCGAGTCGCGTGGCGGCAAATCCGGGACCCGCTCGTCCGGCATGCGCCACAGCCAGACGCCGACTGAAGCGGGTAGCAGCGGGCCACCGAGTTCGCCCGAGATTCCGGCAATCGTGAGCAGCGCTGCGGCGAAATAGAATGTGCCGAGCGCGCGATCGAAGCGCTTGCCCCGCAACAAGGCGTGGCCGTACAGGACGTTGCCGATCAGGAAGCCGAACAGCAGCAGCAGGAACATCGAATCCCAGACCGCATCGTAGGTCTCGATCTGTATCCGAAGAACTTCCCTGGCCGCGACGTCCGCCGTTGAATACGCCTCGGCCCAGCGTCGATATGCCACCAGCGTCAGCGCTTGTTGCGCCGCCTCAGCGACGGCCCACAAGAAGAATCCGAGGAATCCGGCGACCGCCTGCCCGGGGTGCACTGCGCCGCAGCGCAGCCGCCACGGCCGTCGCTGCCGCCAGGACGAAGAAGGGATGCAGCAGATAGAGCCATGCACGAACCTTGCAGGAATTCTGCTAGCGTAGCGCTTCTGCGCAAAACAAGAACCGCTTCCTCATGAGCATCAAGTTCCGTCTGACCGTGATGAACTTCATGCAGTTCTTCGTCTGGGGCGCCTGGCTCATATCGCTCGGCGCCTACCTGATCGTGACCTTGGGCTTTACCGGCGGGCAGGTCGGCAGCATCTACGCGACGATGGGCGTCGCGTCGCTCTTCATGCCGGGCCTCATGGGCATCGTCGCGGACCGCTGGCTGAATGCGGAGCGCCTGTACGGCATCCTTCATCTGATCGGCGCGGGCCTGCTGCTCTGGGCCTCGACCGTGCGCGACTTCGACACGCTTTACGTCATCATGTTGCTGAACGCGATGGTGTACATGCCGACCATCGCGCTCAATAACGCGATTTCCTACAAGGTCCTCGAGCAGCGCGGCCTCAATGTCATCCGCAGTTTCCCTCCGATCCGCGTCTGGGGGACGGTCGGCTTCATCGTGGCGATGTGGATGGTGGATTTCGCCGGCTGGACCAAGAGCGAACTGCAGCTTTACATCAGCGCCGGAGCCGCCGTGTTCCTGGGGATCTACGGCTTCACGATGCCGCCGTGTCCGCCGGCTCGCGACTTGGCAAAGAAGAGCATCGCCGCGGCGCTCGGCCTCGATGCGTTCGTCCTGTTCAGGCGCACGCAGATGCTCGTGTTCTTCCTCTTCGCGATGATGCTGGGCGCGGCGCTCCAGATCACGAACGCCTTTGGCGGCGCTTTCCTCGACGATTTCAAGACTGTCTATCCCGGCACATTTGCGGTCGAGCATCCGAACTTGCTGATTTCCATCTCGCAGATCTCGGAGACGCTCTTCATCCTGACGATCCCCTTTTTCCTGCGACGCTTCGGCATCAAGATCGTGATGCTGATCAGCATCTTTGCCTGGGTGTTCCGCTTCGGCCTGTTCGCGGTCGGCGATCCGGGCGCGGGGCTCTGGATGCTGATCCTTTCCATGATCATGTACGGGATGGCCTTCGACTTCTTCAACATCTCCGGCTCGCTGTTCGTCGACCGGGAAGCCGAAGGAACGATCCGCGCAAGCGCGCAGGGCCTGTTCATGATCATGACGAACGGGCTCGGTGCGTTCTTCGGCAGCATGGCGGCGGGACTCGTCGTGGACCACTTCACGGTGGACGGCTTGAAAGACTGGCACAGCATCTGGCTCACATTCGCGGGGTACGCGCTCGTGCTGGGGGTCGTGTTCCCGTTCCTGTTCAGGTACCGGCACGATCCGGCGGCGCAGGCCGCCGCCCACCACTGAACGGAATCAACGCCGATCAAAGGGGACGCTCACCTTTACATGACGGCAGGCGCACGCTGAGCGGCCCTACCGTAAAGGTGAGCGTCCCCTTTGATC
>JBOHZO010000127.1:0-13839 GCA_050738555.1 Steroidobacteraceae bacterium | reverse complement strand
CCTTTGCGGCAAAGGTGAACGTCCCCTTTAGAGGTGAACGTCCCCTTTAGAGTCAGAATCCGTCGATCCCCGCGAGCCGCCAGTCGCAGGCGGCGACGAGCCTTGCCGCAAGCGCCTCGAGGAGCGTGGCATCCGCCGCGCCGAAGCGATCGAATCGCGGACTGTCGAGATCGAGCACGCCGATAAGTCGTCCGCCGGCAACGAGCGGGACCACGATCTCGGAATTCGACGCCGCGTCGCAAGCAATGTGACCCGGAAATGCGTGCACGTCGGGAACGATCACGGTCTCGCGGCGCTCTGCCGCCGTGCCGCAGGCCCCGATGCCGATCGGAATCCGGACGCAGGCCACGCGGCCCTGGAATGGACCGACCAACAACTCGCCGCCGCGCAGGAAATAGAACCCTGCCCAGTTGAGGTCGGGAAGCGTCTCGAAAACGAGCGCCGCGGCATTCGCCGCGTTGGCCCAGGGATCGCGCTCGCCGGCGAAGACGCCGGCGGCGAGTTGCAGCAGATCCGTGCGGTCGCTTTTCGCGGGTTGCATGCGCTTGCCTCAGGCACGATCAGCCGAAAATGACAGCGCCGCCTCGATCGATGGCAGGCGGAAAGCGGCCATCACCAGGCGGTCGAATCCGAGCGCGACACCCGAGCAGACCGGCAGGCCATGGGTCAGGGCGGCCAGCAAGCGCTCGTCCAGCGGATTCACCGGCTGGCCGCGCCGCCGTCTCGACTCGAGATCCTGCTCGAAGCGGCGGCGTTGTTCCAGTGCATCGCCGAGCTCGCGGAAGCCATTCGCGAGCTCGAGGCCGTCCACGTAGAGCTCGAAGCGCTCCGCGACGCGCGTGCCGTCGGGTTCCTGCCGAAGGCGCGCCAGCGACGCCTGCGTCGCCGGATAGTCCCGCACGAACACCGGCGCGTCGTGCCCGAGCGCCGGTCCCACGAGCGCGCCCATCAGGAGATCGAGCCAGGCGTCGCGATCCCAGTCCGCGGTCAGCGCAGGCTCGATGCCGCGCGCGGCGAGCGCGGCCCGAATTTCCGCCGTCACCGCCTGGCGGCAATCGATGCCGCAGGCACCCGCGATCGCTTCCCGATAGGTCACTGACCGAGACGGCCCGAATGCGCGGAGCTCGCCGCAGGCCACGCGAATGAGCCGGTCGACATCCCGCTGAATCTCGGCGACGCCGAAATCGAGCCGGTACCACTCGATCATCGTGAACTCGGGGTTGTGCAGCCGCCCGTTCTCGCCGTCCCGGAACACCGGGCAGACCTGGTAACAGTCCCCAAGGCCCGCGGCGAGAAGGCGCTTCATCGGGTATTCCGGCGAAGTTTGAAGGAACAGCGCCCCGCCGCGGGCCGGCCGTGCGCTGATCGACTCGATCTGCGGATCGCTGGCCGCCGCCGCCGAAAGCACGGGCGTCTGCACTTCGAGCACGTCCTGCGCGGCGAAATACGCGCGCACGCGCGCGAGCATCGCGGCGCGCCCGCGAATGACGTCCTCGCTCGCGGCAGGCCGCCAGTCGGCGTCGCTCATGGCAGGAGCGCGAGGCACTCGCCGACCCGAACCGCGCGGCCGGGGGCAAGCTCGCCGACGAGAGCGGGGCCGCCTGCGGCGAACATCACGACGACGGTCGAGCCCATGTTGAACCAGCCGAGCTCGGCGCCGCGGTCGAGCGCAACGAAGGGATCCTGCGCCGGCAGGTCGCGCGGCCGCTGCCTGCTCGGCGGGCGGATCTCTCCGGCCCAGGCGAGGCTCATGCTCCCGACGAACAGCGCGCCGATCAGCACGACCGCCATCGGCCCCGCCGTCGTGTCGAATACGCAGGCGATGCGCTCGTTGCGCGTGAAGAGTGCGGGTACGCCCGCGGCGGTCGCGGCATTCACGCTGAACAGGTCGCCCGGCACGAATCGCGCGATGCGCAGCGTCCCCGCGAGCGGCATGTGGACCCGATGGTAGTCGTGGGGCGCGAGATACAGAGTCGCGAATGCGCCGCCCGCGAACTCCGCGGCGAGCGCGGCATCCCCGCCGAGCAACGCGGCCGCCGAGTAGTCCAAGCCCTTGGCCTGGAGCAACGTGTCGCCCGCGATCACGCCCGCCTGGCTGACGATGCCGTCCACAGGGCTTAGCGCCGCGCGCGGCTCCGCATCGAAGCGCCGCGCGCCCGGGCGAAGCCGCCGCGTGAAGAAATTATTGAAGCTCGCGTAGTCCTCGGGGTCGGGCCGCGCCGCTTCCGCGAGGTCGACCGGGTAGCGACGGAGGAACGCGCGGACGAGCGCCGTCCGCACGAAGCCGATGCGGCACTTCGCCAGCATACCGACGAGGCGCGACAGGAAATGTTGCGGCAGCAGGTACTGCAGCCCGATGACGGCGCGCTCGCCCAAGTTCCTGCCGCTCACGCGGGCTCTAGCCCGGCTGCGCCGCGACGATGCGCCGATAATCGCGCGCGATCGCCGCCGACTCGTGCGGCGTCCCGAACACCGCGGTGAGCCTGGCCTCGGGATCGATCAGGAATATCGCCGCGGAATGATCGACGGTGTAGCTGCCGTCCAAAGCCGCCGGCCCTACGATCACCGCGACGCCCAGGTCACGCGTGAGGGCCTCGATCGATTCCGCGCTGCCCGTGATGCCTGTGAACGAAGGGTCGAAGTGCCCTACGTAGCGCGCGAGCACCTCGGGCCGGTCTCGCGCGGGATCGACGCTGGCCAGCACCACGTGAGGCCGCTCGCCTGGCGGCAGATCCATGACGCTGCGGCGCGCGTCGGCCAGCGTCGCAAGCGTCGTCGGACAGACATCAGGGCAATTCACGAAGCCAAAGAAGAGGAATGTCCAGCGACCGCGCAGGCGATCCCGCTCATAGGCTTCGCCCGCGTGATCGACGAGCGCGAACGCGGGGAGCGGCCGCGGCGTCTCGAAGAGCGTCGCCCGCTCGAGCGCGGGCGGCGTGTCCCGCGCGCGCGTGAAGACGAATCCCGCGGCGGCGCCGGCGAGAATGCCCGCGAGCACGATGACGACGAGGACCGCGCGGTTCATCGCCGCGAATTATCCCACATCGCTCCGCGCGGCCCGGGCGCGGGCGGTTAGACTGCGGCCAATGGCGCGCAAAGTCAGCGAGGCCGGCGCCGGAACGGTCGGCGAGCTTCTCGTCTGGGCGTGCCGGCGCCTGAAGAAAGCGCGTCTTCACTACGGCCATGGCACCTTCAATCCGCGCGACGAGGCCGCAGCGCTCGTGTTCCACGCGCTCGGGCTTGCCCACGGCTCCGCGCCCGCAAGTTATCGACTCCCGGTTTCCGCGCGCGGGGCGGCGCGCGCCCGGGCGCTCGTCGAGCGGCGCATCGCGGAACGCAGCCCTTCGGCGTACCTGACGGGTGTGAGCTGGTTCGCCGGACACGAGATCTGCGTGACCCCGGACGTGCTCGTGCCGCGCTCGCCGATCGCGGAGCTCTGCGCGCGGGGCTTTGCGCCCTGGATCGAGCCGCGCCGCGTGCGAAGCGTACTCGACATCGGCACCGGATCCGGCTGCATCGCGATCGCGGCGGCGCATGCATTGCCGCGGGCGTGTGTCGATGCGACGGATCTTTCGGCGAAGGCGCTCGCGGTCGCACGCCGCAACGTGCGCCGGCACCGCCTCGGCCGGCGCGTGCGGCTCAAGCGGGCCGATGTGTATGTGGGCCTCGGCGCCCGGCGCTACGATATCGTCGTGAGCAATCCGCCCTATGTCTCCGCGGCCGAAATGCGCCGGCTGCCCCGCGAGTACCGGGCCGAGCCGGCGATGGGCCTGCGCGCTGCGCGCGGGGGTCTGGCCATCATCGAGCGCATCGTCGCCGGCGCTCGCCGGCACCTGACATCGGAGGGCCTGCTGGTGGTCGAGGCGGGCGGCTCGGCGGACGCGGTGCGCCGCCGTTATCCCGATCTGCCGTTCACCTGGCTCGAGTTCGAGCAGGGCGGCGACGGAGTATTTCTGCTCCGCGCCGCCGGGCTCCCGGACTGAACCATGTCCGGCAATACCCTCGGCCGCTCGTTCTGCGTCACGACCTTTGGCGAGAGCCATGGTGCGGCGCTCGGGGCCATTGTGGACGGCTGTCCACCGGGGCTCGAATTGTCGGAGCAGGACCTGCAGCAGGACCTGGAGCTCCGCCGCACCGGGACTTCGCGGCATACGAGCCAGCGCCAGGAACCGGACCGGGTCCGAATCCTCTCGGGAGTGTTCGAAGGATGCACGACGGGAACGTCGATCGGGCTCGTCATCGACAGCGTGGATGCACGCTCGCGCGACTACGACAAGATCAAGGACCGTTTTCGTCCCGGCCACGCGGACTACGCCTACCAGCAGAAGTACGGAATTCGCGATCACCGCGGGGGAGGGCGGGCGTCGGCGCGCATCACCGTCGCAACCGTCGCGGCGGGCGCCATCGCCCGCAAGTACCTGCGCGAAAAGCTTGGTCTCGAGGCGGCCGGTTACCTGTCGCAGGTCGGTCCGCACCGGCTCGGGTGCGTGGACCTGGCAGCGGCTCGCGGCAATCCGTTCTTCTGCGCGGATCCTTCGATGCTGCCGCTGCTCGAGGGTTACCTTCGCCAGCTTCGCAGAGATGGAGATTCTGCCGGCGCCCGCGTGACGGTCTGCGCGCGCGGCGTGCCACCGGGACTGGGTGAACCGATGTTCGACCGGCTCGACGCCGACATCGCGTTCGCCATGATGGGAATCAACGCGGCGAAAGCGGTCGAGATCGGGGACGGTGTCCTGGTCGCCGGCCAGCGCGGTTCGGAGCATCGCGACGAATTGCTGCCGGACGGATTCGCCTCGAATCACTCCGGCGGAACGCTGGGCGGCATCAGCTCCGGCCAGGACGTCATCGTGCACGTTTCCTTCAAGCCGACGTCGAGCATCCAGCTGCCCGGGCGCACGGTGGACACGGACGGGGCGCCGGCCGAGATCGTGACCACCGGCCGGCACGACCCCTGCGTCGGATTGCGCGCGGTGCCGATCGTCGAAGCGATGCTTCTGCTGGTGCTGATGGATCACTTCTTGCGGCACCGGGGCCAGTGCGCCGACGTGGTCTCCCGCACCCCGGTCATCACGCGTTGAATGCCAGCGAATCAACGCATTGCGGCGGCCGGCGGGAGTGGCTTCGCCTGGCCGTCATTGCGTGACGCGGGGCAAGATTTTGGTAAATACGGCGTGTAAGCTATAGTCCCAAAGGATCAGGGACTTGTGATCGGTTTCACACCCATTTCGCAAGCTCGCGGCCAATGTTTTGCCTGCCGCGGCCTTGGGGAGTCACGATGAGCGGGAAATTGCGCGTCCTCATTTCGGCGATTTTGCTGACGCCGACGGTGGCCTTGGGCCTCGGTCTCGGCGAAATCCGCCTGGGTTCGGCGCTCAATGAGCCGCTTTCTGCCGAGATCGACCTGGTCGCGGCGACGCCGGAAGAACTGGGCACCCTCGAGGCGCAGCTTGCGTCCACGGAAATTTTCGCGCGCTACGGCCTCGATCGCCCGGCGTACCTGAACTCGCTCGAGTTCACCGTCGGCCGCGGACAGGACGGGCGCGGTGTCCTTCTCGTGCGATCGCGCGAGGCCATCAGCGAGCCCTTCGTCTCCTTCCTCGTCGACGTCAACTGGCCGCGCGGCCGGCTGCTGCGCGAGTACACGGTGCTGCTCGATCCGCCGGTCCTGATGGCCGCCCAAGACAGCCCCGCGACCGCGCCCGTAGCTGCGCCGACGACTGCGCCCTCGGCCGTGCAGACTCCGACACCCGCGCCGGCTCCGACGCCCGCCGCCACGCCGGAACCCGCGGACGTTGCGGCCGCCCAGTCGACCTACGAAGTCGCGCGCGGCGACACGCTCTATGGCATCGCCGGCTCGCTGTCCGGCGGCGATCACCAGGCAATCCAGCGGACGATGATCGGGCTCTACCGCGCGAATCCCGAAGCCTTCATCGGCAACATCAATCTGCTGCGCGCCGGCGCAATCCTGCGCGTGCCGCCTTCCGAGGAGATCGCCAACATCGCAGCGGCGGAAGCGGCGGGCGAGGTCAGAGAACATGACGCCGCCTGGCGCGCGGCCGGCGGCGGGCAGGAGAGCGCGCGGCTCCGCCTGGTCACGCCACAGGAAGGCGAGGCCGCGGCCGAGGCCGCGACACCCGATACGACCGGCCGGGTCGAATCCCAGATCGACTCGCTCGAGAAAGACATCGCGGAGCAGCGCCGGCTGCTCGAATTGCGGAATCAGGAACTGGCGGCGCTGCAGGAAAGACTCGCCCAGGCCCGGGCCGAGGAAGCAGCCAAGGCCGCGCGGGAAGCGGCTGACCAGGCGGCGCAAGCGCCGCCGCCGGAGCCGCCCGTCGACGAAACGGCGGTAGCGCCGGAAGACGACGCCGCACAACCGGAAGCGCCGCCCGCCGCGGTCGAGCTCGAGCCTGAGGAAGCGCCGCCCGAACGGGCGCCGGTGGCCGAGCCGTCGTTCCTTCAGACACTGACTGACAACTGGCTGATCCTGCTGGGCGGAGTGGCCCTGATACTGGTGGGCCTGCTCGGTTATGGCTATTACCGTCGCCGGCGCGACGAAGACGTAGGCGCCGCGCTCAAGGGATTCGACTTGCCGGTGACGGCGCCGGTGCCTTCCGAGACGATGCGGCTCCGTGCCCTGGCGACGGGCGACAAGACGGCGGAAATAGTGCGGCCGCCCGCATTCGACGACACGGATGACGACGACGACGTCGTCGTCGAGGAGCGGCCGGTCGCGCGCCCGAAGACGGAAGCGCCGCGGCCAAGCGCGGGCCATGAGGAGACGATCAGCGCGGAGGCCGCGCTCGACCTCGACCAGGCCGACCCGCTCGCGGAAGCCGATTTTCACATGGCCTACGGGCTCTACGACCAGGCGGTGGACCTGGTGCGGATGGCCTTGCAGAAATCGCCCGACCGCACCGACCTCAAGCTGAAGCTCGCAGAGATCCACTTCGTCGCCGGCGACACGACGCAGTTCCTGTCCGTGGCGCGCGATCTGCGCAGGTCGCTCGGCGGCGGCGGCGACTGGGACCGCATCGTCATCATGGGCCGCCAGCTCGCGCCGGACGAATCGATATTCGCGGGCAGCGTAAAACAGGCGGGCGTCGATCTCTCCCTCGAAGGCGGCGACAATCTCGTGGATCTCGACCTGCTGTCGGCCCCGGACGGCGACGAGGGCCTCGACTTGGACCTCGGCAAGGTGGCCGCCGCGACCGACAGCACCGAGGAGACCGGCGAGAACACGGCCCTGGAATTCAATCTGGACGAGGGGCCGACATCGTTCACCACGACCCAGGAAATCACGGGACGCGGAATTCCGGGCACGGTCGAGATGCCGACGCTCGAGCTTCCTTCGACCGAGACGCCGACGGTCGAAACGCCGACCCTCAAGATGGGCACCCAGGCGGCGCGCGATCGCGCGAGCGGCGTCTCGACGGATTCGACGGCGGAAATGTCGATCGTCGATCTCGGCCTCGATCTCGGTGATCTCGACAATCTGCCTGACCTCGACGACGCCACCGCCGTGGCGACCGGCGTCCACGAGGAGGCGACCCAGATCGCCCACCGCGGCGACACCACCCAGGTCATGACGCGCAAAGCCGACGATGACGACGACGGTACCGCGTTGATGCCGGGCGGCACCGGCGGGACGGCCGTTCTGCCCAAGATCGATTTCGGCGAGATCGACGTCGATCTCGGCGCGGCCCCGGACGAGGGCGATTCGTCGCCGACGGCGCGCGACCGCATGGCCACCGAGCAGATGCCGCAGCTCTCGCAGCTCGAGCCGGTGACAATGAGCGAAGTCGGCACCAAGCTCGATCTGGCGCGCGCCTACATGGACATGGGCGACCCTGACGGCGCCCGCAACATCCTGCAGGAAGTGCTGGCCGAAGGCAGCGCCTCGCAGAAGCAGGAAGCGCGCCGGCTGATCGATTCCCTGCCGGGAGCGTGAGCAGCCCGACGCGACGACTGGCCGTCGGCATCGAGTACGACGGCACGCGCTTCGCCGGCTGGCAGCACCAACCCGGCCTGCTGACCGTCCAGGACTGCGTTCAGAAAGCCCTATCCGCGGTTGCGGATCAGCCGGTCGTGGTCGTGGCAGCCGGCCGCACGGATGCCGGCGTTCACGCCTGCGCACAGGTCGCGCACTTCGAGACCCGCGCCGAGCGGCCGGTGCGCGGCTGGGTGCTCGGCGCGAACAGCCACCTGCCTCCCGACATTGCCCTGAACTGGGCCCGGGAAGTCGAGTCCTCGTTTCATGCCCGCCACACGGCGCAGGGCCGCAGTTATCGCTACTGCATGCTGAGGCGCGCCACGAGGCCGGCGCTCCTGCGCGACCGCGTTTGCTGGACCCGCGCGACCTTGCACGTCGAGGCGATGCACGATGCGGCGCAGGCGCTCGTCGGCGAGCACGATTTCACTTCGTTTCGCGCGGTCGAATGCCAGTCCACGACGGCCTTGCGTCACGTCGACGCGATCTCGGTCAAAGGCGAGGGGCCGCTCGTCGTCCTGGAGATCAGCGCCAACTCCTATCTGCAGCACATGGTGCGCAACATCGCCGGCACGCTGATGCAGGTGGGAGCCGGCGAGCGGTCGCCCGCATGGGTCGCCGAGACCCTGGCGGCCCGCGACCGCACGTGCGCCGGCATCACCGCGCCGGCCTGCGGCCTCTACCTGTGGCGGGTGCGCTATCCGCCGTCGCTCGAGATCCCCGAACCGGTCGCGAACCGGCCTTGGGCTATGATCGCCGGGCTGACCGGACAGTAAAGAACATGACCTGGTTCGAAAAGATCATTCCGTCACGAATCAAGACGGAGCGGCGCACGCGCTCGGTCCCCGAAGGCCTGTGGATGAAGTGCCCGGCCTGCGATTCGGTCCTGTACCGGCCGGAAGTCGAGCGCAATCTCCAGGTCTGTCCGAAGTGTGCGCATCACATGCGCATCGGCGCGCGCGAGCGCCTGACCCAGTTCCTCGATCCGGACGGCGGGATCGAAATTGGGGCCGAAGTTGCGCCAGAGGATCCGCTGCGGTTTCGCGACACCAAACGCTATCGCGACCGGTTGGCCGCCGCGCAGAAGGCCGTCGGCGAGCGCGACGCGCTCGTCGTGATGAGCGGGACGCTCGACGGCATCGAAGTCGTCGCGGGCGCGTTCGAATTCTCGTTCATGGGCGGCTCGATGGGTTCGGTCGTGGGCGAGCGCTTCGTGCGCGGCGTGGAGCATGCGATCGCGCACCGCACGCCGCTCGTCTGCTTCTCCGCAAGCGGCGGCGCGCGGATGCAGGAGGGGCTGCTGTCGCTGATGCAGATGGCGAAGACGAGCGCCGCGCTCGCGGAACTCGCCGCCGAGCGCCTGCCGTTCATCTCGGTGCTGACCGACCCGACGACCGGCGGCGTCTCGGCCAGTCTCGCGATGCTCGGCGACGTCAACATCGCCGAGCCCAAGGCGCTGATCGGCTTCGCCGGTCCGCGCGTGATCCAGCAGACGGTGCGCGAGACGCTGCCGGAGGGCTTCCAGCGCAGCGAGTTCCTGCTCGATCGCGGCGCCATCGACATGATCCTCGATCGCCGCGATCTGCGCGAACGCATCGCAACGCTCCTGCGCCTGCTGCTCCGCCGGCCGGCCGTCTCCGGCTAGCAAGGCTTTCTCATGCGCTTCGCGACCGTCGCGGCCTGGCTTGCCTGGCAACAGGTCGCGCACCCGGTCGAAGTGGATCCCGGGCTCGAAAGGGTCGGCGCGGTCTGGCGCAAGTTGCGGGTCCCGTTTGCGGCCACGGTGCTGACCGTCGGCGGAACGAACGGCAAGGGCTCGGTTGCGGCTATGCTCGACGCGATCCTGCGGGCGGCCGGCTACGAAACCGGCCTGTTCACTTCTCCGCATTTTCAGCGCTACAACGAGCGGATCCGGCTCTCCGGTCGCGAGGTGTCGGACGAGGCGCTGCTCGCAGCCTTTGCCGAGATCGATTCGGCGCGCGGCGACGTCTCGCTCACGTTCTTCGAGTGGAACACGCTCGCGGCGCTCATCGCGTTCGCGCGCGCGCGCGTGGACGTCGCCGTGCTCGAGGTCGGCATGGGCGGGCGGCTCGATGCGGTCAACCTGCTCGATGCGGATGTCGCGGCCGTGGTCTCGGTCGGCCACGACCATCGCCAGTGGCTCGGCGACACGGTCGAGGCGATCGGCGCCGAGAAGGCGGGCATCTTCCGGCCGGGCCGGCGCGCGATCTTCGGCGCGCGGCAGGTGCCGCGGAGCGTTCTCGCGCACGCAGCCGGTATCGGCGCAGGCCTGCGCCGCATTGGCATTGATTTCGATTTCGTCGAGCGCGCCGACGGCTGGGATTACGTCGGATTCGGATCACGGCGGCGCGAAATGCCGCTGCCCGCACTCGCCGGGTCGAGCCAGCTCGGCAACGCGACGGTCACGCTCGCCATGCTCGAAGCGGCGGAGCCCGCAATCCTCGTGCCGGACGAGGCGATTCGCGCCGGCCTTCGCGCCGTCCACCTGCCGGGCCGGTTCCAGATCGTGCCGGGCGATCCGGAATGGATCCTCGACGTCGCGCACAATGCGGATGCTGCGCAATCGCTATCCGCAAGTCTCGCAGCGCGGCCGCCGCGCGGCCGCACGCTCGCCGTGTGCGGCATTCTCGGGGACAAGGACATACCGGCCATCGTCGCGGCGCTCGCGTCGCGAGTCAGCCGGTGGATCGCAGTCGGCCTCGAAGGTCCGCGCGCGATCGACGCCGCGACTCTCGCGCGGCGCATCGTGCAAGCGGGCGGCGGGTCGGTCGTGGCGGCGGGGAACGTCGATGCCGGCATGGAACAGGCGCGCACCGAATGCAGGCCGGGCGACCGGGTGCTCGTATTCGGCTCGTTCCTGACCGTCGGACCCGCGCTTGCCTGGCTCGGCCTCGCCGCCTAGTCGCGCCACAGACGCTACAATCGATCGCGATGGAAGTTCGAGTGCGCGAACGGCTGATTGGAGCGCTGGTGCTGGTCGCCATCGTCGTGCTGATCGTGCCCGCGGTGCTCAAGGGCCGCGATCCGCCGCCCCCGAGCACTCCCGCGCAGCAGACGCGCAGGGCGATTCTGCCGGCCGGCAATGAGAAGCCGGTTCCCAAGGAGGAAATCCTGGTCCCCGAGCCCGACCTCCCCGATGCGCCGGCGCCCGTCAAGGAACCTCCGGAACAGAAAACCGCGACTGCCGCTGCCCGACCTTCTGAAACGCCCGCTGTGAATGCCGAGGCGGCCAGGCCGCCCGCCGGGGAAGCCGTGCCTGTCGCGCCTCAGGAGATGCCGGCCTGGGCCGTGCAGCTCGGCGCCTTCTCGAACCGCGAGAAGGCCGACAGGCTCGTCTCGGAGCTGCGCAAGCACGGCTACGCGGCGTTCGTGCTCGAATACCGCGCCGCGGGGAAAGTGCTCTATCGCGTCCGTGTGGGACCGGAACAGGATCGCGCGCGCGCGGATGAGATTGCGGCAAGGCTCGAGAAGGACGGATTCCAGACGGTCGTCGCGCGACATCCCTGATCGGCTAGAATGCCGCACGTTTTGACGAGGGCACGATGGGCGGCGCCGATCACCTGTTCGCTATCATCCTGCTCGTATCGGGCGCGCTCGGATACTTGCGCGGCTTCATCCGCGAATCCATTTCCCTTTTTTCGTGGCTCGTGGGCCTCTGGCTTGCCTGGCACTTTGCCTATGTCGTGAATCCCTGGCTCGGCGGCGCGCTCGCCGAACCGGGGGTCCGCGAATGGGCGGGCCGCGCGATCGTGCTCTTCCTTGTGCTGCTCGCCGGTTCCGGGGTCGGCGCGGTGGTCGGGTATTTCGCGCGCCGCGCCGCGGGTCTCGCCGTGCTGGACCGCCTGCTCGGGGCGCTGTTCGGGCTGATGCGCGGCGCGATCGTGATCGGGCTTCTCGTCATCGCGGGCCGGGCGGTCAGTCTCGATCGCGAGCCCTGGTGGGACAAAACGCAGTCGATGCCGGCAGCCGTCGCGATCGCGAACTGGCTCGAGCGCTATGCGCAGCCGGCCGCGATGGAGCTCTACGAAAAAGCCCAGGAGAAGCCGGGGACCTAGGCCATGTGCGGCATCGTCGGCATCGTCGGCACGGGACCGGTCAATCAGCGCATCTACGACGCGCTGACGGTGCTTCAGCACCGCGGGCAGGATGCCGCCGGCATCATGACGATGGACGAGCACGCGCTCTTCGTGCGGAAGGATGCGGGACTCGTGCGCGACGTGTTTCGCGAGCGCGACATGCGGCAGCTCTCGGGCAACGCAGGCATCGGGCACGTGCGCTACCCCACCGCCGGCTGCGATGGCGCGGACGAGGCCCAGCCGTTCTACGTCAACGCGCCGTTCGGCATCGGCATCGCCCATAACGGCAACCTGACCAATGCACTGGAGCTCTCGCGCACGATGGTCGACGAGGACCGCCGCCACCTCAACACGCGATCCGATTCGGAAGTGCTGCTGAACGTCATGGCGAGCGAGCTGCAGCGCTCGGTTGCCTCGCGCCCGGCTCCGGCGGACGTGTTCCGCGCGCTCGAGGCCGTGTTCCGGCGCTGCCATGGGGGATACGCGGTAGTCGCCATGATCGTCGGCCACGGAGTCGTCGGATTCCGCGATCCGCACGGGATCCGCCCGCTGGTGCTCGGCAGGCACGATGCGCCCCGCGGACCCGAATGGATGCTGGCGTCCGAAAGCGTCGCCCTCGACATGGCGGGATTCACGCTCGTGCGCGACGTAGGCCCGGGGGAGGCGATTTACATCGACATGCACGGCCGCATGCACGCGGCGCAGTGCGCCGAGGCGGGCAAGCACACGCCCTGCATCTTCGAATACGTGTACTTCGCGCGGCCGGACTCGATCATCGACAATATTTCGGTGCACAAGGCGCGCATGCGCATGGGCGAGAAGCTTGCGGAGAAAATCGAGCGCCTGCGCCCGGACCACGACATCGATGTCGTGATCCCGATCCCCGACACGAGCCGCACGAGTGCGCTCCAGCTCGCGCTCGCACTCGGCGTGAAATACCGCGAGGGCTTCGTCAAGAACCGCTACATCGGCCGCACATTCATCATGCCCGGGCAGGACATGCGCCAGAAATCCGTGCGCGGCAAGCTGAATGCGATCGATCTCGAGTTCCGCGGCCGGAATGTGCTCCTGGTGGACGATTCCATCGTGCGCGGCACGACCTCCGCGCAGATCATCGAGCTTGCGCGCGAGGCCGGGGCGCGCAAGGTGTACTTTGCGTCGGCCGCGCCTCCGGTTCGTTACCCCAACGTCTACGGCATCGACATGGCGGTCGCCGCGGAGCTCGTCGCGAACGGCCGGAGCGAAGACGACGTCGGCGCGTTCATCGGCGCGGACTGGCTCGTTTACCAGGACCTCGACGACCTCGTTGCCGCCTGCCGCCACGACAATGCGCGGATCGCCGAATTCGACACGTCCTGCTTCTCGGGGCGATACGTGACGGGGGACGTGACTGAGCAATTCCTTGCGCGTCTCGAGCGCGACCGGTCCGACGGCGTGCGCGCCCAGCGCCTCCTGGATCTCCCGGGGGGACGCACCGCCCGCGCGATCTAGATTTGTTGAAGGGGAGGTTGTTGAAGGGGACGTTCACCTTCAGGATGGCGTTTGACGGCATCCAAAGATGCCTCGACGACTGAAGGTGAACGTCCCCTTCAACAACCCCTTCAACAAATCGCTGGCCGATCCGCGACGCGCGATGCTGCTGGATTTCTATCATGCGGCCCTCGCGGCCGTGGACGGTCGCCGCCGCATGCGCGCGGCGCTCGCGGCCGATCGTCACCCGGGTCCGGCCAGCGCCTTCGCGGTGGGCAAGGC
>JBOHZO010000126.1:0-14004 GCA_050738555.1 Steroidobacteraceae bacterium | reverse complement strand
CGCTGGGAACCGGCCGCACCGATGGCTCACTGGGAACCGGCCGCTTGAACGGGTCGCTGGGAACCGGACGCCTGAACGGTTCGCTGGGAACCGGACGCCTGAACGGTTCGCTGGGAACCGGACGCCTGAACGGTTCGCTGGGAACCGGCCGCACCGATGGCTCACTGGGCACTGGTAAAGCCGATGGCTCACTGGGAACCGGCCGCTTGAACGGTTCGCTAGGGACCGGTAGCGCCGCGAGGTAGTCAGCCATCAGCCTCTAACCCGAGCGACCGCATTATCCGCTCGAGTTAGTCATACTGTCGCTTGGCGCACACCGCGCCCCGAATTTTGCCGCGCACGATAGCGTAAGCTTGCGCGGACCACCGCGTCCGCGTGCGAGGCCTTTCTGATGCGATCTGAGCGTTGCTCCTTGTCCTCAAGGTGGCAGAGGCATGTCGCGGCGCTGGCGCTGGGAGTTGCGGCGCTTACCGCGGTCTCCTGTGGGATCGACGATTCCAGCCAGTCGCCTCGCGACGCCCCGTCCCAAGTCTTGACGCGCGGCCTGGGCGGACAACCGGGATCGCTGGACCCGCACCGTGCAGAAGACGCATTCTCCTACGACGTCTTGCGCGACCTCTATGAAGGCCTGACCGCGAGCACTCCGGCGGGCGAAGTCGTTCCGGCTGGCGCTGCCGCCTGGCGCGTCGACGCCGACGGCAAGCGCTATCTCTTTACGTTGCGCCGGGAGGCCCGTTGGTCCAACGGGGATCCGGTGATCGCGGCAAACTTTGTCGATGGTTTTCGGCGCGCTGTCGACCCAGCCACGGCGTCCGGCGCCGCCGACCTGCTACGAGCGATCGAGAATGCGCCGGCGATCCTGCAGGGAGAGATGCCGGTCGAGCGGCTCGGCGTGCGCGCGCTGAACGACCATTCGCTCGAGATCCGAACTTCGCACCCCGTGCCCTATTTCCCGGACATACTCACGAATACGGTCGCGTCGCCACTGCACGCTTCTTCGCTATCGAAATCGGGTGGATTCTCCAAGCCAGGTACCACGATTTCCAACGGTCCGTACACGCTCGCGGCGCTGGCGCCTGGAGCAAATCTCCGTCTCATTCGCAATCGCCACTATTGGAATTCATCCGCCGTCACGTTCGACGAAGTGCGCTATGAATTCGTCGCCGACGAGAATGCGGAGTTCACGCGCTTTCGCGCCGGCGAGCTCGACGTGACGAACACGGTCCCGGAGCAGCGATTCCAGGAGCTGCTGCTCAACTCGCCGCGCTCAGGACTTCAGCACCGCGCCTGGCTTGCAACCTTTTACTTCACTTTCAATACGGATCAAGGTCCGCTGCGCGGCAATCGTGCCTTGCGCGAGGCCCTATCACTCGCCCTCGATCGTGAGGCGATTACTTCATCGGTCACGCGGGCAGGTCAGGTTCCTGCGTATTCGCTCGTTCCGGCAGGCGTGTGGAACTACAGTCCGGCGCACTACTCCTGGCGCCAGGACGAACGCCAGGAACGCGCGTTGCGGGCGCGCTCGCTCTATTCGGCGGCGGGTTATTCCAGGGAGCGCCCGTTGCGGCTACGAATGCTCTTCAACGAAAACGAGCTCGTGCAGAAGGTCTGCATCGCCATTGCGTCCATGTGGAAGGAGACACTGGGTGTCGAGACGGAGCTGGTCCAGATGGAATTCAAGGCCTATCTGGTGGCACGGGCCGATCCGGCGCAATGGGACGTCGTCCGTGTCGGCTGGACCGCGGACTACAACGATGCCTCGACCTTCCTCGATACGATGACGAAGGACAGCCCGCAGAATTTCGGCCGGTGGTCGAATGCAGAATACGCGGCGCTGCTGAAGTCCGCTGCGACCGACGCCGACGCCGCGCGGCGGCGAGAAACCTTGCAGCAGGCGGAGTCGTTGATGCTCAACGACTATCCGCTGCTGCCGGTGTATTTCTACGTCACCAGGCGGCTGGTGCAGCCGCGCATCGCTGCACCCGCCATCGACCCGATGAACCGCACCTATTCGCGGGACTTTGGGCTCGCGAACTGAGGATCAGGGCGAGCGCTCGACCTTCGCGGTCTTGACCAGTTCCTTGAGGTGCGCCTCGAACTTCTTCTGATTGACCATCGGCCCGAGCTGCGCCTTGACCGACTCATACGGCGGCGGGGTTGTCGGACGCTTCTCCTCGAGCTTGATGACGTGCCAGCCGAATTCCGACTTGACCGGCGTGGCGGTGTACTTGCCCTCTTCCAGCTGCTGAACGGCATCCGAGAATGGCTTCACCATCTGCGCCGGGTTGAACCAGCCGAGATCGCCGCCTTCCGTAGCCGAGCCGTCCTTCGAGTCGTCGGTCGCGAGCTTCTCGAAGCTGGCGCCCTTGTCGAGCTTCGCGATCAGGTCTTTCGCCTTGGCTTCGTCATCGACGAGGATATGGCGTGCGTGGAATTCGACCTTCGGCGCTTCGGCGATCCGCGCTTCGTACTCTGCCTTCAGTTCCGCTTCCGTCGGCTCGGCGCCTTCCGCGTACTTCTTGAATAGCAGTTCGGCAAGCGCACTCTTTCCCACGAGCTCGATGCGGGCATTCGGTTCGCCTTCGCCCAGTTTCTGCTTTTCGGCTTCCTCGGCACCGGCATACATGCCGATCAGTTCATCGAGCGTTTCTTTCTGCTGGTCCGCGGTCAGGTCGCCAGGTGTTTTGCCGGCATGGCGCGTCTTGACGTAGAGCGCCCAGACGTCACGCGAAATTGGCGTCCCGTTGACGACGGCAACCGGCTTGGCGGCGGCATCTTCGGGCGTTTCGGCCTTGGTGCAGCCGGCGGCCAGCAGCATGCCCACGGTCGTGATGGCCAGGATCTGCGTATATCTCATTTTGTCCTCGGTGTGTCGTCGTCAGGGGAAATCGCTTCGATGTTCAGGGCGTGAATTTCGCCCGGCAGCATTGGCGCAAGTGCTTCGTAAACCAGGCGATGCCTTTCCAGGCGGCTGCGGCCTGAGAACGCCTGAGACTCGATTCGCACGATAAAGTGCCCGGCTCCGTCGCGAGCGCCAGCATGCCCGACATGGCGCGCGCTGTCGTCATGGACCGTCACGCGGGCGGCGGCAAAGGCGGATTCGAGCATGGACTGAATGCGCTCAGCCCGGGGATTTGCCATCACGGTGCGACTGGGCGGCAATCCAGAAGCCTTGTGCGACGATGAAGGCGAGGGTGAGCCCAAGCATGCCAAACAGCTTGAAGTCGACCCACGTCGCTTCGTCGAAGTAGTGGAAGACCGCCAGGTTGGCCGCTCCCATCAGAACGAAGAATCCGATCCACATCCAGTTGAGCCGTCGCCAGAGCGGAGGGCTCAACGCGAACTCCGCGTCCGTGGCGCTCATCAGTCGCTGGATCAAGGGGCGGTTGCCGAATCGCCGCCACTGACTCAGGAGGAAAGCCGCTGCGAACAACCAGTTCACGACGGTCGGTTTCCACATGATGAAGGCCGTGTCTCGAATCAGGAGCGTCAGTCCGCCGAACACCAGGACGAGGCCGGCTGACACGAGATGCATGGGGTTCAAGCGCCGGGTGCGTAGCCAGTGAATCGACACCTGGATCACGGTCGCAACGATGATCACGAGCGTCGCGACGTAAATGTTGGCAAGTTTGTAGGCGACGAAGAACGCAATGACCGGCAGGAAATCGAACAGGAGCTGCATGCGCGGGACCGTCTTGAGGGGCGCCAATGATAACGGAAGCGGCCTTCCATTGCGCCCGGTTCATAATGTGGGCCATGGCGCAGCGCCTCGAGTTGCACCCAAAGTCACCACAGCCGCGATATCTTCGCGTCGCCGCGGAGTGCCTCATTGACGGCGGTGTGCTCGTGTATCCGACGGATTCCTGCTACGCACTCGGCTGCGCGATCGGCGCCAAGGACGCCATGCAGCGTATCCAGCAACTGCGGCAGACGGGCAAGAGCCACTTCTTCACCGTGGTCTGCCGCGACCTGTCGGAGATCGCGCGGTTCGCACTGATCGAGAACTGGCAATACCGGCTCTTGAAGACCTTCACACCGGGGCCCTACGCGTTCGTATTGCGCGCGACGCGTGAAGTGCCGCGCCGGCTGCTCCATGCGCGCCGCAAGACCGTCGGCATCCGCGTTCCCGATCACGCCGTCGTCCAGGCCCTGCTCACGGAATACGCCGAACCGCTGCTCAGCACGACCTTGCAATTGCCGGGCGACGATGTGCCGATGACCGACGGCCGCGAGATCGAGGAGCGCATCGGCCACGCCGTCGACGTGATCCTCGACAGCGGCAACTGCGGATTCGAGCCGAGCACGATCGTCGACCTCTCGGGCGGTGCGCCACAGGTCTTGCGGGCCGGCAAGGGCGATCCGCGACCCTTCCAATGACCGGCAGCGCTCAGTCCTGCATCGTATAATCGCTAGTCAAATCCCCGGCGATTGGCCGGCGCCCCTTCTGGACGGTTCATGGACCTGGCTTCGTTTCTGACGAAAGTTTCGATCGGCGCCATTCCCATCGTGTTTGCAATCACGGTCCATGAGGTCGCCCACGGGTGGGTCGCGAAGTACTTCGGCGACCGCACGGCCGAAGCGCAAGGCCGGCTCAGTCTCAACCCGATCCGTCATATCGATCCGATCGGGACGGTGCTCGTGCCCTTGGTCATGCTGTGGCTCGGAGGATTCCTGTTCGGCTGGGCCAGGCCGGTGCCGGTGAATGCGCGGTTCATGCGCAATCCCCGCAGCAACATGGTCTGGGTATCGGCCGCTGGGCCGGGCGCCAATCTCGCAATGGCAATCTTTTGGGCATTTCTCATGATGCTGTGCCAGAGAATGGACTTTGGGCTGGCCGGCCAGTGGCTCGAATCGATGGCGGCGATCGGCATCTTCATCAACGTATTGCTCGCGGTTTTCAACTTGTTGCCCATACCTCCGCTGGATGGAGGGCAGGTGCTGACGAATCTGCTTCCGCCCGGGCCGTTCAGCACACTGCTCGAGCGGATCGCGCCGTTTGGGCTGTTCATCGTGCTCGGGCTTCTTGCGACCGGATTGCTTATACCGCTGGTCCGGGGACCGATCGGCTTTCTTCAGGGGCTTCTGATCGCGACGTTCGGCCTGCAGGCTGGGTGAGAGCGCCGGATGCCCGCTGCCCCTGCCAATAACCGACGCGTCGTCTCCGGCATGCGGCCGACCGGCCAGCTTCATCTCGGCAACTATCACGGAGCGCTGGCGAACTGGGTCGAGCTGCAATACCGCTACGAATGTTTTTTCTTCGTGGCGGACTGGCATGCGTTAACCACCGGTTATGAAGACACGGCGGACATCAAGGCCAATTCGAATGAAGTGCTCATCGACTGGCTCGCCGCGGGCCTCAATCCGAGCGCCTGCACGATTTTCGTTCAGTCACGAATCCCCGAGCATGCCGAGCTACATCTGATCCTCTCGATGGTGACGCCGGTTTCCTGGCTCGAGCGCGTGCCGACGTACAAGGACCAGATCGAGCAGCTCAAGGACAAGGACCTGAGCACTTATGGTTTCCTCGGCTACCCGTTGCTGCAAAGCGCGGACATCCTGATGTACCGGCCGGAATTCGTGCCGGTGGGCGAGGACCAGGTTGCGCATGTCGAGATCACGCGTGAAATCGCCCGGCGCTTCAATCATGTATTTGGGCGTGAAGCGGACTTCGAGGCGCGCGTGGAACAGGCGATCAAGCGGCTCGGCGCCCGCAACGCCGCGCAGTACACGGAGCTGCGCCGCCAGTTCCAGGAACAGGGCGATGCCGAGGCGCTCGCCCGCGCCCGCAAGTTGGTCGAATTGGGCGCGCGGCTGACTGTCGCGGACCGCGAGCGCCTGCTGGGACACGTCGAAGGCGGCGGTCGCGCGATCCTTCCCGAGCCTGCGGCGCTCCTCACGAAGTCGCCGAAAGTTCCTGGTCTCGACGGCCGCAAGATGTCGAAGTCCTACGGCAACACGATCGGCTTGCGCGAAGACCCCGACAGCGTGCAGAAAAAGTTGCGCACGATGCAAACCGATCCGGCTCGCGTCCGGCGGAGCGATCCCGGCGAACCGGAAAAATGCCCGGTATGGGATTTGCACAAGATCTATTCGAATGAGGCGACGAAGGCCTGGGTTCAGGCCGGCTGCCGTTCGGCCGGCATCGGTTGCCTGGATTGCAAGAAGCCGGTCATCGAGGCCGTCCTCAAGGAGCTCGAACCCATTCGGCGGCGCGCCCGGGAGTACGAGGAAAATCCGGAACTCGTGCGCGGCATCGTGGCCGAGGGCTGCGAGCGCGCACGCGAGGCTGCGCGTGAGACAATGGCCGAAGTGCGTGAGGCCGTGCGCCTGGAGTACCGGTGAACGAAACGGCTGACCTGACCGCAGAGAATGACGTTGAATCCAACGCCCTCGAACCCTTGCCACACCAGGGCGAAATGCCGTTCGCGATCGTCGATGGCGAACCTGTCACGGAAATACCGCGCGACCTCTACATTCCGCCGCAGGCGCTCGAGGTGTTCCTCGAAGCATTCGAGGGCCCGCTCGACCTGCTGCTGTACCTGATCCGCCGCCAGAATCTCGACGTGCTCGACATCCCGATCGCGGACATCACGCGGCAATACATGGAGTACATCCAGCTCATGCAGGAGCTCGACCTCGAGCTCGCGGGCGAATACCTGCTGATGGCGGCGATGCTCGCCGAGATCAAGTCGCGCATGCTGCTGCCGCGGAGCACCGAGGGCGGGCAGGAAGAAGACGACCCGCGCGCCGAGCTCGTCCGTCGCCTGCAGGAATATGAACGCTACAAGCGCGCGGCCGAAGACATCGACCGGCTGCCTCGCATGGAGCGCGACGTGCACCCGGCCATGGCGGATCTGACGCACCGCCAGGTCGTGCGTATGCTGCCGGAGGTCGCGCTGCAGGAAATGCTGGTCGCATTCAAGGACGTCGTCCAGCGCGCCACCATGTTCGCGCACCTGCACGTGCAGCGCGAGACGCTGTCCGTGCGGCAGCGGATGTCGGAAGTACTCGCGGTGCTGGAGGGTGTCGGGCTCGTCGAATTCTTTCGGCTGTTCCGGCCGGAGGAAGGGCGGATGGGCGTCACGGTGACTTTCGCGGCTCTCCTCGAATTGTTGCGCGAGCAACTCGTCGAGATCGTGCAGGCCGAGCCTTACCGGCCGCTGCACGTGCGCCGCGTGGATCGCGATTCCGATGCCGCCTCGCTCGAGGACCTGGAGATCACGACCGCCTGACGGGGAATCGCATGCCAACCGGTCAACTGAAGGACATCATCGAAGCGGCGCTGCTGGCCTACGGTCAGCCGCTCAGCGTCGATCAATTGCGCGAGATGTTCGACGAGTTCGAGCGTCCGGAAGCCGCGGAAGTCCGCCGCGCCCTGATCCAGCTGTCACGCGACTGTGGCGGGCGGCCGATGGAACTGGTCGAAGTCGCGAGTGGCTGGCGCCTGCAGGTGCGCAGTGTTTTCGCCTCGCGGTTGTCGAAACTCTGGCAGGAACGCCCCAGCCGCTACTCGCGGGCGCTGCTCGAGACACTCGCGCTGATCGCCTATCGCCAACCGATCACGCGCGGCGAAATCGAGGACGTTCGCGGTGTCACGGTCAATCCGAACATCGTGCGCACGCTGACCGAGCGCGGATGGATTCGCGTAGTCGGGCATCGCGAAGTTCCGGGCCATCCGGAACTGCTCGGCACGACCCGCGAGTTCCTCGATTATTTCGGCCTCAAGAGCCTCGACGAGTTGCCGTCCCTGGCGGCGCTCAAGGACATGGACGACGTCGGCATTCAGCTCGATTTCAACGATCCGGTGACCGTGCCGACCGCAACCGCCGGGCTTCCGGCTGCCAACGACGCCGAAGCGGCCAATTGAGCTGGCGCGGCAGCGCCGCGGCCGGTGCTTCCGATGCGTGAACGAATCCAGAAAATTCTCGCGGCGCGCGGCGTCGGCTCCCGGCGGCAGATCGAATCGTGGATCGTAGCCGGACGGATCACGGTCAACGGCAAGGCCGCCAAACCGGGCCAGCCGGTTGGGGAGCGCGACGACGTGCGCCTCGATGGGCGCCGACTGCGCCTCGCTCGTGGCCCCGACCCGGGGCACAAGGGCATCGCGTATCATCGCCCTGAACAGGAAGACATTCGCCCGGGCGCCGCAGGCACGATGCCGAGTTCGATTGAACGCCTGCCGAAGTCCACCGGCCGGCGCTGGATACCGATCAGCCCGCTGGCCGCGCGCGATGGTGGGCTCGAACTCTTCATCACGGATGGGCAACTCGCCGCCGCGCTGACGCGGCGCGGGCTCGGCATCCCGAGCGAATACAGCGTCCGCGTGCGCGGCGCATTCGACGAATCCGGGATCGCGGCGATGCTGGCAGCCGCGATCGAACGATCGGCGATGGCAGGGCGCATCACCGAGGTCGTTCCCGCTGGAGGCGAAGGTACCAATCGCTGGCTACAGGTTCACGCTACCGGACTCCGGCCGCGTGACCTCAAGCAGTTATTCGAGAGTTGCGGCCTCGAAGCCAACCGGATTCTGCGAACCCGCTACGGGCCGATTGCGATGGACCGTTCGCTGGCGCGCGGTCGCAGCCGTGCCTTGACCGACGGGGAGATGAAAGCCTTGCGCGAAGCGGCGGGGCCGCGCGCTATTGGCAGTCGAACGACTGCCCGTTGACGCCCTGGCTGACGGGACCGAGCAAAAACAGGTACGGCGCGACCACGGCCTCGGGTTCGGGATGCTGGCTGTGGTCCTCCGCGGGATACGCCTGCCGGCGCATCGCCGTGCGCACGCGGCCGGGATTCACGCTGTTGACACGGATGCGGGTCGTGTCCGCGGTCTCGTGCGCGAGCACCTGCATCAATCCTTCGGTGCCGAACTTCGACGCCGCGTAGGCGCCCCAGTAAGCGCGCCCGGTCCGCCCGAGATTGCTCGTCGTGAAGACGATCGACGCATCGGTCGACCGCCGCAAGAGGGGCAGCAGCGTGCGCGTGAGAATGAATGGCGCCGTCAGGTTGACGTGCAGCACCTTGCACCAGGTCGGCACGTCGTATTGATCGATCGGACTCAGGTCGCCGAGAATGCCCGCGACGTGGGCGAGCCCGTCCAGGTGACCGAACTCGCGCTCGAGCGCGTCGTGGACGGCGTCGTACTCCGATGCCGTTGCAGTCTCCAGGTTGAAAGGAAGCAGGGCGGGCCTCGGGCCACCGGCCGCGACGATGCGATCGTACGTGCGCACCAGCTTGCGTTGCGTGCGACCGAGCAGTCCGACCGTCGCGCCCTGGCGCGCGATTGCGAGCGCCAGGGCACGGCCGATGCCGTCGCCCGCGCCTGTCACCACGATGACGCGCCCGGCATGCGAGCCCGTCGCCGGAACATAGTCGCGCGCCTCGGCCTGCCGTGTCACAGCGTCGGCGCGGCCGTCGCCGCTCAATGTTCTTCAGGTGGTGCGAGCTGCGGCGCCGTCTCGTCGGCGAGGCGCACGCTCACTTCTATTTCGGTCAGTTCATCGATCGGCTTCTCGCCGCGAACGCCGAGTTCCACGAACTTGCGCGCGCCGGGCAGCACACTGCGTTCCAGCGAGCCGACGGCGGCATTAAAGGCGCGCAGGCTGGCTTCGAGCGTGCTGCCCAATTTGCCGAGGTGATTGCGGAATGCGCCGAGGCGCGAGTAAAGATCCTCGGCCAGCCGTCGGATACGTTCGGCGTTTTCGGCGAGCCGGACATTCTGCCAGCCGTTGTATACGGTTTTCAGAAGTGCCAGAAGCGTCGAGGGCGTGGTGAGAATGATATTGCTGCTCATCGCGCGGTCGAGCAGGTCGGGTTGCTGATCGAGCGCCGAAGAAAGGAACTGGTCGCCCGGCAGGAACAGCACGACGAACTGCGGTGCCTTGGCGAACTGGGCCGAATAGTTCTTGGACGAAAGCAGCCGGACACGCTCCGACACGTGTTGCGCATGGCGGCGGAGCGCCGCGGCGCGCGCCTCGTCGGTTGGCGCCTCGGCTGCCGTCAGGTAGGCATCGAGCGGAGTCTTGACGTCGACGACCACGTCGTGGCCTTCGGGAAGGTGCACGACCATGTCAGGACGCAGGGCGCCATCCTCGCCCACGACGTGGACCTGCTCTTCGAAGTCGCAATGCGCGGTCATGCCGGCCAGTTCGACCAGCCTCCGCAGCGCAATCTCGCCCCATTGCCCACGTACCTGCGGCTTGCTGAGCGCCTGCACGAGATTGCGGGTCTCGCGCTGCAGCGCGGTGTGCGTCTCGCGCATGTCCGTCAGGTTCTGGCGCAGGCTGCCGAAATCTCGCTGCCGGTCAATTTCGATCTCGCGCAAGGCATCGGAAGTGCGCGCGAGCGACTCCTGGATCGGCTTCACCAGCGCCTCGATCGCCTGCTCGCGCTCCTTGAGTGAACTCTGCGCGCTCTGCTGGTGACCGCCCAGGTTCTCGTTCGCCAGACGCAGGAAATTCTCGATGTTCTCCCGGAGCTGCCGGCCGGCGAGGTCGTCGAAGCGGCGATCGAGCTGTTCCATGGCGCGGTCGAGCGTGGCTGCGCGCTCCGACGCCAGCGCGGCGGCACGGCGACGGCCCATCCACCAGCCAGCACCGAGCGCCAGCGCCACGGCGAGGAGAATTACCACCAATGCAGTCAGGTCGAGCGTCATTCGCGCAGTCCCAGCCACTCCAGCAGCTCCTCCGGCCGCCCAAACACGGCCTCAGGTCGCCAGGAGGCAGGATCGTCACCGTCGTTCAGGTAGCCGAAGCCGGCCACCAGCGGAATCATGCTCGCGTTGCGGGCCGCCTGCACGTCACGCTCCGCATCGCCCAGATAGACGCACGCGCTCGGCTCGACGCGGAGGAGTGCGGCGGCATGCAACAGCGGCATGGGGTGCGGCTTGCGTTCGGCGAGCGTGTCTCCGCTCACGACGCAGCCGCAGCGCGCGGCGAGGCCGAGCTGATCGAGCAATGGGTTGGTCAAGCAGCCGGGCTTGTTGGTCACGATCCCCCAGCGCAGGCCACCCCGCTCGATGGCGGTCAGGACCTCCTCGAAGCCCGCGAAGAGGCAGGTATGCACGGCGAGCGCAGCCCGGTAGAAATCCAGGAATCGAGTCCGCAGGGATTCGTAATGCGCTGCGTCCAGCTCGCCGAATCCGAGGCGTATGAGCCGCGGCGCGCCATGCGAGACGAGGGGACGAATCTTTTCGAACGGCAGCTCGTCCAGGCCCTCGGCCATCCGCAGCCGGTTCAATGCCTGCGCCATGTCCCGAGCGGTGTCGAGCAAGGTCCCATCGAGGTCCAGAAGGACACCGCGCAGGTCGCGGCGGCGTTTCATGCGTCGGCAACCGTCTTCGGCCGCTTGAAGTGCACGAGGTAATTGACCGACACGTCCGCGCTGATGCGCGCCTTGCGAGTGGCGGGGTTGTATTCGAGTCCGGCAAAGTCGGCGAGCTCGAGCCCGGCAGAGCGGGCCCAGCGCGAAATCTCCGAGGGCCGGATCAGTCGCGCGTACTGGTGCGTGCCTCTTGGCAGGAGCCGCAGCAGATATTCGGCGCCCACGATCGCGATCGCAAAAGCCTTCGCATTGCGGTTGATGGTCGAACAGATGACGTCACCGCCGGGGCGCGCGAGACGCGCGAGCGAGGTGACGATGGCGGACGGATCCGGCACGTGCTCGAGCATCTCGAGACAGGTCACCAGATCGAAACCGCCGGGGTCCGTGCCGGCGAGCGCCTCGGCCGCGACTTGCCGGTATTCCACCTCGATGCCGCCCTCGAGCGCATGCAGGCGCGCAATCCGGAGCGATTCGGGTGCCAGGTCGATTCCGGTCACCCGGGCGCCACGCCGCGCCATCCCCTCGGCGAGTAACCCCCCGCCGCAACCGACGTCGAGCACGCGCCGGCCCGCGAGTCCGGCGCGCGCTTCGATATAGTCGAGCCGCGCCGGATTGAGATCGTGCAGGGGCCGGAACTCGCCGTTCGGGTCCCACCAATGCGGCGCCGCCGCGTCGAATTTCGAGATCTCTGCGGGGTCGACATTCTGGCCTGCTGGCATCCGGGAAGTATACGCGCTGTGCTAAAATTCACCGTTTCCTGGGGCCTCAAAAAGACGAAATCCGCATGAGCGAGATCGCGCGCGAAGTCCTGCACGTCAACCTGGAAGACGAGATGCGCAAGTCCTATCTCGATTACGCGATGAGCGTGATCGTGGGCCGGGCGCTGCCTGACGTGCGCGACGGACTCAAGCCGGTGCACCGCCGCGTCCTGTACGCGATGCGCGAGCTCGGCAACGACTGGAACAAGCCTTACAAGAAGTCGGCGCGCGTGGTCGGCGACGTCATCGGCAAGTATCACCCGCATGGCGACGCGGCGGTCTACGACACGATCGTGCGCATGGCCCAGCCGTTTTCGATGCGCTACCTGCTGGTGGACGGGCAGGGTAACTTCGGCTCGGTGGACGGCGATCCGGCGGCTGCGATGCGTTACACCGAAGTGCGCATGTCGCGCATCGCGCACGAGCTCCTGGCCGACATCGACAAGGAAACCGTCGATTTCACGCCGAATTACGACAACAGCGAGCAGGAGCCGGCGGTGCTGCCGGCGCGCGTTCCGAACCTGCTCGTCAATGGCTCTGCCGGCATCGCTGTCGGCATGGCGACCAACATCCCGCCGCACAACCTGGGCGAGATCATCGATGCCTGCATTGCGCTGATCGACGATCCGAACCTCGGTCTCGCCGAGTTGATGAGACTGGTCCCGGGACCCGACTTCCCGACCGCCGGAATCATCAACGGTGCGGTGGAGATCGTGGCGGCCTACAAGACCGGCCGCGGCCGACTGTCCGTGCGCGCGCGCACGGCGGTCGAGAACATCGACGATCGCGGCCGCGAAGCAATCGTCGTGACCGAGCTTCCCTACCAGGTCAACAAGGCGCGCCTCCTCGAGCGGATCGCCGACCTCGTGCGCAGCAAGGAAATCGAGGGGATCTCGGAACTGCGCGACGAATCGGACAAGGATGGGCTTCGCGTCGTCATCGAGCTGAAGCGCGGTGAAAACAGCGAGCTGATCCTGAACCAGCTCTTCAAGCTGACGCCGATGGAAGCCGTCTTCGGCGTGAACATGGTCGCGCTGCTTGACGGCCAGCCGAAGCTGCTTTCGCTGAAGGAAATGCTGGACGCGTTCCTGCGTCATCGGCGCGAAGTCGTGACCCGGCGAACGATCCACGACCTCGGCAAGGCGCGTGACCGTGCGCATCTCCTCGAGGGCCTCGCGGTCGCCCTAGCGAACATCGATGAGGTCATTGCGGTCATCAAGGCGTCGCCGACGCCGCCCGAGGCGCGCGCGGCCTTGCAGGCGCGAACCTGGGGAGCCGGCGCGGTGCCGCAGATGCTCGCGCGCGCAGGCAACGTGCCGACGCGTCCCGAAGGCATTTCGGACGACCTTGGACTGCTGGGCGAGCGCTATCGGCTGTCCGAAGCGCAGGCCCAGGCCATCCTCGACCTGCGGCTGCATCGACTCACCGGACTGGAACAGGACAAGATCGTCACCGAATTCACGGAGCTACTCGAGGTGATCCGCGATCTCGGCGAAATTCTCGCGCGTCCCGACCGCCTGCTCGCCGTAATCCGCGAAGAACTCGCCGCGATGAAGGAAGCTTACGGCGACGAGCGCCGCACGCAGATCGTCGCGGACCAGTCCGACGTCACGATCGAGGACCTGATCGAGCGCCAGGACCTGGTCGTGACGCTGTCGCATGCGGGCTATGCCAAGACGCAGCCGGTCACGGATTACGAGGCCCAGCGCCGCGGCGGCAAGGGCAAGATGGCGACGACGGTCAAGGATGAGGATTTCGTCGACAAGCTCTTCATCGCGCACAGCCATGACACGCTGCTGTGCTTCTCGGACCGCGGCCAGTGCTACTGGCTCAAGGTGTATCAGCTGCCGCTGGCGAGCCGGGGCTCGCGCGGCAAGCCGATCGTCAACCTGTTGCAGCTCGCCGAGGGTGAGCGCATCACGGC
>JBOHZO010000125.1:0-36306 GCA_050738555.1 Steroidobacteraceae bacterium | reverse complement strand
TGGTGAAGGCGACGATGAATGTCGCGAGCGAAACGAGCATGAGAATGATGCCGAGCCCCGCGCCCGGCGTGCCGGGCAATACCGCCTGCGGCGGATACAGGGTCCAGCCGGCGCCGGTCGGACCGCCGGGCACGAAGAAGCTCGCGAGCAGCACGAGCACGGCGAGGAAGTACACCCAGAAGCTCAGCATGTTCATGTACGGGAACACCATGTCCCGCGCGCCGCACATCAGAGGGATCAGGTAATTGCCGAACCCGCCGAGGAACAGCGCCGTCAGCAGGTAGATAACCATGATCATCCCGTGCATGGTGATGAACTGGTAATACATGTTCGGGTCGACGAAGTGGAACTGGTCGGGGAAACCGAGCTGGAGTCGCATCAGGCCGGACAGCACGAGCGCGACGAGCCCGACGAAGATTGCGACGAGCGCGTACTGGATCGCGATGACCTTATGGTCCTGGCTCCAGATGTACTTCAGGAAAAAGGTGTGTGGATCGTGTATCGGAGCGTCACGATCCGCGATTGCAACGTAGGCCATCAGTCCTTCCTCGCCGTGCGCGCCGGCTCGGGCTCGAGCGTGTTGATGAAAGCGACAATGTCATTGATCGATCGTTCATCCTTGAGCGAATCGGCCATCACTGCCATTTGCCAGCCATAGTAGTCCTGGCGGTGCGCACCGCGAACGCGCTGCTGGAAATTCTGGAGCTGGCGCACGAGATACCAGTCCGACATATCCGCGAGCCGCGGTGCATTGAGCGCCCAGATTCCCTGGCCCTCGCGGCCATGGCAGGCGGCGCAGGTCAGGTAGAGCGAGCGGCCGCGCTTCGCGTCGCCGGTCACCGTGGCCTGCGGCGCGTTTCCCGGCAGCGTCTCCACGTACGCCGCCAGATTGCGGATCGCCGTGTCGTCCGGGAGCATCGACGCGAACGCGCGCATTTGCCCGCCGAAGGTGTCGCGCTCGTGTGCTCCCCGCTGGCCATTGCGGAACGCGTGCAACTGGCGACTGAGGTACCAGGCTTCCTGGCCGGCGAGCCGCGGCGCGTTCAGCGCCGGATTGCCCTCGCCGGACGGCCCATGGCAGGCCATGCAGACGGCGTAATGCGCCGCGCCTGCGCGCGGATCCGCGGCGGCGAGCGCCTGGGTCTCGCTGAAGGTCGGCATGGCGGCGAGCCAGGTGTCGAATTCATCCCGCGCAGTCACGACGACGCGCCCGCGCATGGCGAAGTGCCCGACGCCGCAAAGCTCCTCGCAAAGTATCTCGTATTCGCCCGGCACCGTCGGCGTGAGCCACAGATAGGTGACCATGCCCGGGACGAGATCCATCTTGACCCTGAACTGCGTCACCGTGAAGTTGTGCAGCACGTCCTTGGAGCGGAGCAGCAGCTTGACCGGCTGGTCCACCGGCAGGTGGAGCTCCGGCTGCGCGACCAGGACATCGTCGCGGCCCTTCGGATCTTCCGGGTCGACGCCGAAGGGATTCCGGGGCGTGATGAGCGAGGCGTCGCTGTGGCCGAGCTCGCCGTCGTCACCGGGGAAGCGGAAGCTCCAGTGCCACTGCTGGCCGACCGCTTCGACGATCGCCGCCTCGTCGGGGACGCTGACGAACTTGCCCCAGACGAAGAGACCTGGGGCAAGCATCGCGGCGACTCCAATCGATGTCACGATCGTGAGCCACCACTCGAGCTTCTTGTTCTCCGGGTCGTAGGTCGCCTTCTGCCGCTGGCGGTGGCGATAGCGCCACACGACCCAGGCGAGGAACAGGTTGACCGCGACGAAGACGATGCCCGTGACCCAGAAAGTCAGGATCACGGTGTCGTCCATGGTGGTCCAGTTCGACGCGATCGGCGTGAACCACCAGGGACTCATGAAATGGAAAATGATGGAGCCGACGACGAGGAGAACCAGAACAACTGCGATCGCCATCGTCCAGCCCCCTTGTCAGGCGCGCACCCTGTCGCCCGAATTCCGCCGCCGCCGCACGGTCGTGAACGGATTGACGAAATGACGGTCGACGCCGGCGAACTCCGCTTCCGGGTGGTGCCGGCTCATCATGTGGCGGACCGCGGACTCCTGGTCCTTGCGCGCATAGACCAAAATCAGGAACTTGCCGGCCTCGATGTCGTCGTGGAAGCGCTCGAGCTTCTTGTGCTCCTTCTCGACGCCGATCAAGCCGCCTTCCCAGGCTCCGAAGAGCGTGGCGACGCCGCACAATGCGACATAAACGAACCAGGGAATGTTGACGAACGGGCCGAACTGGTCGAGCAGGACGCAGCCGACGACACCCGCAAAGAGACCGATCGCTGCGCCGAGAAATCCCTCGCGGATGAAATCGAGCGTCTCGAGGTAGTTGCCGGAATGAATTTGCCGCTTCTTGAGGCCCGATTCGTCCTTTGCGATCACGTGGACGAAGAAATCGTCGATGCCCACGTCGTGCAGATCATCGGAGACTCGCGAGGCGCTCTCGAGCTCGGGCGCGACGTAATACAGGCATTTCATCGATTTCTCCCGGCGATTTTCGAGTCTCGCACAACCCCCGGAGCTTGGGAAGCCTGTGCCGGTGAGCGCGACTTGTGGGGCGCGAGCAGCCACTCGAGCGCCTCGTTTTAGTCCGTGAACACGCGTGCCACGGCGCCCCGGTTGGTGGCGACGATTTCGCCGAATCGCTCGCGGTGGATGATCGGTTCGTAGCCCAGCACGGCGTCGCGACCGGCGCCGGCGGCGAGCGCGAACGCTTTTTCATAGAGGCCGAGCGCAGCCTCCAGCGAAAACGTGCCGGTGCATTATCCTGTCGGCCACAGCCAGCCGAAGACACCGCCGGTCAGGAGTCCGTAAATCAGCCCGTCGAGCGTGTGCTTGAGCGTCGTCGACCACGGACGGTTGTACCAGATCGATTGCTGCCAGAGCCCGACGGCATATGCGATGAACGCGGTCGCGCCGGCGACGCGGAATACGCTCAGGTAAGCGGCGCCGGCCGGAAGCGTCGCGCTGGCCACGTAGGCGGCGAGCACGCCGACGACGAGCGTGTAGATGAACCACTGGACGAGTGGCTTCGTCATCGAGATGGCGCCGTTCGGCACGACTGTCATGATCAACACTGGCCCGCGCTTCAGTTTCTCGACGAAATCCGGCGCTTTCATCTCCTTCATGTTCTTCGCGCGCGGCAGCATGAATTCGCCGGGCTTGAGATTGAATGGCCGCAAGGCGTCCATCACCCGGTCCTGGTCGGGAACCGGCGGGCACTCGCTGCGGTGCCAGAGCGGCGCCATGTGGATGATTGAACTCGCGATGAACACGATCACCGCGGAAAGCAGGATCGGCAGCCAGAGTGCCGCAATGGTCGTCATGGGAGCCTCCTTTCGGTATCCAGTTGATGTCCCTTGCGTCCGCCGCGCACCAGCGCGCCCTGTCCGAGCTCGCTTTCGATCATGACGCGGGCCATGTCGGCGGAGCGGCGCACGAGTGCCACGGAGCCGTCGTGCAGGAATTTCGAGTCGCGGACGTATTGCTCGTTGTTCTCCATGTCCTCGGCGCTCCAGCCGCGCGAGTGCGCGACGAACGGGAACTGGGGAAACTGGCAGCCAAGCTCGGCGAAGAACATCAGCATCTGCCCGGCGACCGCCTGCACGTTGTCCTGCCCGCCGGTGACGATCAGTGCCACGACCTTGTTGCGGAGCAGATGGCGGTTCGCGATCGTCTCCTGGTTCTGGATGCAGTTCATGCGCTCGATCATCTTGTAATACAGGCTGCTCGCGCCGCCCCAGCGGATGGGCGTCGCGACGATGATGACGTCGGCCCAATGAACGACACCTTCATAAACCTGGTCCATCTGGTCCTTCGAATCCATCTGCGTGATCGAGCACGGCCAGGTGCAGGCGTGCGCGGACTTCGAATAGAACCCCTCGCAAGCCCGGAACGACATATCGCGGACCCGGATCAGCCGGGTGTCGCATTCGCTGTTGCTGCTCTCCCGCGCATTCGCGAGGGCATGCTGCAAGAGATCCTCGGAAGTGCTGTAGCGCGGCTGCCCCTTCGTCATCGTGGTGGTCGAAATGCCGAGAATGCGTATCGGTCCCGATTCGCGTCGCTGTTCACGCGCGAGCGGGTGCGGCTCGTGCGGAAGGCGCCCGCGTTTCGTGCGTGCCGCCTGCGAGACCAGGACGCGCCCGTTCTCGACCTTGACCGCGTGCGAGGGCACGCGATCCGCCTCGTAACCGGGCTCGCCTGCGCCCGTCTGCCAGTGGAACTTGTAGTAATGCCACGGGCAGACGACGTAATCGCCTTCCATGTGACCCCGCCCGAGCGGGCCGCCGACGTGATTGCAGACGCCGGAAATCGCGCCGAAGTCCCCGTCCCTGAAGGTCAGCGCGATCCGCTTCGGGCCCACGCGGACTTCCTGCACCGGGCTCGCCGATAGCTCGGCGCTCGCGCCGACGTCGATCCATTGTTCGTCGTTCACCGCAATTCCTTTCGGACGACGAGCTTCACGCCGATCGTATCCTCGGTGGTGTCCGTGGGCATGCGATATGAGCGCGGCGCCATCGAGAGCCGGGAGCCCGAGTAGCCGGTCACGCCCGGCTGCGATACAGGAATGCGACGACTGCGCCGAGGATCAGCGTCACGATCGTGTCGTACACGATCTGCTTGACCGCGAGTTCCGCCGGCATTGGTTGCACGGTGAAATAGATCAGGTAGATCGGCACCACCGCGAGGAGCGCAACCGCAAGCCCGAATCGCAGGCCCTGCCCGAGCCAAGGCTTGTTCTCGACGCCGCGCGCGTAGATCCAGGTGAACGCGCCCGCCATCAGCACGTGAGCGATGATCATCAGGTGAAAATACGGCATCGATTCTTCCTGGCTGCGGAAGAGATTCGGCAGGCCCATGTATTCATTCTTCAGCAGCGTGCCATGCACGACGAAGCCGCCGGCCATGTAGACGATGAACATGACGAGCCAGGCGATGAAAAACTTCTTGTCCATTACTGTCCCCTTGTTGACGGTGTGATGTCAGGGCCATCCCAGGCCCGATGGTCCGGGCTTCCGCGGGATGCCCGGATCGAAGCTCCAGTAATCCGCACTCTCGGCCGTCCAGGAGTGAACGGCAAGTTTGTGCCCGGTCGGCTCATCGTCGCCTTCCCAAAAGAGGCTCGAGCCGCAACGGCCGCAAAACCCGCGCCTCGCGCCGGGCGAAGACTGATACGACGTCAGGGTGCCGATCCAGAGTCCACCCGTGAATCGGCGGCAGGTGGAGCAATGGCAGGCCGCGGCGGTCGGCCGCAGCGGAACGCGGATTCTGAACTTCACCGACGCGCAAAGACAGCGGCCGTTCATGACCCGTTCCCGCACCCCGGGCGCAGATCTTAACCCCGCCGGGGCCCGCCGATCAGCACGCAGGTCATCGAGATCGAGCTGACGACCCGGGTATTGAACATTTCGGCCGTTTCACCGGGATTTTGCAGTGCGACGGCATAGAGAAGCGGGAAAAAGTGTTCCGGCGTCGGCACGGCCAGGCGCGCTTCGCCATCCCGGCCGGCATAGCCGATCAACACGTCGTGGCGGCCTGCGGCGATGTGCTGGCGCAGTTCCTCGTCGCATTGCAGCGCCCAGGCCTGCGGCTTCGAATCGCGGAAGCTGAAGAGCGGCAGGTTGTGGACGATATTTCCGCTGCAGAGCACCAGCACGTTCTCATCACGCAATGGCGCAAGCTGGCGCGCCAGCGTGTAGTGGTGCTGTCCGGGCAGGCTCGTGTCCATGCTGAGCTGCACGACCGGAATATCTGCCGCGGGGTACATCGCGATGAGCACGCTCCAGGCGCCATGATCGAGGCCGCGGCCCGGATCGAGGCGGACTCGCTCTGATGTCACGATTTCCACCGCGCGTCGGGCGAGGCCGGGACTGCCCGGCGCCGGATAGCGCACGTCGTAAAGCGCCTTCGGAAATCCATAGAAGTCGTGGATGGTTTCCGGCGTTTCGGCTGCGGTGACATAGGCGTTGCGGGTTTCCCAGTGGGCCGACACGCAGAGCACGGCCTCCGGTGTCGGCAGGCGACGTGCGATCGCGTGCCAGCCGCGATTGAACTCGTTGCGCTCGATTGCATTCATCGGATTGCCGTGGCCGACGAACAGGACGGGCATCTTCATGTTCATGGCTGCGATGACGGCCCGATGAGATCCCACTTGTTGCCGTAAAGATCGAGAAAAACGACGACCTTGCCGTAGTCCTCGCGGCGTGGCTCCTCAATGAAGCGAACGCCCTGCGATTTCATGTGCGCGTAATCGCGGTCGAAATCGTCGGTGGTGAGGAACATGAAGACACGACCGCCGGTCTGGTTGCCGACAGCGCGTTGCTGCTCGGGCGTCGCGGCCCGCGCGAGGAGGATTGCCGTGCCGTGCCCGCCGCGCGGCCTGACAAGCACCCAGCGCTTTCCATCCGGCCGCGGCGTGTCCTCGAGCAGCTCGAAGGTGAGGGCCAGCGTGAAGAAGCGGATCGCTTCATCGTAGTCGCGAACGAGCAATGCGACCTGCGAGATCTGCCGTGTCATCGCTGCTGGAGCGCGAGCCGGATTCCCAGCGCGATGAGGAATGTGCCGCACACCGCGTCGAGCCAACGGCGCAGCGCCGGCTTCAGGAAAAAGCGGCGAGATCGATCGACCAGCCAGGCGACGCCGCCGAGCCACAGCAATCCCTCGACGAAATGGATGGCGGCGAACAGCAGCGATTTCGCCAGCACGGCGTCATCCGCGTCGATGAACTGCGGCAGAAGGGCGAGGTAGAACACGATGACCTTCGGATTGAGGAGGTTGGTCAGGAAACCTTCACGGCGCCCGCCGCGCAGCGCATTGCGGACGACGAGGAGCGTGTCCGCGCCAGGCAGCATCGTCATGAAGGCCGCGACGACCGCGAAGGCGAGGACCTGCGAGTCGAATACATTCATCTGGTTGCGAGAGCCCGCTCGTAAACGACGGCCGCTGCAGCGACATCCTGCAACGCGGTTCCGGTGCTGTCGAACACGAAAATCTGCTCGTCGGAAGTCCGGCCCGGGCGCTGGCCCGCAATGACCTGGCCAAGTTCGGCATGCAGGTCCCCGATGTCCAGCAACTTCGCGGCGATCGCATGCTGCATTTCGCCCATGCGCGCGGCCTGCCCGGCAATGTCGGCGACCACGCGCGACTTGCACAGCACCCGCGGGTCCAGTTCCTGCTTGCCTTCGCTGTCGGCGCCGACCGCCGCGATGAACTGGCCTGGCCGGATGTCATCCGGTGTCAGGAGCGCCTCGCGCGCAGGCGTGCATGTGACGCCGATGTCGCAGTGCGGAAACGACTCGGCGAGGCTGCGGACGGCCTCGATCTCGAGCCCGCACTCGACGCTCATTTCCCCGGCGAAAGCGCGCGCTCGTGCGGGATCCCGGTCGAATGCGAGTACGCGCCGCGGCGGCCGCACGAGCGACAGGGCGCGCAGATGCGCGCGTCCCTGAATTCCGCATCCGCAGATCAGCAAGGTCGCTGCATCGGCACGTGCGAGGTGGCGCGCGGCGATGGCGCTCGCCGCCGCGGTGCGGAGAATCGTGATCTCGATCGAGTCCAGGACCGCCAGCGGCCGGCCGGTCGCCGTATCGAACAGCGCGATCAACCCCTGGATCGCCGGCAATCCGTGAAGCTCCGGGTTGCCGGGGAAGTTGGCATTGATCTTTGCGGCGTAGTAACCGGGATTACCGCCGATTGCGGCGGTCTTGACGTGGAATCCGCCGGCTTCGACATGCGCTCCCAGAACGCCGGGTGGGGTCGGCAATTCTCCGGCTGCGTGCGCTGCAAAAGCGCGTTCGACCGCGGCCATGCATTCCGACAGGGTGAGCAGGGCGGCGACTTCAGCCCGATCGAGAAACAGCATGGAACCGGAAGCAGTCGATGGTGTGATCGTTGACGATGCCGACGGCCTGCATGAAAGCGTAACAGATCGTGGTGCCCACGAAGCGGAAGCCGCGGCGCTTCAGTTCCCTGCTCAGGGCATCGGAGAGCCCGGTCCGCGCCGGGACCCGCCGGAATGAACGAAAGCGGCTGACCCGCGGGACGCCGCCGACGAACCCCCAGAGAAAGCGATCGAAGCTGCCGAACTCGCGCTGGACGGCGAGAAACGCGGCCGCGTTCGTGACGGTGCTGTCGATCTTCAGCCGGTTGCGGACGATGCCGGCGTTGCCCATCAGGCAGGCCCGGCGCGCGGCGGAAAAACGGGCCACTTTCGCCGGGTCGAAGCCCGCGAAAGCTTCGCGGTAGGCATCGCGCTTGTTCAGGATCGTTTCCCAGCTGAGCCCCGCCTGGGCGCCTTCGAGCGTGATGAATTCGAACAGCACGCGGTCGTCATGGACCGGCACACCCCATTCGCGATCGTGATACTCGATCCCGAGCGGCGTGCGCGCCCAGGCGCAGCGTTTCATGGCTCGGACACGAACAACCGCAGCGCAGTTGTATCGTCCCCGATCGTGATCATGCGGTCGAAGCCAAAGCCGAGCTTGCCGAGCAGCCGGATCGACGATTTGTTGTCCACGGTCGTGATCGCAAGGATTCGTCCGAGCCGGAGCAGGTCGCGGGCATGCGTCATGACGGCCCGCGCGGATTCGAGTGCGTACCCCCGCGACCAATGCTCGGGAAGGAACGAGAATCCGAGGTCCGGCTCCGGCAGCGTGTCGCGCTTCAGCACGCCGCACATGCCGATCGACGCGCCGTCGGCTTTCCGCACGACCCGCAGCAGGCCGTATCCGTAGCGCGCGTAGCCGGCGCTCGGTCCGTCCGCGATGTAGCGCCGCGCGTCGTCGATCGATCGCACGCCGCGATCGCCGATGAATCGAAGAAACGACGGTTCGTTGACCACCCGGAGAACGAATTCCGCGTCATCGGTGGTGAACTGCAGGAGCTCGAGGCGCTTGGTCGCGAGCACGATCACCGGTGCAGCGCCCAGAGCGGGAGCACTGCCCGGTCTACGAAGGCAAGCTTGCGGTAGACGCCGATCGCGCGGGCATTGTCCGCATAAACGTGGAGAAACGGCGTGAAGCCGCGGTCGAACGCGAAATTGCAGAGAATGGCGAGCAGGCACTGCGCATAGCCGCGGCCGGTGTAGTCCGGGTGCGTGCAGACCGCGCTCAGTTCCTGGTATCCGTCGAGGCGCATGCGCTCGCCGGCCATCGCCGCGAGCCGCGAGCCGTCATAGATGCCGATATAGCGCCCCATTGCGAGCGTTCGCGGCCGGAAGAAACCGGGGAAGACGAGAGCCGTGAGCGCCAGCATGTCGTCGGACTGCTCAGCCGTCATGTCGATGACGGGAGGCCCCTCGATCGCGGGCGCGCGGGCATTGCAGATCATCTGCAGGACCGGTTCCTTCGGCTCCAGTTGCCAGCCGCGCGGAGCCGCAGGCGCCACGCCGACGAGATAGACCGATTCATCGTCCTCGATCAGGCTCGTCAACTGGTTTGCCGCATGCCCCGGCGAATCGCCGACCGCCGCGAACGGTGCGACTGCGGCGGGATACTTGGCGGCGCCGTCGGCGGTGATCGCGAGCCCGGCATGCTGTGTCGCCAGCGAATGCCAGACCGGATTATCGAGGGCCTGCGAAGTCACCGGCCGTCGCCTCAGCCGATGACTCCGAAGATGCGGCCGACCGCAGCGGTCAATGCCATCGCGATCACCCCCCAGAATGTCACGCGCAGGGCGCCCTTCAGGATGGAGGCGTGCCCTACGCGCGCGGCGATCGCTCCGAGCACGGCAAGGAATCCGAGCGACAGGGCGGCCACGAGCGGCACGACCTGTGCCGCGGGCGAGAGGATCGCGGTCGCGAGCGGCAAGGAGGCGCCGGCCGCGAATGCGGCTCCCGATGCCAGCGCCGCCTGGAGGGGGCGCGCGCGCAGAGGCTCGGAAATGCCGAGCTCATCGCGGGCATGGGCACCGAGCGCATCTTTTGCCATCAGCTGGGTCGCAACCTCGGCGGCAAGCCTCGGCTCCAGGCCCCGCCCGACATAGATTGCGGCCAGTTCCCTGTGTTCGGCGTCGACGTCGTCCTCGAGCTCGCGTCGCTCGCGCGCGAGATCGGAGCGCTCCGTATCGGCCTGCGAGCTGACGGAAACGTACTCGCCGGTCGCCATGGACATCGCGCCGGCCACGAGGCCGGCGAGCCCGGCAATCAGAACCGCCCCGCGATCAGCGCCGGCGGCCGCGACGCCGATCACGAGGCTCGAGGTCGAGACGATTCCGTCGTTCGCGCCTAGGACCGCCGCCCGAAGCCAATTGATGCGACGCAAGCCATGTCGCTCTCTCATTTCTGGTTGATGGCGTAGCGCCCCGGCCCGATCAGGGCGAGCGCGATCGCCGAGAACAGGAACATGTACTGTTTTTCGAGCGCCAGGCCGCCGCTCTGATCGAGGAGGAACACTTCCGCCCAGTGCGCAAGGCCGATTGCAAACAGCATGTTGACGGCGATCAGCCAGGCGCCGATTCGCGAGTAGTAGCCGGCGATGACGAGCAGGGGCGCGACGATCTCGCCGACATACACGCCGTACTTGAAGAATGTCGGCAGCCCCGCCGCGGTCAGCGCGCCATCGAGCCAGTCGATGCCGTTCGTCAGCTTGCCGATGCCGTGCAGCAGGATGAGTAATGCGAGCGTGATGCGAAGGATCAGCTTGCCGGTGCTCTCGTTCATGTCCCTGACTCCATTGGGTTCGCGCGCGGGCGGTCTGGCCAAGGATACGTCCCCATGGGCAACAAGCCAAAAAACGCTCAAGATCAGGCCTTGTGAACCGGCCCCCCGACAAGGCTCATCTCGACGAGTTGCTGGACCTGGCGCTGGCCGGCACGTTTCCGGCCAGCGATCCTGTCTCCGGCCTGCGCGCGACGGGCGGACCAGCGGGCGAGGAAAGCCGGCAGCAAGCCGACCAGCAGGATGTGGGCAAGCAGGCCGTCGATGAACCAGGCCGGAATGAACGGGGGCGGCGTCGCCCGCGACAGGGGCACGACGACGTAGTTCATCGCAAGCCAAGCCAATAGACCGCGGCCATTCCGAAGGCGATCCCGATGTGCAGCATGAAACCGAGCGCCGCGGCGCCGGCATCCGGCGCTATTCCACGACTGGAACCGGATGTTGCTCTGCCGGTGTCAATGCCTTGACGTCGGCGACGATCATGGTGCCAGTGCCTTCGTTCGTGAAAATCTCGGCAAGGACGCTGTCACGGGCATTGTATGAAATGACGTGAACGCGGCGGACGCCGCCGCGGATCGCAGCCTCGATGGCCGACGACTTCGGCAGCATGCCGTCCTCGAGACTGCCCGATTTTTCGAGGCGCTTCAGCCCGGCGAGATCCGTGAACGAGACGAGCGAGTGCGGGTCATCCTTGCGTTCGAGTATGCCCGCCGCACCGGTGCAAAGAATGAGCTTTTCGGCGCCGAGCGCGGCGCCGATCGACGCGGCGATCGTGTCGGCGTTGATATTGAGCACGACGCCGGAGTCGTCCGACGAGAGCGGGCTGATGACCGGCATGAGTCCCGCGTCGAGCTGCTTGCGCAGCACCATCGTGTCGATCGACACGATGTCGCCGACAAAACCATAGTCCACGGACTCGCCGTCCACGTGAACCGGCGGGCGGCGATTGGCGCGCACGAGACCCGCATCCACGCCCGAGAGCCCCACGGCGTCGATGCCGACCGCCCGGCAGGTCGCGAGGATGCGCGTGTTGATGAGCCCGCTCAGCACCATCGTGGTCGCATCGATGGATCGATCGTCGGTGACACGGCGCCCGCGCACCAGGCGCGGCTCGATGCCGAGCGAGCGCTGCATCTCGTCGAGTTGCGGCCCGCCGCCGTGCACGAGCACGACGCGGATCCCGAGGTGGTGCAGTATGGCGATCTGCTCGATCAGCGCCCGCGTTCCGGCGAGGTCCCCGAAGACGGCGCCGCCGGCCTTGATGACGAATATCTTGCCCTTGTAGAGCCGGATGTAGGGCGCTGCGCCGCGGAGCGCGGCGATCACGGCGGCCTGGTCGATGCGATGCGTCACCATCTGCCGAAGCTCCTTATCATGTCCAGCCGGGCGCGGGAGCCAGCAAGCCGTCGGTCTCGTCGAATCCGAGGAGGCGGTTCATCCATTGCATCGCCCCGCCCGCGGCGCCCTTGACCAGGTTGTCGATCACGGACATCACGACGACCGTTCTGCCGTCCGCCGCCGCCGAAAGGTGAGCATAGTTGCTGGCGACGACGTCTTTTACGCGGGGCGGCTCGTCCAGCACCCGCACGAATGGCCGGCCCGCGTAGAAATCGCGGAGCGCCGCGATCGCTGCCGCCGTGTCGAGCGGCTTCCTGAGGACCGCCTGGACGGTCGCGTGGATGCCGCGCGCGAACGGCCCCGAATGCGGCACGAACGCGAACTTGCCGTCCCTGCCAGACGCCGCGCGCGCGAGCACCCCGATCTCCGCCGCATGGCGGTGCGTCAGCGCGTTGTAGGTATAGAGATCGCTGTGGCGCTGCGGGTGATGAGTGCCGGGGATCGGGCTGCGCCCGGCGCCGGTGCTGCCGGTGACTGCAGAGACGAAGATCGGCGGTTCCGCGAGGTCGAGCGAAAGCAGCGGCACGGAGGCGAGCAGCGTCGCCGTGCAGAAGCAGCCCGGATGAGCGACGTGGGGTGTCGGTGCGTGGTCTAGATGCTCGGGCACGGCGCAGGTGAATTCCTTCACACGGGCCGGCGCGCCGTGCGCGTGCTTGTACACGCGCTCGTAGTCCTTGACGTTCGCATAGCGGAAATCCGCGGAGATGTCGACGACCGTGGGCTTGCTGCGCTTCGCCGCGGCACGATCCAGCAGGCCGTCGATCAGCTTGTGCGACACGCCGTGCGGCGCGGCAGCAAGAACCGCCGAGCGTGGAAGGCTGGCGGCGGTTTCGACGGCCTGATCGATCGAGACGTAGCGCAGGTCGCCGCAGGCGTCAGCGAGGTGCGGAAACGCCTTCGCGACCGGCTCACCGGGCTGGCTGTCGGACGCGATCGCCGCGAGCTCGAGCCGCGGATGACCGAGCGTCAGCCGGAGCAGCTCGCCGGCGACGTAACCGGTGCCGCCCAGGATGATCGCCGGCAGGCGTTCGGTCATTCCGCAATCTCGCCGGAATGCGCCACCTGCCCCAGTCCGGTGCATGAGATGACATGGTCGCCGAGGGCGGCGCCGTTCGTGATCGCATTGAAGGCCGGCACGCCGAGCTGTTCGCGGATGATGTCCACGCCCACGGAGTTGTCGGTCGACGGTCCCGTCACGGCCGCGGGCTCGATCCGGAATCGCTCGCGCAGCATCTTGACGCCGCCCCAGGCCGCGACCGGATCGTTGGCCGAAAGCACGACCGCCGTGAGCGCCTCGCGGATGTCCGGCGTGTCGAGGATGGCCTCGACGCCGTAGGCGCCGAGAATTCCGTCGCCCAGCTCGAACACGATGACGTCGGGCTTGCCGGCGGCCATTTCGGTCAGCATTGTGCGCGTGAGGGCGGGGCCCGTCTTCGGGGTCGTCGTGACGATGCCGAAATCGGTGAAGATCATCGAACGCCTGGCGCCTGCGTCAACCATCGCCAGTATGTCGCGCCTGAGCGATACGCCCGTCGCCTTGAACGCGTCGACGGCGAGGCCGCGATGCCGCATGCGGGAGATCATCGCGCAGGCCGCCGCGGTTTTTCCCGCTTCCATGCAGGTGCCGGCGAGCGCGACCACCGGCACACCGTTGGTCGCGAGGACGGTGTCGAAGTCGAGCTTGCGCATGCCGACGCGCGCGGGCACGCCGATGCGCTCGCCGAGGTACGGAAAATGCAGCACCGTGCCGAGGACGCGGCAGTCGAATGGTCGGCCTTTCTCGGGGTTCACGGAGTCGCAGACGCCGAGCACGCCGCCGATGTTCAGCATCTGGATCACGTCGCCTGCCGCGAGTTTGTCGGGCAGGTGGCCGGAGTATCCGAAGAGAGCCTTGCGGTGGCCGAGCGCGCCGACCACGACGTTGCCGCGCGCGAGCTTTGCCATGCGCCCGCTGGTCAGCTCGAGCGTGTTGTACTGCGCCTTGTCGGTCAGGATCTCGACGGCGAGCACGACGCCTTCCTCGCAGGGAATGTCGGTCGAGATGCGAAGCTCGTGCGAAAGACCGCACGCCTGCGTGACCGAGGATATCTTGTCGACGATGATCGACTTCATCATGGCGGCTTTGCGCGGCATTGTAACTTCAGTCCTCGATCCGGTATTCGATGTCCGCGGCGGATTCATTGCCGGACTCGGCCGAGATGATCCAGCGGTCTCCGATCGTATAACGGAGCTTCAGCGTGTTGATCTCGTCCACGAGCGAGACGCCGTAGCTGACGTACAGGCGCGGCGAAAGGTACTTGCCGAGGACTAGTTCGGAGCCGGTGTCGGAGTCCTGCGTGAGACCGACGTCGTCGAGCCCGACATAGTTGCCGAGCTGGCCCGCGAGCATGGCTCCACCTTGCTGGCCCCAGCCCGTGGAATCGGCGTCATCCCCATCCTGGCCCTGGATGCTGGATCGCCCGACGATCAGCATGGAAGCGATCTGCTCCTGCGGCAGGCTGGGTTCCGAGAAGAGCCTGAGTTGCGGCCGGCGCAGCGGCCCCCTCGCGATCACGCCGACCGTGTACCCCGGCAGCTCGCGCGAGGCGCGGAGGTCGACGCCCGGATCGGTGACCGGGCCGCCCGTGAAAAGCAGCTTGCCGCGCTCAACCTCGAGCTCGCGCCCGTAGGCGCGATATTCCCCGTCGACCACCTCAAGCTCGCCGCTCGCGACCGACGCTTCGCGCGGGGCCGTGCGCGTGCGCACGGCGCCGGTGACGGTGCCGCTCAAGCCATAGGCCTTGATCCGCACCTTCGTGCCAAGGGACACGCGCACGTCGGTCGTCACTTCAAATGGCTCGACGGTGCCGGGCTGCGTCTCCGGCCGCACGATCTGTTCATCCGCCGATACGAGCACGGCATCGGCGGTGTCGGCCGGCGCGATTCGCGCTTCCGGAATCTCCACGCTGCCGCTGACATTCATGTGCCGGCCGTCGAGCACGAACCTCAAGTCAGGTGAAGCCAGGACGCGCGCCTCGGGCACATCCGCGACCAGCAGCCTGTCCCCGGTCAGCTTGAGCTCGCCGCCAAGCCGCCGGTTTCGCCAGCCGAGCCGCCCGTCAATGTCCAGGGATCCGTCTCCGGCCTTGCCTTCCGCCTTCAGCGAGAGCGAGGTGTCCTGCAATCGAATGGTCGAGCGCAGGTCGCGCAGGCGCAGGTTTGCCTGGTAGAAATCGAGCGAGCCCCGGGTCAGGCGCGCCTCGCCCTCGAGCGCGGGCGCGCCGACGCGGCCCGCGACGGTGAAGTCGAGGGCCATTTCGCCCGACGCATTGTCGATGGCGTCGACGATGAGCGGCAGCAGGCCGAGCTGCCGCGTCGAGCCTTTCACGGTGCCGCTGACCGGCATTTCCCCGAAAGACCGCCCGGCAATGCGCGTCGCCTCGAGCGCGACGCTGAGATCGAGATCCGCGGCATCGCTGACGCGCATGTTGAGCCGATGCCGCTCAGGCTCGCTCAGGAGCGTCAGGCGCGTGAGGCCGAGCACGACCGTCCTGTCGGCTCCACTCGCGGATTTATACAGGAGTGCGGCGTCCCGGATTTCCGCGCGCACATCCGCGGTCCAGGGCGCGCCGGCACGACCCTGCGCCTCGGCATCGACAACCAGGTGGCCGCGATAGCGCGGCTTGCCAGGCACATCCGAGCCGAGCACGTCGAGCGGAAACGACTCCGTGCCTGCCTTGACCGACCAACTGCCGTCGCGCTGCCAGCGGCCCTCGAAACAGAAGCGGCGGGCGTCGTAGACGAGGCAGAGAGGCTCGAGCCCGGCCTCGTCGGCGCTCGCGGAAGCGCGCGTCCGGGATTCCAGCCGCCAAGGCGCGATGCGGGGACCGCTCGCGTCAATGCTGTCGAGCGAGATCGTGTAGCGCTCGTCCGCCCAGGCGCCCCGGCCGCGGAGCACCACGGCATCCTCGCCCGCGCCGACGCGAAACCCCAGCTCATGATCGTGAGCCAATCCGTCGAGCGACAGGCGCGTGTCCGTGAGCGGGAATCCCGCGACGGTCAGGCCGCTCGAGCGAAGGCGCAACCACGAATGCTCGCGCCCCTCGCGGTCGATGTGCGCATCGGCGGAAAGGATGACTGCCCGATGCGATCCCCAGACGAGGTCGTGGCCGGTGAATGCGACCGCGAATGTGTGTTCGCGCACTTGGAGCGTCGCGTCCACGCTCCCGCCGAGCTCCGGCAGGAATGCCGACAGGTCGTCCGCGATGAGTCGCCCGTCGAGATGCGCGCCGCGTCCCCAAGTGCCGTCTAGCGCGAGCCGTGCCGGACCGAGCGCAAACGCGACATCCTCGAACTCGATGCGCAGAGCGTTACGGCGGATGCCGCCTCCGCCGCTCGCGCGTTGCCCACGAAACAGCCCGGTCAGGTTCCGGATCGACGCCTGCAGGCGCGCGTCCCTTTCGAATCCCGCACCGGCTGCCGCAAAATCGAATGCGAGCCGGCCGGGCAGTTCCTTCCGGAACTTCGAAGGGTCGATATCCCTCGCGCGGCCGGAGACCGTCCATTCGCGCGCGGCATCACGCGCAAGCGTCCCACGCATCGCGACGCGGCCGCCGAGCGCCTGCCATGCGGAGTCTTCGACGACGATTTGTTCCGCGGTGAAGCGGCCAATGGCGTTGCCGGCAAACGGCGGCCCCGCGGCAGGTTCGAAATCGCCGTCCACGCGGTAATCGAATTCACGCCAGCCGCGGGCCTCGAGCGAGCCGCGCGGAGAGCGGATCACGGGGCGCCCGGTGAGCGGCCAGCGAAAGCCCGACCAGGAGGCGCGCATGTCGTAATGCGGCTCGGCGGCGACCGCCATCGTGCCTTGCGCGTTGATTGCCATGGCGGCTGATTCGAGCTTCAGTCCGGCAATCGTCACGAGACGGTCGGCGTATTCCGCCGTTCCGTCCACGCGAACTCCGGATTCCGGAAGGCCGTCACCATGGACGACACCCATGGCAGCGTAATTCGCCCGGTCGCCCTGGAGCGTGAGCGTGGCGCGCAGTGGTCCGACCGGTGGATCGGCAATCCACTGCGCCAGATCGAGCGTCTCGACTTTGGCCTTGCCGTTCCAGCGCAGGCTGCCGGTGAGATCCCGTGCGTCGACGGCAAGCTGCGCGATGCCAGGCGCGGCGACGCGGGCGTCCACGAGCAATCGATCCAGGTCACCGACCGCGTGGGCGATGCCGGCGACGAGGCGATTGCCGGTGAGCGACCATGCCGCGTTCACGTTCATCGCGAGCGGGCTTCGCGCAAGGAGGCTCCCGCTCGCGCCGGCGACCGCCCACCCCGGTGCATCGACATGGACGCCTTCAAAGTCGATTTCCGACCTGGTCAGCTTCGCGGAGCCGCGGATATCCTGCATTCGCAATTCGGCGCCGCCCGACGAAACGACGAGAAGCCGCGCAACCGCCGCTTCGTCGACGACGACCGTCAGCCAGCGCGGCATGAAGGACGGCGGCCTTGTGGGGCCCGTGCGCGGGCGAAGGCGCAGGCTAGCTTCCTCGATGCGCACACCCTCGGCCGAAATCCTGCCCGCGAGAATCTCGAGCGGCTCGTAATCGGCCTCGAACCCGGTGATGCGGATCGTCGCGCGCGGATGGTCGATGTCGAGTCCCGCCACTCGGAGCGGCCCGATCAGCCGCCCGGTCGCGGCTTCCACGCGAATCTTGATCCCGTCGAGCGACTCGAGCGCGGCGACGGTCGATGCGAGCCCCGCTTCCGTCGTCACGAGCCAGGCGATGCCCGCCGCCAGGACGACGAGCACCATCGCGAGCGATGCGAGCAGCCAGCGCAACATCTTTCGGGCGGGCCAGCGCATCTCAGAATTCCGGCGTGAAGTTGATGTGCACGCGCGGGCTCCGACCCGATTCGGAAATCGACTGAGCCACATCGAGCCCAATGCTCAGGAACGGCAGGCGATAGCGCAGGCCGATGCCGACGGAATATTCGAGGGGGTCGCCGAACTTGTTGATCGCGTTCCCGGCGTCCATGAAAACCGCTCCGACGAGGTTCTTCGGCAGGTCTCTTTGAAGCTCGACGCTCGTAGTGATCAGGTGACGGCCGCCGACCTTGTTGCCGTCGGCGTCGACCGGCGAGAGCTCCTCATAGCCATAGCCGCGGACACTCTCGTCGCCGCCGGCGAAGAAGCGGTACTGCGCCGGCAGCTCCTCGAAATCGCCGACCGCGCTTGCGCCGATTTCGCCGCGAAGCTCGAGCCGCCACTTGTCCGCAAGCCGGAATCGCCGTTCGTCGCTCACGACAATGCGCGTGAAATTGGTATCGGATCCCAGAGATGTGGTCGAGGCGACGAGCTCGACCTGAAACCCCCGCGGTACCGCATTGACACCGAGAAAATCCGGGGGCAGCCGGGCGTAGGTGATGCCGGGCACGAGCAATGTGCTGCGACTGCGGGCCACGAGCGTCGACCCGCCGGAAACTGTCGTGACTTCATCTTTGGTCGCGTCCACCGTGACGGAGAGCACGCGTTGCCAGCTTCCCCGAACCTGGGTCAGGCCGACCTTGAAGGTGCCGCCGCTGGTTTCGATGTCCGCGCGCTGCTCGGTGAATCCGCGCAGCTCAAATGCCAGTTTTTCGAGCGCAGGGTCCGTCCAGGGGATGATGTAGGCGATGCCCACGGAGCTTTCGATATCCGAGCCCCGGATCTGCGCGCGTATGCGATGCCCGGCCCGATTGAAGCGCCGGTCCTCCCAGCCGAGCGTACCGCGGGCGCCAGTGTCCGTCCCATAGCCGGCGGCGATCGTATAGAGGTGCCGGCGATTGGGTTCCGACGTGATGCGGACCGGGGCGATCTTGTTCCGGCGGTCCCTTTCCTCCGGCAGGACCTCGACCAGCGAGAAGTACTGCGAATCGTCGAGCGCGAATTGCGTGCGCAGCAGGGCTTCGGCGTTGTACCAGTCCCCTTCGCGATAGCGGAGGTAGCGCCTGACCAGTTCCTCGCGTAGCGCACTCTGCTCGATGATCGTCGGCCCGAAGCGGTAGCGTTCGCCGGTTTCGAGCGTCACGTGGGCGCGGGCGGTGCGCGCAGCCGGATCGACGAGGAGCTCGGCGCGCGTGAACCCGGCATCCAGGTAGCCGTTGCCGAGCGCCGCGCGGAGCAGTTCGCCCTTCAGCTGGTCATAAGCGACGTGACTCAGCCGTTCGCCGGTGTGAAGCTGCGCCCGGGAGAGCACCGCGCGCAGGAATTTCTCGTCGCGGCCGCTGCCGGTGATCTCGACCTGCTGCTCCACCAGCAAGACGGGACTGCCGGGTTCGATCGCGACCCTCACCTTCCACGAGCCGTCGACCTGCTTCAGCTCGGTTTCGACCGTCGGCGCGTAGTAGCCGAACGGCCGCAATGCCGTCCGTGCCTCGCCCGGGGCGCGCTGCGCCAGGCGGGCGATCATTTCGGCATCGAGTTCTTCCGAGCTCGACAGGCGGTGGAGGCTCGACAGCGCCCGCACGTTTTCGAGGAGCGTGCCTTCGACACCGGTGAATTCGACCTCGAGTTTGGGGTCGTCGCTCGGCTTGTCAGCCGCAGCGGCCGCGGGCAGCCAGGCAAACATCGCCAGGCAAAGAGCGACGATGGGAAGGCAGAACCGCATGCAAAATCAGACCCGGCGCCGGCGCCAGCGTTGCAGCAGGAAGAGCCCGATCGCCACCGCCGCGGCGACGGCGATGAGCGGCAGCAGAAACGCGAAGATCGCGAGCAGCACCGAGCCCGCAAGCTCTGCCGTCGAATAGGCGGGATTGCCGAGACCGCCGGTCGCCACGCCAGTTTTTGCGCGGCCCACGGCGTTCAATGCGTGACCGGCTGTCGTCACCGCGCCACCCGCGCCGATCGCGGTGAGCCAGCGAAGCCAGTCGGGCAGGCCCACCATGACGCCGGCCGCGGCGATGATCCCCGCGGCGACGGCGACCGGCGTCGCGATCAGGTCGAGTACATGATCGACGCCCGGAACGTAATAGGCGGCGATCTCGGTCGCCGTAGCAACGCTGAGCGCCACGAGCACGAGGGGCTCGCCGAGCCAGGCAAAGCCGGGCGACGCTTCGACGTAACCGAAATGGATCGCGAGCCCCGCGGCGAGAAGCGGCACGAAGGCGCGAAATCCCGCGGCTGCCGCGAGCGCGAGGCCCGTGGCGATCGAGAGCGCCACGCTCACGGTTGGAGCCACTCCTCGATCAGCCGGTACGCGATCGAGTGCGAGAAAGGCATCGTCGATCCGGAGGCGAGTTCGTCGCGGTGGAACCAGCGCGCGTCCTCGAGCTCGCAGTCGCCGAGGCGGATCTCGGTCGTCCGCGCTTCCGCGCGGAATCCGAGCATCAGCGAGCGCGGGAATGGCCAGGGTTGCGAGGACTGGTAAATCATCGTGCCCGTTTCGATGCCGGTTTCCTCGAGCACTTCGCGTCGCACGGCGTCTTCGAGGCTTTCGCCCGGCTCGACGAATCCGGCGATTGCCGAATAGCGCCCCGCGGGCCAGCCTGCCTGCCGTCCCAGCAGGGCCCGGTCGCCATCGGTCACGAGCACGATGATGGCGGGATCGACGCGCGGAAAAAACTCCGTGCCACAAGTTTCGCGCGTGCAAACCATCACGCGGCCGTTTTTCTGCGGCTCCGTCGGAGCGCCGCAGCTGCCGCAGAAGCGGTGCCGATGCCGGAAAGAAATCATCGCGCGCGCGTAGGCGACGAGGCCGGCCTCGTCATGCGGCAGCAGCGCGGCCGCGAGACGCAGGTCGGCGAACTCCGCGCCGTCCGCGAGTGGGGGCGGAGTGTCGGCTTCGATCTCGGTCGTGAAGATCGCGAGTCCGCGATAGTCGCCGAGCAGGATCAGTTCATTGATGTCGATGCCGGCAAACGGGCCGCTTTCAAGCGAAAGCAGGCAGGCGGCGGGCGAAGGTAGCCGGACGACGGGGCAACGCGATTTCCAGACCGGAATCAGGCGTGCCGATCCCTCGGCGATCGCGCGCGCGACGGATTCGGGGTCGGCGTTTGCGAGCTTGAGTCGATCGACATGCGGCCCCGCGAATACATTGGGCCGCGCCGCTTCGGGGCGCATCGGAACCCGTTCCTCTTGAATTGACTCTGCATTCTAGCAGTCGCCCACCGACAGCCCGGGGCGCGCGGGCGGCCGGCTCGACGCGCAAAACTCGCAGGCCTTCGGTCTTTCGGCATAGCGCATGACGACAAGCAGGCTTCCGCAACCCTCGCAATCGTCGAGGCAGATCTCGTTCTGCTTCTCGAGCGATCGCAGCAGGTGGCAGGCATGCTCGAAGGAGATCTGCGGATGCTCGTTGAGACTGATAAAAGTCTCGTAGGCCTCGCAGAAACTCTCGCCCCACCGCAGCTGCTCGACGGCGCCTGCGGTTGCCGCCGATTCGCGTCGCAGCAAGCCCAGGATGCATAGGAGGGTGGCGAGCCCGGCTGCTTCGCGGCGTATGGAGGCATTACGCATGAAGTAATTGCTCTGGCGCGGGCTCTTGCCGCGGTGGCGGCGGACATCGCGCCGGCCCGCATCCACGACGTAGGAGCGGTAGAGCTTGCGGATCCGGTCATCGGTGAGCCCGGTCCAGCTCCGGATCGTGCGCGTGCGCGCCTCGTGGCGTATCAAGCGCAGCGCCAGGTCGAGCCGGAGCCGGTCGCGCGTGTATCGGTCGTCGGTGATGCGCATGGTGGGTGCCTTGACGGTCCGGAATGGTACTGGTAGTTTTATACCAGTCAATCCCAAGCCAGCCCAAGAGCTGGCCAATCGCGTAATGGCACGTCATCGGGGAGAAATGCCATGAACCGCCAGCAGCCTCTCGCGCTCGCGCCGCCCGCGGGCAATGCCGACTGGGCCGAACATTCGCTGCTCGACGCCTGGACGCGGCGCGCGCTCGGCTCGATCAATCTCGCCTTCCTGAATCTCGCCATGGATCTTGCCGAGGACGGGCGGCTCAAGCTGATCTCCGGCCTGCCGGGGCGCGCGATCGACTCGCTGGTCGATCCGGATGCGGGAGAAAAGCTCTGCGAGCGCCTGCCGTATGCGCTCTTCGACCTCCGCTTCGGCGACGGCGGATTCTGGACCAGCGAGATTGCCGCGGCGGGCGGCGTGCAGGACGCGGAGTCCGGGCCCGCCCCCGACGATCGCATCGTGTCGTTCACGCGGGCGGCGATCATGCTCGCCTGGCATCTCGCGCAGACCCGTGCCGCCGGCGCGCGCCTGGTATTCGGCACCGCGCCCGCGACCATCGCGGCGCTGGCATCGATGCCGATTGCGGCCGCCGAAAAGATTGCGCACCGTGTTTCGCCCGCGCTGACCGCTCGGTTCGGCTCGCGCGCGAGATTCTGGCTGCAGTTCGAGGGCTGCGCCGTGCATCCGGACGAGCAGGCGTTGAATCTGCTGCGACAGCTCGGCCTGCAAATCCAGGGCGCAGAGAGCGCGCGCGTGCAGGCGCTTCAGCGGCGTCACAGGCGGGGCGCGGCCGCCTGAGGTACGCTTCGCGCCTCATGCAGGCGCTCTCGATCAAGGGGCTGACGAAGACCTACGCCAACGGCGTCCAGGCGCTCCGCGGCATCGATCTCGACGTCCTGGACGGCGATTTCTTCGCGCTCCTTGGCCCGAACGGCGCGGGCAAGACTACGGCCATTGGCATCATCATGTCGCTCGTCGAGAAGGGCGGCGGCTCGGTTTCCGTCTTCGGCCACGACATCGACCGTGACCTCGACCGCGCGAAATCCTGCATCGGCCTCGTGCCGCAGGAAATCAACTTCAACCAGTTCGAGAAGGTCTTCACGATCATCGTGAACCAGGCAGGTTTCTACGGCATTCCGCGCAGGCTCGCGGTCGAGCGGTCCGAGCGCTACCTGCGCCAGCTCCAGCTCTGGGACAAGCGGGATCACATCGCGCGCTCCCTGTCGGGCGGCATGAAGCGCCGCCTGATGATCGCGCGCGCGCTCGTGCACGAGCCGAGGCTCCTGATCCTCGACGAGCCGACGGCGGGTGTGGACATCGAGATCCGCCGCAGCATGTGGAGCTTTCTGCGGACGATCAACGAGCAGGGCACGACGATCATCCTCACGACGCACTACCTCGAGGAAGCGGAGAGTCTCTGCCGCCAGATCGCGATCATCGACGACGGCCGCATCATCGAGCACGGCACGATGGCGGGCGTCATCCGGAAGCTGAACCAGGAGACCTTCGTGCTGAACTTCCGAGCGGCGACGGCGGCCGTGCCCTCGCTCCCCGGCTACGTCTCGCGCATGACCGACGATCACACGCTGGAGGTCGACGTGACGAAGGAGCAGAGCCTGAACGACATCTTCTCGCGCCTGTCGCAGCAGGGGATCGAGGTCGTCAGCATGCGGAACAAGGTCAACCGGCTCGAAGAGCTCTTCATGCGCCTGGTCGAGAACAAGGGCGTCGCGGGTGCGGAGGCGCGCTGAGATGGAGTCGCAGTCGCTCGCGCGCATACGTCGCATCGGGCTGCAGACAATCGTGCGCCGGGAGTACGGCCGCATCATCCGCATCTGGGGCCAGACGCTGGTACCGCCCGCGGTCACGGCGGCGCTCTACTTCGTGATCTTCGGAAGCCTGATCGGCAGCCGGATCGGGCAGATGGGCGGCTACGACTACATGCAGTACATTGCGCCGGGGCTCATCATGATGGCCGTGATCAGCAACTCGTACGGCAACGTCGTCTCGAGCTTCTTCGGCGCAAAATTCGGCAAGCACATCGAGGAGCTCCTGGTCGCGCCGCTGCCGAACTGGTTGATCGTGCTCGGCTACGTTTCGGGGGGCGTGATGCGGGGCTTGCTGGTCGGAGTCGTCGTCACCGGCGTCACGCTCTTCTTCACGCGCATCCCCGTCGAGCATCCGTTCCTGGTCGCGGGCTCGGTGCTCCTGACGTCCGTCGTGTTTTCGCTCGGCGGGTTCTTCAATGCGATCTTCGCGAAGAACTTCGACCAGATCTCCTGGTTCCCGACCTTCGTGCTGACACCGCTCATCTATCTCGGCGGAGTGTTCTATTCGGTGTCGTTGCTGCCGGGATGGGCGGAGCGGCTTTCCTACCTGAACCCGATCCTGTACATGGTCAATGCGTTCCGGCACGGCTTTCTCGGGACGAGCGACGTAGACCTCGGTTTCGCATTCCTGATCATGGCGGCGTTCGCGCTCGCGATGTTCACCATCGTCGTCGCGCTGATGAACCGCGGGACAGGCATACGGGAATAGGCGGGCAAGCGCATGTGCGGCCGTTACGCCTTCTTTTCTCCCTCCGAGGCCGTCAAGCGGATCTTCGCGCTCGACGAGGTGCCGGGGCTCGAGCCGCGCTACAACATCGCTCCGACGCAGTCCGTTCCAGCCGTGCGCGCGGGCAAGGAGGGAGCCCGCGCGTTCGCGATGCTGCACTGGGGGCTCGTTCCCCGGTGGGCCAAGGAACGCGCGATCGGCAATCGCATGATCAACGCGCGCGCGGAAAGCGTCGCCGAGAAGCCCTCGTTCCGGGACGCCTTTCGCAAGCGGCGCTGCCTGGTGCTCGTGGACGGCTGGTACGAATGGCAGGTCGCCCCAGGCGGCAAGCAGCCGTGGTTCGTCCGGATGAAGGACGCGCGGCCGTTCGTGTTCGCCGGATTGTGGGAGCGCTGGAAAGATCCGGCGGACGGGACGATGCTCGAGTCCTGCACGATCGTGACGACCGACGCGTCGCAGTCGATCAATAAGATCCACGAGCGGATGCCGGCAGTGCTCGCGGAATCGGACTGGGACCGCTGGCTGGACACGGCATTCTCGGAGACCGACAAGCTCCTGGAACTGCTGCGTCCCTTCGACTCGAAGGCGCTCGAGGCCTGGCCTGTCAGCCGGCAGGTCAACGCCCCTAAGAACCAGGGCCCGGAGCTGATCGACTCAGCTCACTTCTGAGTCCAGGCGCCCGCCTTCGACTTGTAGTACCACCCCGCGCGTGCATTCGCGATCCAGCGCTCCGCGAAGGTGCTGCGAATGTCAGGCTCCCATTCCGGGTGGCCGTTTGCGGTCGCGATCTCGCGGTAGAGCGAATTGCGATCCGAGTTGTCGTCGCTGACGAGCTTCTTGAGCCGGTTGCGGTCGGCGAGAGGCACGGCATTGGCATCGCGGATTTCGACGAGGCCGTCCGACGTGAGACCGATCGCACCCGAACTGAAGAAGGCTTCGAGTTCGCCGGCGCGGCTCTTCATCGACGCGGTGAGCGCGCGGATGGCCGGGCTCGAGATATCGATGTCGGCCTGCGCGTGCGCGGCGGGAATCACGAAGTCGAGCGCGCCCTGCAATGCCGCGACCATCGCTTCGCCCGCGGCGCGCCCGGTGGACGTCTGCTCGTCGCCCGCGGGCTTGCCGGCCTTGTCCGGCCCCCAGATGTCCTCGATGATCCGGTCGGCGGCCTTTTCCGCCGCGGCGGCGGGGAAGTACACGTTGATCGTCACGCAAGCGGCGAGCGCCACGCAGAAAGTCGCGATGCCAGCGGTAATCCAGCGGAACATGCAGATTCCTCCTTCGACTCCCGTGCCGGTTGCGGACCATGCTCGCGGCCGGCGGCTGAATGATTCCTGAACCGATTCTAGCCTAGCCGCCGCCTCACTCGACGACGATTTCCGATTCCATGACGGCGCCCAGCTGGCGGACGAGCGTCGTCCACGCGACCCGCGATTGGCTCCCGATCACGTCGATTCGCGGCAGGCCCGCGCCCTTGACGATGTAGTAGCCACCGGCGGTATTCTCGACACCGCCCATGATGCAGACGTCATTGGCGAGCCGGCAGCTCAGGCCCAGACGGTCGTATCCGAAATCGTCGAAGAACTTCAGGAATCCGCCCTGCAGGGCGGCCGCGACGCTGCCGCCGCTGCCGCCGCCGATGCTCGACAGGTTGGTGACGGCGCGCTGGCTGATTCGGTGCTTCGACCGGTCGTCCGGCGGCGTGTACAGGAAGGCATCGAAGGCTTCCGGCATCCAGCCGAATGTTTCGAGGTCGGAAATGCGGCCCGAGAGCCGCCCGGTGATCGAGCCGAACGAAAATGTCCGTGTAACGAGCGCAAGATCGAGATCTTCGATGTCGACGCTCGCGCGCAGGCGCGGGAACTTGCCGAGCGGATCGCTGAGACTCAGGTCGCGAACGATCACGCGGCCGTCGAAGACGGCCGCCTCGAGATTACCGGCGAGCGTCACGACTCCCTCGCGCAGCTGCAGGCCCGGGATGCTTCCGGCGAGCGTTCCCTGGAACTCCGGCCAGCCGAATGCGCGAGACAAGTGCGCGACGCCGATCGGGTGCAACGCGGCGTCGAATCGCAGGTACATCTCCGCCGTTCCCGCGTGACGTATGCGCAGCGTCTCGATCGCGAGCCCGCCGTCGAAGATCGGCAGCAGGACCGGTTCGAGCATGCGGAAATGCCGCCCGGTGGTCGAAAAAGGCAGTTCGGTTGCGCCGAGCTCGAGACCCCAGAGGCGCCCCGAGTCCCAGGAAAGCCGGGAGTGAAAAAGGCTATCGTCGATGCGTCCCGCCAGCGCGGTTCGGGTGGCGTCATCGAACCAGTTGACGCGGCCGCGCAGGCCCTTGAGCGTGAGCGCCGCCGCGGCGCTGTGGACCGTTACCGCGTCGAAGTCGAGCACCGCGCGGGTCGGCAACCCGCCCTCGACGTCCACCTCGCCGCGAAGGCTGCCGGCCCCTTCGAGATCCTTGAGTGCGCTGTCGATCAGGAAGGGCTGCGCGTAAGCAGGCAGGGCACTTGCGACGTCGAGGTCCGAGATCTTCACGCGTGCTTCCGGAAGCAGCGTGTCACCGCCGAAATCGAGAGTCGCCGAGCCGCTGGCCAGCAGGACGCCCGAGTGATCGAGCGAAAATGCGCCCGCGCGGAGCCGCGCCGACTCCGTGTCGAGCTCTCCGGAAAAATCGATTTCCGCGCCATGGACCCCGAAGTCGAGGAAAACCGGATCGCTGTACGCCTGACCAGCCGTCAGCGCGAGCCTGCCGGTCGTCGCGAAGCCGCCTGCGCTCTTCGCCGTTGCGTCGATCTCCAGATTTCCGGCAAGCCGTTCGCCGGCGAGAGCGCCAGCCGCGTCGGCAAAATCGAGCGTCTCGAGCGCGACACGGGCCTCGGCGGCTTGCAGCAATTCGCCCTTGCCGCTCGCGCGTACGTCTCCCGCGGCCTTGCCCGCGACGGTGAAGTCCGGCGGCAGCGGCAGCCAAGGCTTCGCGACGATCGCCAGGAGGCCGATTTCGAGGCCCCTGAGCGCGGCATGCATTGTCCAGCTCGAGCCCCGCAGCGAAAAGTCGAGCCGGCCCCCGCCCTTCGCGATCGCGAAATTGTCGAAGCCGAGATGCAGGCTGCCATCGCCGGCCCTTCGCGCCCTGAAGCGCGTGTCCTGCACGCCAAGCGTGCCGAGCGAGCCGGACAGGCGGCCCCGCTCGCAACTGAGCTCGTCGCCTTCGATGCGCAATGCCGGACAGTCGAGCGAAAAAGCGGACAGCGGGCCCGTGGCCGCGATGCCGCGAATCCTCGCGGCCCTGAGGTCCAGCGAGCCCGGCGCCTGCGCGCGCGGCGCCCAGTCGACGCGGAGATCCTCGATCGCGAGCCCGCCGAACTCGAGTCGGCCCACGCCGACGTGAACCTTGCCGGCCGCGAGCGCGTCGCCCGCGGGAGATAGGAGGACGCAGGCAGTGAACGCGGCGGCCGTTCCCGGTGTCATACGTTGCAAGTATCGGACACAAGGCCATGAACAAGCACCTGGGTTGGATGGCGGCCCTCGCGCTCTCGGCGTGCGCGACGACCACGAGCCCGGATTTCACGATCGACTACGACCGGTCGGCCGATCTCGGTTCGTTTCGAACTTACGGATTCCCCGAAGAGCTCGGCACGGATCGCGCGGGTTACTCGACGCTGATCACCGCCTACTTCAAGAATGCGGTCGACCGCGAGATGCAGAAACGCGGCTTCACGTATGACGAGAAGGACCCGGACCTGCTCGTCAATTTCTACGCGAACGTGCGCGACGTGACCGATGTGCGCCGGTCGCCGGGTTTCTCGGCGGGTTACGGTTACTACGGCTACCGCTATGGATTGTACGGCGCGTGGCCGATGTATCAGGACGACGTCGACACGGTGCACTACAAGGTGGGCACCGCGAACATCGACATCGTCGACGCGGAGCGCATGCAGCTGATATGGGAAGGCGTCGCCGAGGGCCGCATCACGCGCGAGGACATGAAGAATCCGCAGGCCGCGATCGACAGGGTGGTCACGGAGCTGTTTCAGCGGTTCTCGGGCAGTGCGTCGGGCGGCAAGCCGCTCACGCCCGCCGCGCCGGGCGACGCGCCTGAGCCGGGATCTCCAGCTCGCGCTTGAGCTGCGCCAGCAGGCTCACCGCATTGGCCGCGTAAGGACCGATCCAGCGATCGTGGATCTCCTTGATCGGCATGACATTCAGCACGTTCCATCGCATCCGGCCTTCGGTTCTCGCGACCACCAGTTCGGCGCGCTCGAGCACGCCGAGATGCTGCATGACGGTACAACGGTCGAGATCGCCGAAAAGCCCGCAGAGCTCTCCGGTGGTGCGGGGCGACTGCCGGAGCAGATCGAGCATGCGGCGCCGTGTCGCGTGCCCCAGCGCGCGGAAGACGCGGTCCTGCTTGTCGAGCCGTCTAATCATGTTATAAGATTATAACATCATTCCGGCGATTGCGAGGCCCGCAATGGAACTCAAGTTCGACGTCTACGCGAAGATCGCGCGGCCGGTGGCAACGGTTTTCGACGCCGTCACCGATCCACAGCAGCTCTCGGCGTACTTCACAACGGGCGGCGCGAGCGCGCCGCTCCGGGAGGGCAGCACGGTGCTGTGGAAATTTGCCGACCACCCCGGCGAATTCCCGGTGAAGGTCACCAGGCTCGTGCCGAACGAGCGCATCGAGTTCAGCTGGGACGCAGAGGGTGAGCCCCATCAGACCCACGTCGTGATGACCTTCGAGCCGGTCGATGGCGGCGGCACACTCGTGCGCGTGGCCGAGTCGGGCTGGAAGGCGCATCCAAAAGGCCTGAAGGGCTCCTACGGCAACTGCTACGGCTGGACGCAGATGCTCTGCTGCCTGAAGGCGCATCTCGAGTACAAAATCAACCTCCGCCGGGGATTTTTCTAGCCGGATGTCGATTGCGGCTTTGTCCGACCGACTATGGGATGTGATGAACCCAGCATATATGGTCGCCGCCGTGCTATCGGCGGCGGCGCAACCCAGGCGACGCGCCATCGAGGAGGCCGCAATGCAATATCTTTGCCTGATATACGAGGACGAGAAGGAGTGGGAGAAATTGCCTCCCGCGCAAACGGAGAAGATCCTCGGCGAATATTTGACGTACACGGAGACGGTCAAGCGCAGTGGAAACTACGCCGGCGGCAATGCGCTCGAGCCGTCGCGCACGGCAACCACCGTGCGGGTGCGACAGGGCAGGGTCGCGGCCACGGACGGGCCGTTCGCCGAGACCAAGGAACAACTCGGCGGCTATTACCTGCTGCAGGCCCGCGACCTGAATGAGGCGATCCAGCTGGCCTCGAAGATTCCCGGTGCGCGTTTTGGCGCCGTCGAAGTGCGCCCCGTCGTGGAGATGTAACACATGCGATACATGATCATCGTCAAGGCAACGAAGGACACGGAGGCCGGCGTGATGCCGCCCGAGGAACTGATGGCCGAAATGGCTGCCTATCATGAGGAGCTTGCGAAAGCAGGCGTGCTGCTGGACGGGTCAGGGCTGCAATGCAGCGAAAAGGGCTGGCGCATCCGCTACCAGGGCGCGAAGCGCGCCGTGATCGACGGGCCGTTTGCCGAAACCAAGGAACTGATCGCGGGCTATACGCTGATCCAGGTGAAGTCGCGCGAAGAGGCGGTCGAGTGGACCCGCCGGTTCCCGAACCCGACGATCGACGGCTCCGACTGCGAGATCGAAGTTCGGCAGCTGTTCGAGCTGGAGGATTTCGGCCCGAGCGAGACGGTCGAGCGTTTTCGCGAGATTGGCATCGGCGGTGTGGAGGAGCGCAGGACATGAAATTCGTCTGCCTGGGCTATTTCGACGAGAAGTGGTGGGGGACATTGAGCGAGGCCGAGCAGCAGGCGCTGGTTGCCGAGTGCACCGCGTTCGACCTGACGCTGCAGAAAGAAGGTCATTTCGCCGGCGGGGTTGCGCTCCAGGGCGCGGAGTCCGCGACCACCCTGCGCTGGAAGAACGGCAGGGCGTCGCTGACGGACGGCCCGTTTGCCGAGACCAAGGAGCTGCTCGGCGGCATCCTCATCCTCGAGGCGAAAGACAAGGACGAGGCGATCCGCGTGATGAGCCGTCATCCGGGCGTCCGCATGGGCGGCTTCGAGGTCAGGCCCGCCGATGAAGCATTCATGGCGGATCACCCGGTACTGAGATCACTGTAGGAGGAAATCATGCATTACGTGGATGGATACGTGCTTCCGGTACCGCGGAAGAACCTGGGCGCCTACCGCCGTATGGCGAAGGCTGCGGGCAAGATCTGGCGCGAGTACGGCGCGCTCCAGTACGTCGAGACCGTGGCGGACGACGTGAAACCCGGCAAATGGACGTCGTTCCCGCAGAGCGTCAAGCTCAAGAAGGGCGAAGCCGTCGTGTTTTCGTTCATCGTTTACCGCTCGCGGGGCCAGCGCGACCGCATCAACAAGAAGGCCATGCAACGGTTCTCGACCGACCCCCGCTTCAAGAAGTACATGGACCCGAAGAAACTGCCTTTCGACGGCAAGCGCATGTTCTGGGGCGGATTCAAGAGCATCGTCGAGTACTGACATGCAATACATGATGATGTGCTGCATCGAAGAAAAGCGCTGGGCCGCGCTTCCCGAGTCCAGCCGGGAAGCGATCATGCGGGACTACGGCTCCTGGGTCGCGGACATCGAGAAGAAGGGCCAGCATCGCCTGAGCGCGAGGCTCGTGCCCACGGCATCCGCTCGCACAGTCCGTCATCGTGAAGGCAGGGCCGTGGCGACCGACGGTCCGTTTGCCGAGACAAAGGAACAATTCGGCGGTTACCATCTGGTCGAATGCCGGGATCTCGACGAAGCCGTGGCGCTCGCGATGCGCATCCCGACGCTGCCGCACGGCGGCGTAGTCGAAGTGCGCGCGGTGCAGCCGGAAACTTGAGCGAGCGCGATGCGGGACGCGCGGCGGTCGATGCCGTCTATCGGAATGAATCCCGCCGCGTGCTCGCCACCCTGATCCGCCTGCTCGGCGATTTCGACCGCGCGGAAGAGGCGATGCACGAGGCATTCGCCGCCGCCGTCGAGCAATGGCCGCGCGACGGCATGCCTGCGAATCCGCGCGCCTGGCTCGTTTCCGCCGGGCGCTTCAAGGGGATCGACGCCATGCGGCGCGATTCGCGTGTCGACGCCTCTTACGACACTGTCGCCGACCTGACCGGGCAGGACACGTCGGATCCCGCGCGCTCCGTCGACGAGCCGGTCGAGGACGATCGGCTGCGCCTGATGTTCACCTGCTGCCATCCCGCGCTCGCAGGGGATGCGCAGGTGGCGATGACGCTGCGCGAAGTCTGCGGGCTCACGACCGAGGAGATCGCGAGCGCTTTCCTGATTCCCGCCTCGACGCTCGCGCAGCGGATCGTCCGCGCCAAGGCAAAGATCCGCGACGCGCGCATTCCCTACGAGGTCCCGGCGGCTGCCGAGCTGCCGGCGCGCCTCGACGCCGTGCTCCGCGTCATCTATCTCGTATTCAACGAGGGCTACGCGGCATCGAGCGGCGACACCCTGACGCGCGCCGACCTTTCTGCCGAGGCAATCCGGCTCGGCCGCCTGCTCGTGGAACTCTTGCCCGAGTCGGAGGGCGCGGGACTCCTCGCGCTGATGCTCCTGCAGGATTCGCGCCGGACGGCGCGGACCTCCGAGGAGGGCGACATCGTCCTGCTCGACGAGCAGGACCGGTCGCTATGGAACCGGGAGCAGATCGCGGAAGGCCTCGTACTCGCGCGGCGCGCACTGGCCTCGCGGCGCTTCGGCCCCTACACGCTCCAGGCGGCGATTGCGGCCGCGCATGCGGAGGCCCCGACGCCGGAAGCGACCGACTGGAACCGCATCGTCGGCACTTACAATCTTCTGCTCGGGGTGGAGCCCTCACCGGTGATCGAGCTCAATCGCGCGGCGGCGATCGCCATGCGCGACGGAGCGGCCGCCGGTCTCGTCCTCATCGATTCGCTCCTGGCGCGCGGCGAGCTTGCCGAATACCAGCCGGCGCATGCCGCGCGCGCCGATCTTTGCCGCAGGCTGGGACGGACGCGGGAGGCGCGTGACTCGTACCGGCGCGCCCTCGAGCTGACCAGGCAGGGCGCGGCGCGCCGGTTCCTGGAGCGGCGGCTCGCGGAGTTGCCTGCGATCTAATCTGTAGAATGCGCCGATGCCGGGCGTCATCTCGATTTCGAACCTGACCAAGACCTATGCGACCGGCCAGCACGCGCTCAAGAACGTGTCGCTCGATATCCGGGCCGGCGAGATCTTCGCGCTGCTCGGCCCGAATGGCGCCGGCAAGACGACGCTGATCAGCATCGTCTGCGGCATCGTCGTCCCGACTTCAGGCGTCGTCCGCGTGGCAGGCCATGACATCCAGCGCGAGTACCGCGCGGCCCGGGCGATGATCGGCTTGGTGCCGCAGGAACTCGCCATCGAGGCATTCGAGACGGTGCGCGCGACGGCGGTCTTCAGCCGCGGCCTCTTCGGCCGCGCACCTGACCGCGCGCACGTCGAGCGGGTGCTTCGCGACCTTTCGCTCTGGGACCGGCGGAATGACGTGACAATGACCCTGTCGGGCGGAATGAAACGGCGCGTGATGATCGCGAAGGCGCTGGCGCACGAGCCCCGCATCCTCTTCCTGGACGAGCCAACGGCGGGCGTCGACGTCGAGCTCCGGCGCGACATGTGGGCGCTCGTGCGGCGGCTCCGCGACCAGGGCGTGACGATCATCCTGACGACTCATTACATCGACGAGGCCGAGGAGATGGCCGACCGCATCGGCGTCGTCAACCACGGCGAGCTGATCGTGGTCGAGGACAAGGCGGTCCTCATGAAGAAGCTCGGCAAGCGCCAGCTCACGCTGACGCTCCAGGAGCCGCTCGCGGCGGTGCCTGCGGAACTGGCCGACTGGCAACTCGCGCTCAACGCCGATGGCCACGAGCTTCAGTTCACCTTCGACGCGGCGCTCGAGCAGACCGGAGTCGCCGCGCTGCTGCGGCGACTCGAGCAGCTCGGAATCTGTTACCGCGACCTGAACACGCGCGAGAGTTCGCTCGAGGAGATCTTCGTGAGTCTGGTCGGCCGGGGCGCGCGCCAGTGAGTCCGTCAGGGTTCAATCGCCACGGCGTCTGGGCGATCTACCGGTTCGAGATGGCCCGGTTCCTCCGCACGCTGCTCCAGAGCGTGCTGACGCCCGTCATAACGACGGCGCTCTTCGTCGTCGTGTTCGGAGCGGCCATCGGCTCACGGATGACGGAAGTGGGTGGCGTCAGCTACGGCGCCTTCATCGTGCCCGGCCTCATCATGCTGTCGCTCTTCACCGAGAGCATTTCGAATGCTTCCTTCGGCATCCATTTTCCGAAGTTCACCGGCACGATCTTCGAGATCCTGTCGGCCCCGGTCGCGGCCTTCGAGATCGTGCTCGGTTACGTGGGCGCGGCCGCTACGAAATCCGTGCTTCTTGGCCTCATTATCCTGGCGACGGCCTCGCTCTTGGTGCCGATCACCATACTGCATCCGTTGTGGATGATCACCTTTATGGTGCTGACGGCGGTCACCTTCAGCCTGTTCGGATTCATCGTCGGGATCTGGGCGAAGAACTGGGAACAGATGCAGCTGATCCCCATGCTGATCGTGACGCCGCTGACGTTTCTCGGCGGTGCCTTCTATTCCATCGACATGCTGCCGCCGGCCTGGCGCACCGCCACCCTGTTCAATCCGGTCGTGTATCTCATCAGCGGATTCCGCTGGAGCTTCTACGGCAAGTCGGACGTCGGCGTGGACGTGAGCCTCGGGATGACGCTCGTGTTCATGCTCCTGTGCCTCGGGGCGATTGCCTGGATCTTCCGCACGGGATACAGACTGAAGAACTGAGCCGCCCCGGCGTCAGACCGACCCCGCTCGATTGCGCTCGGGAGCCAGGTATTCCTGCCACGCGCGCACGCGTCGCACTTCACCACGCTTTAGCCAGAGCGCTTCAATCAACGCGCGAGCAAGCTGCAGGTCTGTGAAGAGCGGCGTGCCGGTTTCGACGGCCCGGCGGCGGATCAAGTAGCCGTCGGGACGGCCGTACTCGTCATAGTCGCGCGGCACGTTCACCACCAGGTCAATCTCGCCTGCATCGATCAGATCCATTGCACTCGTTCTGTCACCTGGCTTCTTTCCGACCGCGGTGCAAGGAATGTCGAGAGCGCGTAGCGCTTCCGCGGTGCCTCCGGTCGCGTAGATCGGCAGCCTGAGCTTTTCGTGAATCAGCCGGGCTTCGTCCGCGAACCAGTACTTGTCCTCGACCGGTCCGAGCGACAGCAAGACTCCCTTCTTCGGATAGGAGAATCCGGCGGCATGCAGGGCGCTCAGCAGCGCTTCCTGCAGATCGTCGCCAAGGCAGCCCACCTCGCCGGTGCTTGCCATCTCGACGCCGAGCATGGGATCGACGCCGGCGAGCCGGCCAAACGAGAACATCGGCACTTTGACGCCCACGTAGTCGAGCTCGAGGCTGCCGACGGCGCCAGCGCCCGCGACGCCCAGCATGCGACGCGTCGCCTCGGCGGCGAAGTTGGCGCCGACGACCTTGGACACGAAGGGAAAGCTGCGGGAAGCCCGCAGATTGCACTCGATCACCTTGACGTGATTGTGCTTGGCGAGGAACTGGATGTTGAATGGACCGGTAATCGCGAGCGCTGATGCCAGATCCGCGGCGATCCGGCGCACTCGCCGGATCGTCGAGATGTACAGGCTTTGCGGCGGCAGCACGAGCGTGGCGTCGCCGCTATGCACACCCGCATCTTCGATATGTTCGCTGATGGCCCACAGGATCATCTCGCCACGATCCGCGACTGCGTCAATCTCGATTTCGCGCGCGCGGGTCTCGAACTTCGAGACGACGACCGGGTGATCGGGCGACACGCGCTTGGCGCGCATGAGAATCTGCTGCAGTTCGTTCGGCTCATGCGCGATGCTCATGGCCGCGCCGCTCAGCACGTAGCTCGGGCGCACCAAAACGGGGAATCCTCCCAGCTCTTCGACGATGCTTTCCGCCGACGAAGTGTCCGTCATGTGCCGCCAGGCTGGCTGATCAATGCCGAGCTCGTCGAGCAGCGAGCTGAAGGTCTGCCGGTTCTCCGCGCGATCGATGTTGGCGGGATCGGTGCCGAAGATCCGCGCTCCGGCGCGGTGCAAACGCATCGCCAGATTATTGGGAACCTGGCCTCCCATGCTGACGATGATGCCGTCCGGCCGCTCCCGCTCGTAGATGTCCAGCACAGACTCAAGGCTGATTTCGTCGAATATCAGCCGGTCGCAGATGTCGTAGTCCGTGCTGACCGTCTCAGGGTTGTAGTTGACCATGATGGTCTCGTAGCCGAGTCCGGCGAGCGTCCGCACCGCGTTGACACAGCACCAGTCAAACTCGACACTCGAGCCGATTCGATAGACGCCCGCTCCGAGCACCATGACCTTGCGACGCGCCGTCGGCGCGACATCGCTCACCGAGGCGTGATAGGTGGAGTAAAGGTAGTTCGTGTCGGCCGGGAACTCCGCCGCGAGCGTGTCAATCTGCGCGAATTGCGGGCAAATTTCATGCTTTCGGCGCAATGCGCGCGCGCTGCCCTGTGGAAGATTCAGACCGCTGTCGATCGCCTTGTCCGAGAACCCGATGAGCTTGGCCTCACGCAAAAGTTCAGGCGTGAGCGGAGCGTCTTTTTCGCGCAACCGCGCAAACATGCTGACCACCGGTTGCATCTCTCGGATGAACCAGGGGTCGATCGCCGTAATCTCATGAATACTTTCGACGCTGATGCCTTCTGCGAGCGCCTGCGCCACGCCGAAAATCCGCCGCGGCGTCGCGTTTCGCAGCTCTTGCTCGAGATCCGCAAACTCGAAAGCGTCCGGGTCGAGACCCACGACTCCGATATCGAGCATGCGCAGCGCTTTCTGGATCACTTCCGGAAACGTGCGGCCGATCGCCAT